>NZ_JBYQCG010000071.1:0-150310 GCF_057837105.1 Burkholderia sp. APQ4-4ca | reverse complement strand
TGCGTGCCGCCGCCCCTCGCGGCGGCACGCACGGCGCCCGGTCGGGAAGAAAAATGCCGCATTCCGGGCACCGGGCTATATTACGCATTCGCTCGATACGCCGGCGCGGCACGCGCGCCCGGACCTTCACCCATATGGAGCGCAGCGTGAACATGGCCCCCGAATCCCCTGCACGGCCGGTCGACCTGAACCGGCTCCGCGCCCGCTTCGCCGCGGGCGAACCGCTGCCGGAAACGGCATTGCCCGCCAGCGTCGCGCGCTCGTGGCTGCGCTCGCGCGACGCCGGGCTCCGGCCGTGGCAAACCGCCCGCTATGAAATGCAGCGCGAGCACGACGAATCGCGCGCGGACCGCCGGCTCCATCGCTGCGTCGCGCAGGAAATCGAGCCGCTGTGGGCCGCATTCGGCGGCAGCGAATGGACGATCATGTGCGTCAATCCGCAAGGCACGGTCGTCCATGCGCGGCGCAGCCCGCAATGCGACGACGCGCTGCTGACGCCGATCGTCGCCGGGCGCCGGATCGTCGAACCGAACATCGGCACGACCGCGCCGAGCTGCGTGATTCACGACGGCGCCGAGGCCATCGTCGCGGGCGCGCAGCACTATCTCGACGCGTTCTCGCGGGTGTTCTGTCTCGCGGTGCCGCTGGTCGGCTTCGACGGCGAAGTGATCGGCGCGCTCGATATCACCGGCATCGGCCGGCGCAACGTCGCGCAACTGCGCGAGCCGTTCCGGCATGCGTCGCTATCCGCCGAGCAGCGGCTCTATGCGATGCTGCGCGACTGCCATCTGTTGCAGGTGCAATTCGATCCGCGCTGGCTCGGCACGCCGCTCGCCGGCGTCATTGCGCTCGACGAAGCGGGCCGCGTGCGCGCAGTGAGCCGCCTGGCACGCCAGATGCTCGACCTCGCGCCTGCCGGGCCGGTGGCGCCGCACGATCTCCGGCAGTTGTTGCCCGGCGCCACGCCCGCACAGCAGCGCCGTTTGCTGACACCGGCACGCACGCCGCAACGGATCGCGCGCGACGATGGTAGCCACGTATGGGTGCGCACCGTGCGTGCACCGCTCGATCGCGCGAGCGCAACGCGCCACGCCGACGTGCTCGCCGACGCGGAGGACGTGTGCACCGCGGCGCCGGCCGTCCGCCCGCACGCCAACGCCAACGCCAACGCCAGCCTGCACGAACAGTCGCTCGATGCGATCCGGCGCGCGCTCGACGAGCACGACGGCAACGTGTCGGCGGCCGCGCGGCAACTGGGCATTTCACGCACGACGCTGTACGCGAAACTTCGGCAACGCGATGCGGCGGGGATCCGACACGACGGGTCGCATTGACGATGCGGAGTGAAGCAGGCTGCGTGGCCATGGCGCTTGGGGCTTGTTCACGCTGATAACAGGTTTGCGCCGCCCCCACAGGCCAATACATGTTTGGGTCTCGTCCTCTTGGTCTCGTATAGTCGCAGCCAGTCATTCGCAGGGGCGCGCGCCGTTTCACCGTCGAGCACCGCGCCGGACTCGAGCCGGCCGGCGCGCGGCGTGCGAATTCACGCTTGCACGCGACTCGCGAGATACTCCACGAGCAATGCGACCGGCCGGCCGGTCGCGCCTTTCGTCGCGCCGCTTCGCCACGCGGTGCCTGCGATGTCGAGATGCGCCCACGGATATGCCTGCGCGAAGCGTGACAGAAAACAGGCTGCCGTAATACTGCCCGCCGCGCGTCCGCCGATATTCGCCAGATCGGCGAAATTCGATTTCAGTTGCTCGCCGTACGCGTCGTCGACGGGCAGACGCCATATCGCGTCCGACGCGGCTTCAGACGCATGCAGCAACGCGTCGGCAAGTGCATCGTCATTGGCGAACAGGCCGCTGCGATGATGGCCGAGCGCGACGACGCACGCTCCCGTGAGCGTGGCCACGTCGATCACGGCGGCGGGCCGGAAGCGCTCCGCATACGTGAGGGCATCGCACAGAATGAGTCGCCCCTCCGCGTCGGTGTTGAGCACCTCGATCGTGAGGCCCTTCATGCTCGTGACGATGTCGCCCGGCTTGTTCGCATCGCCGCCGGGCATGTTCTCGCAAGCCGGAATGATCGCGACGACATTCAGCCGCAGCCCCATCTCGGCGACGGCCTGCATCGCACCCAGCACCGCGGCCGCCCCGCACATGTCGTATTTCATCTCGTCCATGGCTTCGGCAGGCTTGAGCGAAATCCCGCCCGAATCGAACGTGATGCCTTTGCCGACCAGCACGACGGGCGCCGTGCGCGGGCCGGCGCCGCGATACTGGAGGACGATCAGTTGCGCCGGTTGTGCCGAGCCGCGCGCGACGCTCAGGAATGCGCCCATTTTCAACGCGGTGATACGTTGCGGTCCGAACACGTCCACCTTCATGTCCCAGTCGCGGGCGATCTTCCTTGCCGTATTCCCAAGCCATGCGGGCGTGCAAACGTTGCCGGGCATATTGCCGAGATCGCGCGCGAGATCGATGCCGTTTGCCAGTGCCACGGCGCGCCGGATGACTCGCTTCGCGGCTTTCATCGCATCGGCTTCGACTGCGAACACCGCTGTGGTCAATGAGCAAGGAACATCGTCTTTCTCGCTTTTCATGTCGACGAAGCGATAACGCTCCTCGCGCAATTCAAGCACGGCAGCGCGCACGCGGGCGGCTGCGTCGAGGTCGATCACCGGCGCGAGTGTCAGCGCGATATTCGCCTTCGTGAGCCGGGTGGCGAGTACGGCGCGCCAGGCAGCACGCAGTGCCTGCCCATAGCGTCGACGGTCGAGCGCCTCCGACGTGCCGAGCCCGACCAGCAAGATGCGCGATGCGCCCATGTGTTGCACTTCGTGCAACCAGCATGTCGAACCGACCTTTCCATCGATATCGCCTGCCTTCCACAAACGGTCGATGCGTGCCGCGACCGCGCGATCGGGCATCGCCCACGTCGCAGACGGTTTCTGGTTTTCGAACAAACCGATCACGAGGCAATCGGCATCGGAGGCGTAGCCTTCGGCAGGCGTGCAGAGCAGAAAATTCATGGATCGAGCACAACTCGGGAGTAAGGAGGAAACGTCACGGCAGGCGGTTCCCGGCCCTGCCCCGACACTGCCGAAATCGTACGCGTCACGACGCAAACGACTTTTGCGAATTAAATCGCCGGTCGGCCGAAGTGAGGGACGTTTTTCCGCGGCGGCGGCGCTCGGCGGAATACCTTTTCAGCGCAGGTTGCGATGTCGGGAATTCGCCGTCCTCATTCCGATCGTCGCCTCACCACGATTCGACGATTCCTTGGTTTGTCGACGATGCGGTATCCGTATCGTTCACGGATTCGTCAGACTTATCGGCCGACGGCAGCGTGATTTTTCGACGGCGAAACGACGGCACAAAATATTGCGTTGGTTTCAAACCACTTTGACTCCGGCGGTTTTTGTAATGGCATACTCAAGCCTGGGCGCTGCGCAGAGGCGTTGTCACTTCCAGAGGCGTGGCGGCGCAAATAATGTGCGCTTCTCATGTGCTGTTTTCGTGCACGCTTGCGTGCCTTGACGCCACGGGTCCAGGAATCCGTTTCATATGAATTACAGCTCACCGATCAGTGGCTCCCCCACGAGAAGCGACGTCGACGACGAACGCACGCGCTCGCGTGCGGCATGGCTGACCAGTGAATTCCGCGCGAGCTATGCATGGCTGAAGTCGAAGCTGCAAAGGCGCGTCGGCTCGCCGGCCGACGCCGAGGATCTCGCGTCGTCATCGTTTGCAGAACTGGCGGATGTGCAGGACCTGACAGCCGTGCGCGATGCACGGGCCTTTCTCACGGTCATCGCCCAGCGTCTCACCTACGAGATGTGGCGCCGCCGCGACCTGGAACGCGCGTACCTCGAAACGCTCGTCCATCGGGAAGAAGCCGTCACGCCGTCGGCGGAAAGCATGGCGGAAGTGACGCAGGCGCTCTTGCTCGTGGATCAGGCGTTGAACGGCCTGTCACCCAATACGAAAAGCGCTTTCGTGATGAGTCAGATAGACGGCCTCACGCACGCTGAAATCGCCGAGCAGCTCGGCGTGTCGGTGAGCATGGTGCGCAAATATATCGCGCAGGCGCTGACGCAGTGCTATCTGATGGCATGAGCCGGCTGCGCCCGCGTCGGCGCTCCGCCGCCGGCTGACATTCTCCCCTGCCGTTCGTCGTCACCGACGTGCGTCTCTCACTGCGCCGCACCGGGTCGCTCCAGTTGCCGTGCGACGATGTCGATCACCCGGACGGGCGCTGTCTCGAGTTGCGAGTCGTGATCCGTCACGAGCGCCGCGAAGGCGCGAAAGGCGACCTGGTCGAATCCGTAGCGGCCTTCCTCTCCCGATTCATAGGCATTGCCGGCGATGCGCTCGTATTCGTCCGACGCATGCAGGTGTTGCCCGCCGTAGCCGAGTTCGCGCAGCATCGTGGCGGCCATCGCCACGCGCAACAGGATACGCAGCGCGGTCAGCGAGCCGGCGCCGGCGCGCAGCGCTTCGAGCTGAAGGTGATACTCCAGGGCAAGCGCATCGCGAATGGCCTTCGGTAAAGGCAGAAGCTCCGTCTTGTCCGCCCGCGACCGCACTCTCGACTGGTCGAGACGCTGTGTCCACCCTCTCATCGTCGGCTCGCCATCCGTCCGCACGCATTCGTCATGCCGTGCCGCCCACCGTCATGTCGTCCACGCGAACGGTAGGCTGTCCCACGCTCACCGGCACCGACTGGCCGGCCTTGCCGCACACGGCGCGGCCGGTGTCGAGCTCGAGGTTGTTGCCGACCATGCTGATTTTCTGGATCGTTTCCAGCCCGTTGCCGGTGATCGTCGCGCCTTTCACGGGCGCGCAGAGCCTGCCGTTTTCGATCAGGAATGCTTCCGATGCCTCGAACACGAACTGCCCGCTCGTGATGTCGACCTGGCCGCCTTCGAGCCCGGCTACATAGATCCCGCGCTTCACCGACGCAATGATCTCGTCGTGCTCGCGATCGCCGTTGAGCATGAACGTGTTGGTCATGCGAGGCATCGGCAACACCGCATAGCTCTCACGGCGGCCATTGCCGGTCGGCCGCATGTTCATTAGGCGCGCGTTGAGCGAGTCCTGCATGCAGCCGCGCAACACGCCGTCCTCGATCAACACCGTGCGTTGCGTCGGACAGCCCTCGTCGTCGACATTGAGCGAACCACGGCGGCCTTCGAGCGTGCCGTCGTCGACGATGGTGACGTTGCGCGCCGCCACTCGCTCACCGATGCGGCCCGCGAACACCGACGTCTTGCGCCGTATGCCGTCGGCCTCGAGACCATGACCCACGGCTTCGTGCAACAGCACGCCATTCCAGCCCGGCCCGACGACGACCGTCATCGTTCCCGCCGGCGCGGGCCGTGCATCCAGTTTCGTCAGCGCGGCTTCGACGCGGTCGTACACCAGTGTGCGGAGGTCGTCGTCCGACCAGGAAGCGATCCCGTAGCGACCGCCGATCCCCCCGCTTGCGCTTTCGACCCGGTCGCCCGATTTGACCCGTACGTTGATCGCCAACCGCAGCATGGGTCGCACGTCGCCGACACTGAGCCCGTCGCAACGCGCGATCCACACCGTCTCGTGCGTCGCGGCGAGCATGGCGTTGACCTCGACCACGCGCCGATCCTTCGATCGCGCCAGTTCGTCGACGCGCTTGAGCAGCGCGAGTTTGCGCTCCGCGCCGATCGTGCCGAGCGAGGCTCGCGGGGCATAGATCGATCGCGCCGCCGCCGAACCGGCTGGTTCGCCTCGAGGCGTGGCGCGGGCGATAGCCTCCGGTCCCGAACGAATCTGCCGCGCGATCGTGCGCAACGCGTCCGCCCCGATTCGTTGCGAACTCGCGAACGTCGTCTCCTCGCCGTTCAGCACGCGAATGCCGAATCCCGAATCGCATAGCCAGGCGCCCCCCCGCACGGCGCCGCCTTCGAGCGACCACGATTCGGCGATCGACGCCTTCAGATAGATGTCGGCGAAGTCGCCGGACTGCCCGAGCGCGCTGTTCAGCGCGGCGAACAGGTGCGTTTCGTCGATGCCGTGTTTGTCCAGCAGCCCGGCATACGCCGCGCGACGCATGTCGTCGAGCGAGGGGCCGCGGGTGTGGGTCAGGGTTTCGTTCGTGTCCAGCATGGTGTCGTACCGGTATGTGACAGGAAAGGTTGGCCGCGCACGCCGGGCGCGTCAGCTGCCGCCGATTCTCATTTCATCGATCAGCCACGAACCCGTGCGGAAGCTTCCTCTGGTCACGATGTCGGCGCCCACGGCGAGCAGGCCGGAAAACATCGCGTCCAGATTCGACGCGATCGTGATGCCGGTGACCGGAAAACGGATCTGGCCGTTCTCCACCCAGAACCCTTTCGCGGCACGCGAGAAATCGCCGGTCAATCGATTCACGCCACCGCCTGCCATCTCGGTGACGAACAAGCCGCGATCGAGCCTTTTCAGCATCGCGTCGATCCCGTCCGCGTGGCCGGTTTTCTCGCTGCGCACTTCGAGGTTGTGCGGGCCCCAGCCGTTACCGGTCGGCGCCATGCCGAGACGCCGGGCCGCATACAAGCCAAGAAAATAGCCGCGCAACACACCTGCGTCGACAATCGATCGCCGGGACACGGCCACGCCGTCGGCGTCGAAACAGCGGCTCGCCAAGCCTCTCGGGACGAACGGATCTTCGTAGACCTGAATATGATCGGCAAAGACGCGAGTGTCGAGACGGTGGGTCAGGTATGAGCCCGTCCGATAAAGCGCATCGCCCGACGCCGCGTTGACGAACTCGCCGAGCAGCGACATCGCGGCCATCGGCTCGAACAACACGGAGCAACGCTGCGTTTCAACCTGCGTGCCGCCCAGCAGCGCGAGCGCGCGCGTCGCGGCTTGCGCGCCGATCCGTGCGGGGGCGTCGAGATCAGCATAGGCGCGCGCGCCATCGCTCCAGAATCCCATCTGTTTCTCGCCGGTGCCTGCCGCGACAGGCATGCACGACAAAAAATGCGTGGACCACGGCACGCTGTGCCCGAACCCTTCGCTGGTCGCGAGCAGCGACAGCCCCGCGGAAGTCCCGACGCTGGCGCCATTGGTCGTCACGATGGCGGGGCTCGTGGAAAATGCGGCCTCTTCCGCGCGACGGGCGTCGTCGAGCATGTCATCGAGCGACAGATCGAGCGGATGATACAAATCCAGATCGATGAAGTCCTTGGCGAGCAAGTCCGCCCGAGCCAGGCCGGCGGCAGCATCGACGTCCGTGACGGACGCGATGTCGATGGCGGCCGCCACCGCACCCGCGAGGCCGTCGGCGGACAAATCGGACGAGGTCGTCGCGCCGCGTCGGCCATTGCGATAGACCACGAGCGAGACCGATGAAGACAGCCGAAGGCTCCGCTCGGTCGGCATCCGGTTGCGCACGGTCGCTGTCCGCGATTCGACATGATCGATCTCCACACGAACGCCGTCGGCCCCTGCGCGTCGTGCGAGATCGAGTGCACATTCGGCCGCTGCCTCCAGGCTGGATTTCACGTCGCGCCACTGCGTACCGCCGTCTTGCATGGAAATTACTCCGAGTGTTGGAATGCCGTGTGCCCGCTGAGCCCGCTCATCTGCCGAGACGTTTTCGCGTCATATCGAGGGGGAGCACATTGGAAACAGTCTATCGATCGCGATCGAAATTTTTTTACGAAAGAAATCGCCGTCTCGCGGATTCGTGGAATCGTTTTGCGCGCACGCCGGCGTATCCGGAATTTACGTTCGACGCGCGCTTTTTCTCAGAAGATTTACGTGCAGCGCTTCGTTATCGCGATCAAACGATCGCCGATGCTAATGCCGACCTTTTTCATGGCCCGCGTGCCATCGCCGTAGTGGGATCGAAACCGCGCGATGAGTGAGGAATCCACCAACTCGATCCGCTCGAGGGTCTTCTCGCCATGCGAAGCTTCTTCGCCGCGCTCCACCGCGCGCTTCGACGTTTCGTCCGCGAGTTGCATGAAGCGCCGGTCGTCGTCGGACGTCCAGTTGCAGGCCGCGCGCAACAATTCCCAATGCGCGCCCGCAAGGCCGAATATGAAATCGGTGACGATCGCGGCGTCGCCGAGCGGCTGCGCGGTCAACACGAGGAGCCGTGTCGCCAGCGCATGCGCGGCGCCGGCCGCCGCGGTGTCGGACTTCGCGAGCGCCTGCCTGATTGCGGCCAGTTCCGGGGCGAGCGGCCCTTCCGCCCGCGCGGGGTCATGCTGCGCGGTCAGCCGGTCGCGAATCGACAGCAACGTCGGATCGCCGCCGATCAACTCGGTCATCTCGCCGCCGGACAGCAGATCGGTGACCAGCATTTGCGGCAGCCGCGAGAGATTCGCCCCGACCGGCACGGCATCCAGCCAGTGCGCGACGAACTCCGCGCCGTTCAGATGGGTGCTGCGATAGCTCGACAGCGATTCCACCACGGCCAGCACGTTGGCCGGAATACCCAGCGTTCTTGCGCAATCGTCCACGTCCGCGGTGTTGCAGACGAACTGAATGGCGCTGCCGATTTCGCCATCCCACATCGCTTCCGAAGGCGCGGCCCGCTTGCGGTCCAGCCACGCGCCCAGCGCGGCAAGGCGCTCCGCCTTGAGCTGCGCGTTGCCGCCGAACGCGTTCGGTACAACGGCGATCACCGTCGGCAACGGCGTCACGGAGCCCAGGTGGTTGTCGATGAAGCCGGCCAGTTGCGTGGCGGAGCGATTGCCGACCACACGGCCGAGCTCCTTGCCGCCGCGCAGCAGGATCAGCGTCGGAATACCACGAACGCCGAATCGTTCGCGAACGCCGGCATTCTCGTCCACGTCGATCTTCACGAACGCCACGTTGTCCTGAAACTGCTCGCTCAATTTCGACAGCGTCGGCGCGAGCGCCTTGCAAGGACCGCACCACGGCGCCCAGAAGTCCACCAATACGGGAAGCGGGTTGTTGATCACGTCGGCTTCGATTGTTTCCAGCGTCACTGCTTTCAGATTGCTCATGGATCGACCTTGTCCTGTTTCATTTGTTGGCGCGCCGTACATTGTTCAAATGCACGGCGTCGGTTGGGATCGTGGTGCTCAGCACAGCTGCGTTCCAACGGATGCGCGACTCCCGGCGTGTGCGCCCTCCGCTTCGTCAGCCGCATCCTGTCGTGCTTCCGGTGCCGCCGGCGCGGGGAAATCGAGCGTCGTGTCGTGAAACGCCAGCAGTTCCTTGCGATGCGCGACGCTGACGACCGTGGCCTGAGGCAGACGCTCGATGAGCAAACCGTAAAGTTCATTCTCGCTCTGGCTATCGAGTGCGGACGTGCATTCGTCGAGGAACACCGTGGAAGGTTTGGCGAGCAGCACGCGCGCAAATGCCACGCGCTGTTGCTCGCCGCCGGACAGCCGTATGCTCCAGCGGTCCTCGACATGGAGTTGGGATGCATAGGCCGACAATCCGCACGCGTGCAGCAGTGCCTCGCATTCGCTGTCCGAGTACGCCGAAGCGTCGCGAGGATAAGTCACGGCCGCCTTCAGCGAGCCCGGCGGGATATAGCTGCGTTGCGGCAAGAAGAACGTGCCGGCCGCCGGACGCACGATCGTGCCTTCGCCGTAGGGCCATAGGCCGGCCAGTGCACGCAGCAACGTGCTTTTCCCGCACCCCGAGCGACCGCGTACGAGGCAACGCTGGCCGGCTTCGAGCACGAAGTCGGGCACGCGCGACAGCGTGTCGCCGGACGCGTCGCGCAAGACGAGCCCGCTCGCGGCGACCGCTCCAGTGCGGCTTTCGTCCAGCGCGATTTCCTGCCGCGGCTCATGCTCGCTCACGTGCAGGCATTCGCGCAAACGGTTGGCCTCCGCACGCCACGACGTAAAACCCGGATAGGCTTGCCAAAAAAATGCCAGCGACCCCGTGACGGAATTAAATGCGCTGTTCGATTTCATCAGCCCGCCGAGCGTCAACCCGCCCGACATCAGCTGCGGCAGCATCAGCAAGGTCGGAATGATCGGAACGACCGAACTGAACTGACCGATGATATTGGTGAAGAACGAGAGGCGCGTCCTCACCCACAGCGTCGCGTAGAGATTCGATACCACGAAGCGAAACGATGCCTGCAGACGCCCATGCTCCGACGTTTGCCCTCGAAAAAACGCGATCTGTTCCGCGAATTCACGCACGCCCACCATGAGCACGCGAAAATCGCCCTCGAGACGATGCTGTTTCGCCGTCAGCGTGATGAGCCTGCGGCCCAGATAGTGCGTCGCCGCGAAAATAACGCTGGTGTAGGCAAATGCGGCGAACACCAGATAACCGTGCAATACGTACGACGATCCGCCGACATGCATCTGCAACGGGCCGCCCATGCGCCACAGCACGACGCTGAACGATACGACGCTGACCGGTACCGAAAGAAACCCCAGACTCAGCTGCAGCGTGTCGTTGACGAACAGCTTCACGTCCTCCGCGATACGCTGATCGACGTTCTCCAGTTCGCGGTCGCGTTCGATCCGGTAATAGTTGTTGCGCGCGAGCCATTTTTCGGCGAGCCACGTCGTGAGCCACCTGCGCCAGCGGATCTCCACGATTTCCTGCAACACCACCCCGGTAATATGCACGATCGCACCGGCCATCGCCACGAGCAGGAAACGCACGAGCAGCTCCGGCAGCACCTTGAAACGAGAAGCGCCGATCGCATCGTAGAACGTGCCGGTCCAGTTGTTGTTCCACAGCATCACATACGTCACGGCCCAGCTCGAACCGATCACGACAAGCAGCAACATCAGCGAGAAAACGCCTTCGCGCGTACGCCAGTAAGGCAGCAGCAGGCGCCACACCGACGGAAAACGGCGGCGCGCCTGCGCATCTTCCGCGCGGTCAACGGGGAAAGCGCCGTTCACCATCATTGGTGCGCCTCGGGCGGTTGCATCACGAAGTTGATCTTGTTGAGACCACCGCCCTGGAGCGCCGCGAGAATGGTCGCGACCTTGCCATACTCGACGTGCTGATCCGCGTTGATGTTGACCGCGGGCGGCTCGCCCTGCGCCGCGGCCTCGGCCACGCGCGCCTTCAACGCATCCGCGTCGACCGGCTGCTTGTTCCACAGCACCGTCTTGTCCGCCGTGATCGACAGATCGATGTCCTGCGTTCTCGAGACGGCCGGCTGCGCGGCCGCCTGCGGAAGATCGACCTTCACCGCCTTGTTGATGACGGGCAGCGTCACGATGAAGATGATCAGCAACACCAGCATGACGTCGATCAACGGCGTCATATTGATGTCGTTCATGACGCCTTCGTCGCCGCCGCCATCGGTAATCATTGACATGGCGGGCTCCTTCAGGCGGCCAGGTTGGGCGTCGCGCGCTTGCTCGCGGCCGGTACGCCGACCGGCCGGCTGGCGTCGGCGCGGGCCTTCGCGCCGGTGACGAAATACACGTGCAGCTCGTGCGCGAAACGGTTCAGCCGATGGCTCACGCGCTTGTTGCCGCGGTTCACGTAGTTGAAGCCGAGCACCGCCGGAATCGCGACGAACAGCCCGATCGCCGTCATCACGAGCGACTCGCCCACCGGGCCGGCAACGTGATCGAGGCTGGCCTGCCCCGACATGCCGATCGCCATGAGTGCGTGATAGATGCCCCAGACGGTGCCGAACAGCCCCACGAACGGCGCGGTGCTGCCGATCGAGCCCAGCACGGCCAGGCCGTTCTGCAGGCGCGCGACTTCGTCGTCGAACGCATTGCGCAACCCGCGCGCCACCCATTCGCTCGCGCTCAGGCTGCCCTGCATCGACGGTTCGTTGCCCGCATGCTGTTCATTCGCTTCGCGCCCGGCAAGCACCAGCGCACGATAAGGATTGTCACCGCGCTCGCCCAGCGCCGCGATGCCGTCGCTGATCGACGCACTGGACCAGAAACCCGTTTGCGCGCGTTTGCCGAGCGATTCGAGACGCCGATTGGAAAATCCTTTCGTCAGTATCACGAACCAGGAGACGACGGACATGCCGATCAGGAAAACGAAGATGAAGCGGGTAACGAAGTCACCCTGTTGCCAGACGTTGGCGATGCCATACTGTTCCATGTGTTGCTCCGATTGGTGCGGGTTCAGTCGTTCAGGTTGAATGCGATGGGTTGGGAAGCTTCGACCGAGCGCGCGATGCCCGCGGTCTCGTACGGATGACAGCGGCCGGCACGGATCGCCGCGACGGCGGCCGCGTCGAGCAGCGGCGAACCGCTGCTCTGCGCCACGCGCGCGGACGTCACCGCGCCGTCGGTGCCGATGCTCAAATGCACGACCACCGTGCCTTCCTGCTGCAGCCGTCGCGCTTTCGCCGGGTAGTCGGGTCGCGGCATCTGGCATCCCAACTGCTTCAACTCACCCGCGCTGATTTGCTTCGGCGCGTCCAGCAGGTTCGGCCCCGGCGCGGGGGGCGCGACAGGTTGCGCCGGCGCCGCTTCGGGTGCGGGATGCGGCGTGGGCGACGGCGCGGCCGGCTGCGGCTGGGCGGGTTTCGGCGTCTCCTGGGGTGCCGCTTCCACCGTGCGCGGGCTCGGCGCGTGCGACGCCAGCACGTGCGCCTTTTCCGGCTTCGCCGGCGCCACCGGTTTCGGCGGCTCGGTGCGCGGCTTGGGCGGCGCAGGCGGTATCGGCGCGGGCCGCGGCGCCGGCGCGGCGACCAGTTGCACCTGCACCGTGCCGCCCGCGGGACGTCCCGCCTCGAGCCTGAGCGTCACCGCGCTTTGGTGAACCGCGACGTACAGCCCCAGCGCATGCGCGAGAAGTACCCCTGCGGCACACGCGATGCGGCGTGTGCGCGCATGGAGTACCTGGGACGTGTTCTCGCGCGCGGCGACGTCGTCCCAGGGGCGGCCGGGCAAGGAATCAGAAGTCATAGGTTCCGGTCAGCATGACCGTCCGCTCCGGTCCCATCGGGATCATGCTGGACGTCGTGCTGCTGTAGTAGAGCTTGCGATTGAATACGTTCTTGATCGAAAGATTCAGGCCGTAGCCCTTCTTCCGATAGAACAGGCCGAGATCCGTCTCCACCTGGCTGGGGATGCGATACAGCCCGCCCGAGCCGATGTACTGTCCGCTTGCAAAAAATAGTCCGGCGCCGACCCCAAAACCCTGGAGCTTCTCAGAGCGAAAGTTATAGGTGGCCCACAGGCTCGCGCTGTTCTTGGGCAGGTTCACCGCCAGAGTGGTGGTCGAGGGCTGCACGAAGTCGTTGTAGGTGTAGCTGCCCACCACGTTGACGCCAGGCAGCGGCTGGCCGCTGATCTCCGCTTCGAATCCGCGGCTCACCGCGCCGCCGGCAGGAAGAGAGAAGCCGCGATGGGCCGGGTCGGCAACGTTGTAATTGCTGAACGAGGTGCGGTAAGCCGAGGTCGTGATGGCCAGCTTGTCGTCCAGCAGGTTGAACTTCATGCCCACTTCGACTTGCTGGCTGATTTGCGGTGGGAGCACACCGCCACCGAAACGAAGCGCCGTGCCCGGCTGGAAGCCACGGTTGTAGCTGGCGTAGACGGCAACCTCGGACGTCAGTTCGTAGAGCAGGCCGAGGCTCGGGCTATAGGCGTTCTGATGGCTTCCCGGTGGTGGGTTACCGGCGTAGGTCGCATGTGTCAGATAGGTATCCCGGCGCACGGACGCGAGCGCATGGAAATTCTTATAGGAAAACTGATCTTGTAGATATAAACCGGTTTGAGTGAAGTAGGTAGTGTTATTCGGCATCACGTTTCCGGTGTCGGGAGACGGAAGCGCAAATGAGCCGAAGACATTCGGAATGGAAATGAATTTCGATGTCGTGGTGTCAGACTGATGCTGGCTGTAGCGAAGAACGTCCCAGCCCGCAATCACCGTATTTTTCACAGCGCCGATATTGAACTTGGCTCGCAGGTAATTCTGGAAGCTCCAACTGTAGAAATCCGAGACCGAATCGAAGTTGTGGAACAACATGCCGTTGGTCGCCGAGAGCGGCGTCGCCGTTGTCCAGGCTTGCTGCGTTTGTTGGGTCCGCGTATAGGAACCCTTGCTCACGAAGGTCAGCGCCGTGCCGAGCTTTTGTTCGAGGTGAACGAAAATATTGTCCGTTTGCGCGCCGAAATGGTCGGACGGCGTGCCAAGCGGCCTGTCGATATAGTTTCGATAGATGTCGCCCTTGGCATAGCCGACGGTGAATGGCGGAACCGGCTCGCGATTGACCGTGCGCTCATATCCGACCGTCACATCCGTGGTCGAGTCCTTCCATTGCAGGGTCGGTGCGAAGTAGAAATTTCTTTCGCCGTCATATCCCATCGAATTCTGGCCGACCCGTTCACCCGAGATGATGAAGCGATACCGGAGCTTCTTGTCGGCGGTGATGGCGCCCGTGCTGTCCAGTGCGATCTGCTCGCTGCCGTAGGAGCCGTAGCCCACCTGGATTTCGTGAAACGGATCAGCCTGAGGCGTCTTCTTGACGATATTGATGACGCCCCCCGGCGGGCTGTTGCCGTTCACGATCGCCGACGGGCCCTTGACCACTTCAACGCTCGAGATGGCGATCGTCGGCGTGACGTTGGGCGCCGAGCCCACCGTCGCGAGCCCGTCCGAGGTCAGGTTCTGCGCCGTGAACCCGCGAATCGTGTAACTCGGCACGCCCAGCGGCCCCGGCCGCGTCACAACACCGGAAGCATTCCTCAGCACATCGGAGAGCGACTGAGCGGCCTGGCTCTGGATCACCGCCGCATTGATGACGCTGACCGATTTCGGCGTCTCGCTCAGCGGCACGTCCGAGCGCGCATAGGTGGACGACGATTCCGCGACGAAGCCGGTACCGCCGGAGTCCCGGCTGGCCGCCACGCTGATGAGCGGAAGCGTGGTATCGACAGGCCCCACGGAGGCCGCTGCCGCCGACGCCGCAGCGGGCGCCGCCGCGGCAGGCTTCGCAACCGCCTTCTGAATGGTCAGACCACCGCTGCCCGTCGCGACGAGTTCGAGGCCGGTGCCTCGGAGCGCTTGTCGAATCGCGGCCTCGGCGGTGTAGCTACCCTCGACGGGCGATGACTTCAACGATTGCACGAGGCCCGCGTCGTAGCTCAACCTCACGTTGGCCTTCTGCGCGATTTCGACCAGCGTACGGTCCAGCGGACCGCTCGCGAGATGCCACGACTGCTGGGCCGCCTGTTGTGCATGCGCCGACGCCGCGATGAAAACCTGTGCGACGGCGACCGCGATGGCAACCCCTGATGCCTGGCTCGAGATAACCCGGCGTGTTCTGATGTTGAGCTTCACGTTTGAACCGCTCCCTTGTCGAATGTATTGGCTCTTCGTCCGTTCTATCAGTATTCCTACGCGTAACCGCGTCATCGTCGTGTCGCAAAGTATCTTCATACTTCAAATCGGGCCTGGGTCAGCCTCTTGCCCGAACGCGTCATCGATGAAACAAGTCTATCGTCCGGGTCTGGAATGTTTTTTTGAAACAATTCCCTTGCGCTGCCCGTTTTGGAATTCCATTCCGCGGTTTCCGCCGCGCCGGTGAAATTCCGTCCTTCTCCGCCGCCGCCGACAAATTGCCCGGCCCGTGCGGTCACAGCATGTAATCGAGCGGTAATACGGTGGTCTGCTTAATGGTCTCCATCGAGAAGCTGGAACTGACGTCGAAGATGTCGACCGCGCCGATCAGACGCCTGTATACGCTGTCGTACGCGTCGATATGCGGCACCACCACCTTGAGCATGTAATCGATGTGCCCGCTCATGCGATGAACTTCCACCACCTCGGGAATCGTCGCCACGACGTCACAGAAGCGCCGCAACCACGCGGCGGTATGTTCCGCGGTCTTGATTTCCACCAGAACGGTCACGCCCACGTTGAGCTTCTTCGCATCCAGAAGCGCCACGCGACGCGCGATCACGCCGTCCTGCTCGAGCTTCTGAATGCGTCGCCAGCATGGCGTCGTCGAAAGGTTCACGCGGTCGGCGATCTCGGCCACCGAGAGCGTGCTGTCCTGCTGCAGCACGGACAATATGGACTTGTCGATAGCGTCGAACACACTTCCTCCACTCGAGTGCACGGGTTGATGTCGAGCGATTCGATGCGCTCTTATTTACCTTGTGCAACGAGCGGCGAAAAGTGACACCGCAAATCGAAAAAAAATTCGGAGGGGGCCGCCGCCGCAGCCTGCGGTTTCAGGCAGGGGTGGCGACGGCGAGCATCTTGCCGTACAGATTCAGGGAAAACCCGAGGCTTTCGGCCAGTTGCCGGAGGGCGGCCGGCGCGTCGTCGAGCGGAAAGACACCGCTCACCCGGCGCGACAGCGCGGCCTCCGGAAAACGGATATAGCCGCCGAAGTAACGGCCCAGCGTTTCGATCACGTCCGGCACCGCGCGATCGAGCACGACCAGCGTGCCGCGCGTCCACGAGAAGATGTCGGCCGACGTTTCGGGCATGTGCGCGATCTGACCGCCCGACAAGGACCACGCCGATCCATCGGGTACCCGCAAGCGGCGCCCGCGAGGCACGGCGAGGACCGCGTCGCCGCCTTGCACGGCCACGACGGTATGCAGGCGCAGAACGTCCACGCTCACGCGCGCCCGCTCGGTGCGAACCATGCCGTCGCGAGTGGTCACGACGACAGGCTGATAGCCGGCGCGATTCGGATCGGTTGCAACCTGACCGGCGGCCAGATAAAGGTCGGCTTGCTCACGTGCATGGGTATACACCCGCGTGGCCGCGCCGGCCGTGACCGAAACATCGCCGTCGAACTGGACTCTTTGCGGGACCACATCGCCATTGTGGTAGTCCGCGTCGAGCGAAAACGTCGAAATGAGCTGGCGCGTACCGATCCCGGCGAGCACGATGCCTCCCAGGCCCGCGCCGGCTTTCAGCCATCGTCTGCGGTGATGCGACGGCTCATCGAGCGCCCGCCGCACCGCCGTACTCGACGCGCCCTGCAACGGACCCAGCCTGCCGAGCCGCTGCTGCAGCCGCGCCCACGCTTCTTCGTGGGCCGGATCCGCGCGCCGCCATGCCAGGAATGCGTCGCGCTCGTCCTGCGAAATCTCGCCGGAGCGCAGCCTCACTTCCCAGTCAATCGCCTCTTGCGCCACTGGATCGAGCGTGGAGTTACCGTTCATGAGCGTCAATCAATCGAGGGCGAACGGCCGTGCCGCAAACGCGGCCCGTTGCCGAGCCGCGAATTTCGGAACACGGGTTTCGCGCGGAGCATAACACGCCGTATCGACGCCGGCCGGCCGCTGGGAATCATCGGCCGGGATGGCGACGATCGTCGCATTCCTCGCGTCGGACGATGCCCGCTATGTGTCGGGGCACGCGCTCGTGGCCGACGACGGCTATTCGGTCGCGTGATCCACCGGACGCGCGCCGCGCGGCGGCTTCAATGCGCAGCGGCCTCGACCGCCGCTTCGCGTTTCGCGTGCAGCCGCAACGCGGCCCACGCGACACCGGCCGCGAGGATCGCGACCACGCCGCCGAACGTGCCGATCCACGGCAGCCCGAAGTCGCCCGCGATATGGTTGCCGAGCAGCGCACCGGCGCCGATACCCACGTTGTACAGCCCGGAGTAGATCGACACGGCGAGATCGGTCGCCTCCGGCGCCAGCTTCAGCACCCACGCCTGCATCGCCAGCCCGAAGCAGACGATCGCGCCGCCCCACACCAGCGTGTGCACGGACAGCGTGACGATGTTCAGCGCGCACGGGAACAGGATCAGCAGGCAGCCCGACAGCGCGACGATCGACGCGAGCAGGAAATCGTCGGGCCGGTGCGGATAGATGCGATTGAAGCAGACCGCGGCCGGCAGGCCGGCGACGCCGAACAGGATCAGCACGTACGTGATCCGGCTGCTGCTCGCATGGTTGATGCTCTGCACGAACGGTTCGATATACGTGTACGACGTGAAGTGCGCGGACACGACGAGCACGGTGATCGCGTACAGCGCGACCAGCGCCGGCTTGCGCAGGAACACGCCGATGCTGTTCAGCGACCCGGCGCCCTGGCTCGGCAGCACCGGCAACGTGGCGCGCAGCAACAGCAGCGTGGCGCCCGCCGCGCCGGCGATGATCAGGAACGTGACGCGCCAGCCGAACGCCTCGCCGATCACGCGGCCGAGCGGAATCCCGGCCACCATCGCGATCGCCGAGCCCATCGCGATCAGGCTGAGCGCACGGCTCTTGCGGTCGCTCGGCGCGAGCCGCACCGCGAGCGGGATCGAAATCGACCAGAACACCGCATGCGCGCATGCGATGCCGAGCCGGCCGATCATCAGCACCGTGAAATTCCACGCGAAACCGGTCACGACATGGCTGCCGATGAACACCAGCAGCGCCACGCTCAATAGCTTGCGGCGTTCGACGTGCCGCGTGACGAAGGTCAGCGGCAGCGATACGACCGCGACGGCCCACGCGTAGATCGTCAGCATCAGGCCGACGGCGGTCGGCTGCATCTGCAGGCTGTCGCCGATCGCGCTCAGCAGCGCGACGGGCACGAATTCGGTGGTGTTGAAGATGAAGGCGGAGAGTGCCAGGGCCAGAACGCCCCACCAGGATTGTTCGGAACTGACGGCGTCGGGGGTTGCCATACGGGGATTCGACGAAGGTTGGGCGCGCGCGGGCGGCCCGCCCGGCGCATCGGCGCGATTGTACCAGCGCCATTCGACACGCCGCCGCGAGGCGAGGCGCGGGCGGCGCGGGACATGGCGGTGACACGGCCGCGCGCCGATAATGTGACGAATTGGGTTTTGCCGACGATTTGCCCGAATGCCATCGGGCCAGGAGATTCACATGCGCATTGAAACGTCATTTCTGTTCGATCTCGACGGCACGCTCGTCGACAGCGTCTATCAGCACGTACTCGCGTGGAAGGAAGCGCTCGATGCCGAAGGCATCGAACTGTCGGTGTGGCGCATCCATCGCAAGATCGGGATGAGCGGCGGCCTGTTCCTGAATCAGTTGCTGCGCGAGACGGACGGCGACATCGACGCCGACCGTGTCGAACGGCTCGCGCGGCTGCACGCGGCCGCGTACCAGCGGCTGCGCGCGCAGGTCCGGCCGCTGCCCGGCGCGCGCGAGTTGCTGGCCGCGCTGTCGAGCGCCGGCATTCGCTGGGCGATCGCGACCAGCGGGCGGATGGAAACCGCGGCGATCAATCTCGAGGCGCTCGGCGTCGATCCGGCGAAGAACGTCGTCGTCACGCGCGACCAGGTGAAGTATGCGAAGCCGGACCCCGACCTGTTCCTGACCGCCGCCGCGAAACTGAACGTGCCGATCGAGCATACGGTGGTGGTCGGCGACAGTATCTGGGACATGCTCGCCGCGAGCCGCTGCCGCGCGCTGGGCGTCGGGCTGCTGGCGGGCGGGTACGGCAGCGACGAGCTGGAACGGGCGGGCGCGCTGCGTGTGTACGACGATCCGGCGGATCTGCTGCGGCATCTCGACGAAATTGCCGCGCGGCCGTAGGCGCCGGCGGATTACGCCCGCCTCGCCGGCCGGGCAGCCGTGCGCGATTCTTCTCGGCGCGGCTGCCCTGTTTCGATTCATCGAATCGAAACAATCCAGATTGCCATTGACGATTGCGATTTAATTATTTTTTACCGATGTTTGTTTTCCCGTGTTTTTAAAACGGACGGGAAGATTCTTGAAAAAACGAATCAGCTCTCATATAACAAATACACCTCGCGTCCGGTTCACGACCTTGGTATCCGGATCACGAAAATGCGAGCGTCATACGGTGCCGAACCGCCCAGCCGGCGCAACCCCACGTCGCCAGAAGGCCTATGCATGATATGGGGTCTGCATCGCGATACGGCGTTACGGCGCCATTTCCGCCATTTATTCGGGGTTCTATAAATGCGCACGGCTATTTCCCCTTCATAACGCTTCGACAGAAGCATGACATCGATTTATTCGATCGCACGATCGCACGGATCGGCGGGCATCGTTGTGTCCGGCTTGACGGAAATGGACGACGCGAGGGTTTCGATGAATCAGATCAGCGAACAGGCAATCGCCGACATGCGCGCGCCGCACTTGGCGCCCGCGCTGCCTATCCGGGTGCTGCATGGCGAGACGGTGAGCGACTACGAGCAGAAAGTGCAGGCGACCTACGCCGGCAGTCCGGACGACTGGCGCAAGGCGATCGGCGAATACCTGTTGTTCCAGTTCGGCGTCTACGACGACCCGCGCTCCACGCCGCCGATCTCGCTCGATGAATCGGGCATTCGCTACTTCGAACGCCAGCTTCGCCTCGCCGGCTTCGACGACCCCGTGCCCGCGCGCGTCGAGCGCATTCTCGACATCGGCTGCGGCTGGGGCTACATCCTCAAGTATCTGGCGGGCCGCTTCCCCGGCTGCATGCGCCTCGACGGTATCAACGTCAGTCGCGAACAGCTCGACTACTGCGCCCGCTTTCATGCGCAGCACGGGCTCGCTCGACGCATCAACCTATACCAGTGCAACGCGCAGGACGTCGACCGACTGCCCGATCCCGCGACACCGTACGATCTCGTGATCATTCGCGGTGTGATCTCGCATTTCCCGAACGCGCTGTACGAAAAGGCGATGCGCGCGCTGCATGCGCGGGTGCGCGGCGGCGGGTCGGTGATCATCTCCGATAATCTGTACAACGTCCAACTGAGCGAATACCAGTCCGACACGCCGGACGAGATCGACCGGATCGCGTGCAAGCACCGGAAGACGCCGGACTATTTCAGGCAGGTGCTGGTCGACGCCGGATTCGCGATCCGCGACATGCGCGTGCTGCCGTCGAACATCGACGTGGCACGCTGGCTGATGGATGCCAAGGCCAACATCGACCGCCATTTTCCGCATCGCGCGCCGGACACGCTGGAGGAATTGCGCGTGCTCGCCGAAAACTGGTCCGTCGCGCTGATCAAGAACAAGGTGTCGACCTACAGCATCGTCGCGGTCAAACCGGACGCGTAACCCGGAGATTCCCATGCAAGCATCCGGAACGCCGCGCGCCGAGAACGTCGTGCCGAGCGCGACGCACACGCTGGTGCTGCCGCTGCCGCGGCTCTCGCTGCCCGTTGCACGGCACCCGCAGCACGAAGCCATCGAGCGGCAACTCGCGATCGACGACTATCCGACCATCGTGCGGCACTATCGCAGCGACGCGGCGGCACGCCGCTTTCTCGCGCAGCGCATTCCCGCGTATGGCAGCCTGTGCTATCCGAATGCGCGGCCCGATCGGGAGTACACGATTCATCGGATGATGAACGTCACGACGCTGATGGACGACGCCTTCACGCATCTGGCGCGCACCGGCGACCAGGCGGGGCTCGACACGTTGCGCGATCATTGCCTCGCGGCCGTCGACGGCATGCCGCCGCCGGCCGATGTGCCCGCCGCGCGACTGCTGCACGACACGCTGTGCTTGATGCGCACCCGGTGCGACGCGCGCCCGGCCTTCTGGCAGCGGTTCGTCGAATGCGTCCGCGCGCAGATCCGTACGCAGGCCAATCCGACGGCGACCGACGCATCGCGCCTGTCGCTCGCCGACTATCTGGCGTTTCGCCGGGTCGAGGGTTTCGGCCACTGGATCACGCTGCTCACCGAATACGCGCTCGACATCGACATGGAGCAGCGCCTCGCGCAACACGCGGCCCTGGCCGACGCGCGGGACAGGACGATCGATTCGGTGATCCTCGTCAACGACCTGTTTTCGTTTCGCAAGGAACGCTCCGCGCACGAGCGATTCAATGCCGTCTGGATCCTGATGCGCGTCGAGCAGTTGAACGTGCAGGCGGCGCTCGACCGGCTCGCGGCGCTCTGCACGTCGAACGAGCGCCGTCTGATCGACGCGCGCGAAGCGGTCGCGACAGGCGTGCTGGCGGACGACCCCGACGCGCAGGCCTACGTGACGGAGCTGGGCTACATGAGTGCGGGCAACGCGGAATTTCACGCGTTCAGCACCCGCTACCACGGCGACGATCTCGGCGGCGGCCGCTTCGCTGGCGGTGAAGTCGCGATGACGGCGCTGCCGACGCTCGAGGAAATCGCGGCGGCGGACCGGCATGCTTCGCACCGGTGACTGGAGACGCGCATGCACGCATCGATCCCCGTTGTGCCCGAAGCCGCCGCCACTTCCCGACATCGCTACCCGGACGGCTGGTTCGCGCTGGCCTACGGCCGCGACGTCAAACGCGGCGCACTGATCGTCACGCGCTTCATGGGCGAGGACGTCGTGCTCTATCGAACGGCATCGGGCCTGATTCGCGCGGTCGCGCCACATTGCCCGCACCTCGGCGCGCATCTCGGGCATGGCGGCGTCGTGCGCGGCGAGGAGATCGTGTGCCCGTTCCATCACCTCGCGTTCGCGCCGGACGGCACCTGCGTGCGCGCAGGACGGGACGGCAAGCCGCCCGCCGCCACGCTGCGGCAGCGCCACGTGCTCGAATGGAACGGCCTCGTGCTCGCGTGGCAGGACCGTGCGGGCGCACCGCCGTCGTGGTCGCTGCCCGAACTCGATCTCGACGGCTATTCGCGGCCGCGCGGCGCATGCCACACGCTGAATGGCAGCCTGCAGAATCCGGCCGAGAACGGCGTCGACGTCAACCATTTCAGCCCGGTGCACGGGTGGTCGAATCCGGTGCTCGAACCGCCTCAAGCCGACGGCTACCGGATGACGATGCGCTCGACGCTCGTACTGCTCGGCCAACGGCTGCTGCTGGACATCACGATGCACGGCCTTGGCTGCATGGCCGCGCGCATGGAACTGCCGGACCTCGGGCTGCATGCGCGGGTCGTGCTGTTCCCGACGCAGATCGAACCCGACCGCTGGACCTGTCGCGAATTCGTTGCGCTGCGCGTCGAACGCGCATCTGCGTGGCCGTCGCCGCTGCGCCGGGCCGTGCACGAGATACTCGTGAGCGCCGCGTACCGGTTGTGGTTCGTGCCGCAATTCAAGCGCGACCTGCGCATCTGGGATCACCGCGACTACGACGCGCGCCCGACGTTGATGGCGGGCGAGATGCCGATCATGACGTTCCGGCGCTGGGCTGCGCAGTTCTATCCGGCGGCCGGCGATGACGTGCCCGTCGGACAATGCGACGCCGTGCCGGCCGCCGCCGCGCACGTCGGTCGGGAGTTCGCGCGATGAGGGCCATGCCGATGCAGGAGCACACGATGCATGCAACCGGCCCCGTCGACGAAACCGCGCCGCTGCCCTATCCGGACGGATGGTTCGCACTGTGTTTCAGCCGCGAGCTGAAGCCCGGCGCCGTGCTCACGACGCCTTTCATGGGACGCGATGTCGTGCTGTACCGGACGGCTTCCGGTGTCGCGTGCGCGGTCGACGCGTATTGCCCGCATCAGGGCGCGCATCTCGGCCACGGCGGCGTGGTCGACGGCGAGCAGATCGTCTGTCCGTTCCATCACTACGCGTATGGCCCCGACGGCCGGCGCACCACCGTCGGCTGCGCGAAGGGCGGGCAAGCGCTGACGCTTCGCACCCGGCACGTGCGCGAGTGGAACGGCTTCGTGTTCGTGTGGCAGAACGCCGATGGCCTCGCGCCGACATGGGAACTGCCGGAAGTGGACATGACCGGCTTCTCGGCGCCGGTGGGCCGGGCTTTCACGCTGCGCGGCGTGATGCAGAACCTGCCGGAAAACGGCTACGATCTCGAGCATTTCGGCGCGCTGCATCGCTGGAAGGACATGAAGCCGCATGCGCCCGTGATCGACGGCCCGCGCATTTCGATGCAGGTGGACATGGCATGGAAGAACGTCAAATGGAGCACGCTGATCGGCGTTCATGGCCTCGGCTGCGTGTCGTCCGACCATGAAATGAAGGCGATCGGCCTCGAAGCGAAGATCTTCGCGTGCGGCGTACAGATCGCGCCGCTGCGCTGGACGTTCCGCGACGGTATTTCGTTCCGCTTTTCGTGGCTGTCGCGGTGGCCGGCCCCGTTGCAGCGAATCGTCTATGCGGCGCTCGGCCGGTTGCTGCACCGACTGTGGCTGGTGCCGGTGTTCAAGGAAGACATCATGGTGTGGAGCCATCGCGATTACACGGGCTACGGGACGCCGGTCTCGGGTGACGGGCCGTACCCGGTGTTTCAGCGATGGGCGCGGCAGTTCTATCCGGGCGGCGATCGGCCGACGGCGCAGCGACGCGCCGCGCATGTCGACGCGTTCGCGGGGAAATAGCGGGAGCCGGCGACGCCGGAATCGATCCTCGCCGCGACCCACGCCTGTACGTTTTCCTGTGTTTTCAAGTTGCCAACGAATAATACCCACGCGTGAATATGTGGGATAGCGATTTTATTGAATGCGATAGTTTTAATTATCAACTATCGAACAGATTACGTTTGAACAGATTACGTTTCGGAAATCATATGGGGGTTGCGAAAATTATACTCAGACTCTTCACGGGGGAACGAAAGAGTTCGGTGGCGAGAAATACAAAATCGAGCTGTGTGGGGCACGTCGCTCCTTTGGCGACGGCGACGAAATTCGGCTCCGGGTGATAGGCCCGGCCGGAGAGGTGCGGGCGGAGCGGTATTTTTCGGTACGCACGATTAACGACGCAGCCCCTCGGGAACTGGAGTACGGCGACGACACCATTTTCTACTACGACCAATCGAAGTCGTCTCCATTGCGCTTCATCACCATGCCGCCTTCCAGGATGGACAGGTGGACGGCACGCATACCTTTGCTGCAACGGCTAATCGCACTACTTCTATAATTTAGAGAGCAAGCATTCAGACGTGCTGCGTCACACCGTCCGCCTGACCAGCATCGTCCGAATCTCCGGCGACAGCATCTTTCCGCGCCGATCTCACGCCATTTGGCGAAGAGGCCGCGAGGAGCCATCCGGATTCCGCCATGGTCACCCAGCCGGAACGAAAGAGCGGCGGCTGGCCGGGGCCGCTCTTCCCGCCGCGTCACTGCGAGGCGGCGGCCGCCGCGCTCGCCTCTTTCGCCTTCTTCGCCGCGTGGTGGTGGCCAAGCGCACATCCCGCCGCCGCACCGACCGCGCCGTGATGGCCGGCGACGTGCCCGGCTACCCCGCCCACCGCCGCGCCCTTCAGGCATCCGGCCGCCTGAGCCGATAGGGACGCGGCCGACAACGCGACGCACACCATTGCGATCGAGAGGAATTTCATGCGGAATTCTCCTTGAAAAAACGGGGTGCCCGTGCAGGCCGATCCTGCGTGAAGGCACTCGCCGTCGTACGAAACGCTTGCGACATGCAGGACGCGCACGCCGGAAGTCCGTAGTCGAACTGTTTCGGTTCACGCCGCGCCTGGACGATTACCGCACGCTGCCCGCTCCGCCCCGCTCCCCGCCGCATAGGCGACGAGCGACGGCTGGACGGCCGCCGCATCGCCCGACGCGGCCACGACATCGTGCACGAAGCGCAGTTTCGCGACGACGGCGGGCGCCAGCACGAACGGATAAGCGTCCGGCGTTCCCATGCTGCGGTTCAGGCTGTTCAGCGCGTAGGTCAGCGGGAACCAGCGCCGCATCAGGCTGCTGAAGCTCGCTTCGTCCACCGACGTCTGGTCGGCCAGCGTCGGCAGGCTCGCGTCGTCGGGGGCAAGCACGAGCCCGCATGCGGTCGCGGTATCGAGCGTATCGACGATATGCAGGTAATGCGCCCACGTCTCGGCCCAGTCTTCCCACGGGTGCATCGTCGCGTACTCGCTGACGTACGCGCTCTCCCAACCCGTGGGCTCGCTATTGGCATAGTGCGCGTCGAGCGCCGCCTGGTAGTCGGCACGCTCGTCGCCGAAACAGGCGCGAAACGGTTCGATCCAGCGGCTGCCACGCACGAGACGGTCGAAGTAGTAGTGGCCGATTTCATGCCGGAAATGCCCGAGCAACGTGCGATAGGGCTCGCGCATGTCCGTGCGGATCCGCTCCCGCTTCGCGTCGTCTGCTTCGTCGAGGTTCACCGTGATGAGGCCGTCCGCATGGCCGGTCATGACGGGTTCGGTATCGGTCGATGCCTTGAACGCGAAGCCCATTCCGCATGCCGGCTGCCGCGCGCGCGACTCCACCGGCAAGCCCAGCACGACGAGTGTGTATAGCAGCCGCCGCTTCGCAGCCTCCAGACGGAACCACAGCAGCCGGTTGTCGGGAGACGTCAGGTTCGGGATCGTCTCGGTGAGCACGCACGCGCGGCATAGCGCGTCGTCGCTTTCCGCCGGAATCATCCAGTTGCAAACATGCTCGACGGCGTAGTTGGCGCATTGCCGATAGCGTTTCCCGGGCACGGCCGCGTGCAGGCTGCGCCATGTTCCGTCGCCCGCGGGCGCGAACGCGCCGACTTCGCCAACGTCCGGCAGATAGCCGAGCAGCGCATCGCAGCGCTCGCACTTCACGTTCTCGAAGAACACCAGTTGCGAACATCGTCCGCAGTGGAAGGTTTTCATGACGTGGCGTCCGGGTAGAGGATTACGTCGTCGCTAGGCGCGGGCGCCGGCCGGCCGCTCTTCGTCCGCCAGCCGCACGTGCATGCGCCGATAGTCGTTCCTGTATCGCTTGGCAAGCGTCGTCTTGTCCGTATCGCGCAGGATTTTTCCGGATATCTGAAAGAAGATCTTTTCCTCTTCCTTCAGATGCTCGTGCAGTTCTTCAGACAGTTTCCTGGCCATTGCCAGCCAGCCGCGCGAGCCGGTGTCACGGCCGCGCAGAGTGTCGACGATCTCGTCCATCCGGTGATGATCGGCAAGTGCATCGCGTGAGGGATGAAGCCCGCGGTCGTCCATCAGTACCGGAGCGTAGAGAAAGCGCTCCTCGGCGGCCTCGTGCGCGCCCAGTTCGATGCGCAATTGTTCGAACAGCATGCCCCGATCCGGACCTGGCCTCGACCGCAACAGCCGGCGCATCAATGCGCGCTGGATCTCGTGACTTTCGCGCAACGCTTCGAAGATCGTTTCGGACATGCAGGAGTCCCCGTGATCGGCATCCGACGCATTGCGCCGTAGATCCGACATAGTGACAAAACCGGGTGCCTCCCGACAGTTGCAAATGCACCATTGTGTATCCACGCTATGCCGGCACACCCATCGATCTCGCGATAGATCGATCCGATGCCCTGCGGCTCAGTATAGGGACATCCTCAGGTAGCCGATCATGTTCAAATGCACCGGGAACACTAGTGCATTTGAGTGGGAAAAGTGGCGGTCAGCGCGGTGCGGCCCGCGCGCATTCGAATCTTCCCTACACGCTACGGATCGCCCCGGACGCGCCGTCACGCCTCGTTACACCGTCCGCCTGACCAGCATCGTCCGAATCTCCGAAATCGCCTTCGTCGGATTCAACCCTTTCGGGCATACGTCCGTGCAGTTCATGATCGTCCGGCAGCGGAACAGCCGGTACGGATCCTCCAGATCGTCGAGCCGTTCGGCCGTCGCCAGATCGCGCGAATCGGCGATGAACCGGTACGCCTGCAACAAGCCGGCCGGCCCGACGAACTTGTCCGGGTTCCACCAGTAGCTCGGACACGACGTCGAACAGCACGCGCACAGAATGCATTCGTACAGCCCGTCGAGCTGATCGCGCTCTTCCGGCGATTGCAGCCGCTCGCGCGCCGGCGGCGTCGTGTCGTTGATCAGATAAGGCCGGATCGAGTGGTACTGGTTGAAGAAGTCGGTCATGTCGACGATCAGGTCGCGCACCACCGGCAGCCCCGGCAGCGGCCGCAACACGATCTCGCGCGGCAGCGTCTGCATGTTGGTCAGGCACGCGAGGCCGTTCTTGCCGTTGATGTTCATCGCGTCCGACCCGCAGATCCCCTCGCGGCAGGAACGGCGATACGCGAGCGTCTCGTCGTCGCGCTTCACGCGGCCGAGCACGTCGAGCAGCATGCGGTCGTCCGGGTTCACGTCGATCTCGTAGCGCTGCAGATACGGCTGCGCGTCGCGATCGGGGTCGTAGCGGTAGATATGAAGCGTGCGCGGATCGCTCATCGGTTCCTCCCGGCGCGGGCCGGCATGGATGGGTTCACGGGATGCCGCGGGGCGGCTGTCGCGGCCAGCGGCGCCCGCAAGCGCCATGCCGTTCAGTCGTCGTCCACCCGCTTGTCGATCAGATAACGGCCGCGCTCGAGCCCCGCGCGCAGCGCCTCGACCTCCGTCAGCCATTCGGGGCCGGCGGCCTCCGGCACCACCAGCTCGATGCGCGCGCCGTCGACGTACACCTGTACCTCGTCGCGCCATGCGCCGCGCTCGTTGGGTCGCGCCCAGACCAGGATTTCGTGGCCGCGATACGGATCCCGAACCTGTGCGTCCTGTTGATGTGCCACGGTGGCCTCCTGTCTTATCTGCGATGGCGATGAAAAAAATGCGCACCGCATGACCGCCGTGCGCGCCGCCGCCCTCGCGCGCACGCGCCGTGCCCGGCCGGCACGCCGCTTGCGTCCCTTTTCCGCATCGAACCGCTGCCGGCCCGCATCGCGAAGGGCCGGAAGGGATGCACATCATGATCGGCCACCTCGAATTGCTTGGACGCCTGCTGCTGGCCGCGCTGCTCGGCAGCGTGATCGGGCTCGAACGCGAACGCCTGAACTGGGCCGCCGGGCTGCGCACGCACATGCTCGTGTGCGTGGGCTCCGCGCTCGTGATGCTGGTGTCGACGTTCGGCTTCGAGGACGTGCGTGGACAAAACGGCGTCGTGCTCGATCCGTCGCGGGTCGCCGCGCAGGTCGTGTCGGGCATCGGCTTTCTCGGCGCGGGCTCGATCCTGCTGCGCGGCGAAGTGGTGCGCGGGCTGACGACGGCCGCGAGCCTGTGGGCGGTGGCCGGCGTCGGGCTCGCCGCGGGCGGCGGCATGGTGGTTGCATCGGTCGGCGCGACGGCGATCGTGCTCGCGATCCTCGCGGGCGTGAAACCGCTCGAGCGCCGCTTCATCGCGCAGCGTCAGCAACGCACGCTGCTGCTCGTGGCCGAACGCGGCGGCCTGACGCTCGGCACGCTGCACGAGGCGCTCGGCCCCGGCCGCGTGCGCGTGAAGCGGTTCATCGTCCAGCAGTCGGACGACGATCCGGACACCGACGACATCTCCGTCTCGTTCTCGCGCACGAGCGGGCCGGAATTTGCGGCGATCTGCGAAACGCTGCAAAACATCGCGTGCGTACGGACCTGTCAACCCGACACCTCGTCAAGGAGTTTCGCGTGACCCAGACCGACCTGCTCTCCTATCTCGTGACGAGCCAGCTCGCTGCCCGGATGCGCAGCGGCGCGTGGCTCACGACCGGCCAACTCGTCGGCGCGTTGCGCGCATGGCTCGCGTGCCGGCACGCCGACTGCGAGTGGCTCGACCGGATCACGATCGCGCACGCGTCGGCGACGATCGCGCAGGAGATCTACGACATCGCGATCACCCACGGCGACCCGCAGAGCGGCGAACGCGTGCGGCTCGACGCGCATTCGCCGGAACTCCAGGCGCTGCGTGCGCGCTGCGATGCGCTGTTGCAGCGGATCGACGGCGACCGGGACGTCGGCGCGCGATGATCGTGGCGGATCGCGTGACCCGCGCCGACGAGCGGCGCGTCGACACGGCGCCGGCGGACGGCCCTTCGCGGCACGGCCTGCTCGAGCGCGGGCGCAACTGCGACACGATCCGCCACGCGGACCGCTTCGCGATGCTGGTCGACGGCGACGCGTACTTCTCGACGCTGCGCGCTGCCTTGTTGCGCGCGCGCCATACGGTGTTCATCGTCGGCTGGGACGTGGACAGCCGGATGCGGCTCGCGCCGGGCGGCGCAGACGACACGCTGCCCGACACGCTCGCGGCCTTCCTGCACGCGCTCGCGTCCGCCCGCCACAACCTGCGCATCTACGTGCTCGCGTGGGACTTCGCGATGATCTACGCGCTGGAGCGCGACTGGCCGCCCGTGTATCGGGCCGCCTGGCGCGCGCATCGCGGGATCCGGTTCCGGCTCGACGATACGCATCCGCGCGGCGCGTCGCATCACCAGAAGCTCGTCGTGATCGACGACCGGCTCGCGTTCGTCGGCGGCCTCGACCTGACGCGCGCCCGCTGGGACACCCCCGCGCATGCGGCCGACGACCCGCGCCGCCGCGACGAGCATGGCATGCCGTACGGGCCGTTCCACGACGTGCACACGATGTTCGACGGCGACGCGGCCGCCGCGATCGGCGAACAGGCGCGCGCCCGTTGGCTGCAGGCGTGCGGGCGCCCGATCGCGATCCGCGCGCAGCGGCATCTCGACCGGCCGGACGACCCCGATCCGTGGCCGCCCGGCGCGCGCGTCGACGTACGCGACGTGCGGCTCGGCGTCGCGTATACGGCGCCGCGCCACGGCGGCCGCGAGGCGGTCACTCAGGTGCGCGCGCTCGTCGAGGACACGATCCGCGCCGCGCAGCGGCACCTGTATGTCGAAAATCAGTACTTCACCGCGGCGGTGGTGCGCGAAGCGTTGTCCGAACGCCTCGCCGATGCGGACGGGCCGGACGTGACCGTCGTCGCGCCGCGCGTGCAGAGCGGCTGGCTGCAGGAAGCGACGATGGGCGTGCTGCGCGCGCGGCTGCACGCGACGCTCGCGTCGGCCGACCGCTTCGACCGCTACCGGCTGCTGTATCCGCACGTCGACGGGCTTGGCGACGGGTGCGTGAACGTGCACAGCAAGGTCGCGATCGTCGACGACGAATGCATCGTGATCGGCAGCGCGAACCTGAACAACCGCTCGATGCTGCTCGACACCGAATGCTGCATCGCGCTGGTCGCGGCGGGCGATGCCCGCATTCGCGCGGCGATCGCCGGCATGCGCGAGCGGCTGCTGGCCGAGCACCTCGGCACGACGCCCGCGGCGGTGGCCGACGCGTTCGCGTGCGGAGCACGGCCGAACGTCGTCCTCGACCGGTTGCGCGCGAAGCCGGGCCGCACGCTGCGCACGCTCGACCCGGCCGTGTCGCCGCAATTCGAGGCGCTCGTGCCGGTCAGCGCGCGGCTCGACCCCGAGCAGCCGATCGAGCCGGACCGGTTCGTCCGCGAATTCGTGCCGCACGAGCAGCATCGCTCGCTCACCGCGCGGTTTTTCGTGCTGGGCGCGGTGGTGCTCGCGCTCGCCGCGCTAACGCTCGCGTGGCGCTTCACGGCGCTGGGCGCGCACCTGAACGTCGCGTCGCTGTCGCACGCGGTGGCCGGCATCGCGCGGCTGCCGGCCGCACCGGTGCTGCTGCTCGCGGCCTACGTGATCGCGGCGACCTTCGCGGTGCCGATCACGCTGCTGATCGCCGCGACAGGGCTCGTGTTCGGCGCGTGGCCGGGCTTCGCGTATGCGGGCGTCGGCTCGATGGCGGCGGCCGCCGCGACCTACGCGCTCGGCCGCTGGCTCGGGCGCGACGCGGTACGCCGGCTCGCCGGCGCGCGCGCAAACCGGCTGAGCGAGCACATCGGCCGGCGCGGCGTGGTCGCGATGGCCGTGCTGCGGCTGCTGCCGATCGCGCCGTTTACCGTGGTGAACCTCGTCGCCGGCGCATCGCACATCGGGCTGCGCGACTACCTGGTTGGCACCGCGCTCGGGATGCTGCCCGGCATCGTGCTGACCGTCACGTTCGCGCACCAGTTGACCGCCGCGCTCAGCCATCCGGGGCCCGGCGCGTTCGCGTGGCTCGCGGCGATCGGCCTCGCACTGGTCGGCGTGTCGGTCCTGCTCGTGAGGATGCTGCGACGATGGCGCTGAGCAAGGACCCGGCCCCGCCGCCGCACGTCGTCACCGCCGACGCGGCGCCCGCCGCCGCGCCCGGCGGGCGCGACCTGCGGATCGCGACCTACAACATTCACGGCGGCGACGGCGCGTGGCCGGCGCGCGCGGTCGACCGAATCGCGGCCGTGATCGACGAACTCGACGCGGACGTGATCGCGCTGCAGGAGGTGCCGCTCGGCGGCACGCGCACGCCGGACGTGCTCGCGCATCTGCGCGACGCGACCGGCATGCACGCGGTGGCCGGCCCGACGATCGACACGCCCGAGCGCCGCTACGGCAACGCGGTGCTGTCGCGCTGCCCGATCCGCGCGGCGCGCGCGCTCGACCTGTCGTTCCACCCGCGCGAGCCGCGCGGCGCGCTCGACGCCGACATCGATTGCAGCGCGGGCCCGATCCGCGTGGTCGCGACGCATCTCGGGCTGTCGGCCAGCGAACGCAGCGCGCAGGTGCAGCGGCTTCTCGCGGCGTTCGACACGGGCGCGATGCCGGTGATCCTGCTCGGCGACATCAACGAATGGTTCGTGCGCGGGCGCGCGCTGCAGGCGCTCGTCACGCGGTTCCGGCGCGCGCCGGCGCCGCGTACGTTCCCGACCGTGTGGCCGGTGTTCTCGCTGGACCGGATCTGGATTCATCCGGGTGAGCTGCTGGTCGACGTGGTCGTGCATCGCAGCGCACGGGCGCGGCGCGCGTCCGACCACTATCCGCTGGTGGCCCGGATGCGCGCGACACCCGCGACGGGCACGGCGCTTGCGCGGTGAGATTTTTTCGATCCGACGGAGGCAGCTCATGCGAACCGACGCACTCGACGGAAAGGATCTCGACTACTGGTGCGCACGCGCGTTGTGCGCCGACGACGAAGACACGCTGGGCTTCACGGCCGTCGCGCCGACCGTCGTCGTGACGGCCGCGTGCGACGCGCTCCGGCATCTCGACGCGCCGTTCGCGCCGTCGGCATCGTGGGCCGACGCGGGCGCGGTGCTCGATCGTGCGATCGATCTGCGGATCGCCCGCCACGGCGACGACGTCGAATGCGACGCGACCTTCGTCGATGGCCCGTCGACCTGCGGCGCCCATGGGCGCGATGCGCGGGTGGCGCTGCTGCGTGCGTTCGTGCGCGCGCGCTTCGGCGACGAGGTGGACGAGCCGCCGCCGTTTCCGCACCGGATCGAACGTGGGACGGTGGTGCGGTATGACCCAGGCGCGCCGATTCCGACTTCGGACAACGATCCGGCGACGGGCGACAGTTCGGACATCCGGTCGATACCGCGCATGTAGTACATCCGCGAGTCCAGCGGTCATGTAAAAACGACAGGCCCTTTCAAACCGGCTTCCCCGCACATGCCGTGCCCACGGGGCATCGCGCAGCAGGCACGCACGTTGCGACGCACCGACGGTTACCGCTCGCCGCCACCCACCCGCGCCACGCCATGGACTCCACACCGCCGTTCGCTCCGCACCTCTACTTCTGCGACGCCCGCCTCGTCGGGCCGCTCGACGCATGGCCGCAGACCTTCGCGCATATCGCGGGAATGGGCTTCGATCACGTGCTCGTCGGCGCGTTCTGCGCCGCGAGCGTGGCCGGCTTTCCGCGCCACGTGGCCGATTTCCGGCGGCCGGCCCGGTCGTTCGAGACGCGCGCGAGCGCGCTCGAAACCTTCTCGCGACTCGCGCAACTGGCGAAGGGCCACGGGCTGCGCCTGCTGCTCGAAGTCGTGCCCGATCGCATCGCACGAGAGAACCCGCTGCGCACCGAACATCCGGACTGGTACGTCGAGCGCACGCACGACGACGCATTGATCGACCCGCGCGGCACCGCGCACGCGCTGGACATCGCGCATGCGAACACCGGCGACGAAGCGGTGCGCGACGCGCTGTCGGCATGGTGGTGCGCGCATCTCGCGGCATTCGCCGATGCCGGCGCGGCCGGTTTCCTGATCGACGCGCCGCATCATCTGCCGGCCGACTGGTGGCCGGGCTGGCGCGCGGCGCTGCGCCGGGCGCGTCCGGACGTCGCGGTGCTCGCGGGCGTGCCCGGCCATGCGCGCGACGCGCTCGCGCAGCTCGAGGCCGCCGGGTTCGACGCGGTGTTTTCGTCGGTGCGCTGGTGGGACCTGCGCGCGCCGTGGTTCGCGGACGAACACCGGCTGCTGCGGCGCATCGGCGCGCCGATCGCGTTTCCCGATGCGCCGGACGGCCCACGTCTCGCCGACGACTGGCCCGACGCATCGGACGACACTATCGCCCGCGCGTATCGCCGCGCGCTGTGGACGGCGGCGGCCGTCGGCACCGGCTGGCTCGTGCCGATGGGGTTCGAGCGCGGCGTGACGGTGCCGCTGATGGCGCGCGACGCGGATGCCGCGCGCTATCGCGCCGCGTTCGAGCACGCCCGTTTCGACCTGTCGGGCGCGCTCGCCGATGCGAACGCGTGGCGCCGCGCCACGCCCGTCGCGGCCACGCGCGGCGAGATCGTGCAACTGAGCGCGCCGGGCGCGGGCGCGACCGCGCTGCTGCGCGGCACCGGGCCGCTGCTCGAACACGACGACGCGGCGTTGCTGATCGCGTTGAATCCCGATCTCGACGCGCCCGCCACGATCGACCCCGCGACGTTCCTGCCCGGCGTGCCGGGCGGCTTCACGCGCGTCGCCACGCAGGACGGCGCGCACACGCAGCCGCCGGCCGCGATCGAGCCGTTCACGCTCGCGCCCGGCGCGTATGCGCTGCTGCATGCCTGGCGGGCGCCGCCCGTCACGGCGCGCGCCGACGCCGCGCGCGAGCGCACCGCGCTGTCGGCGGCGCTGGCGGCCGACCGGATCGCGATCGAGCGCGTCGAACCGTCGGTCGACGGCGGCCGCTTCGCGATCAAGCGCGTGGTCGGCGAGCCGCTCGTCGTGAGCGCATCGATCTTCACGGACGGGCACGCGCATCTGGCGGCCGTGCTGCAGTGGCGCGCCGCCGATGGCGACGAATGGCGCGAAGTGCCGTTCGAAGCCGCGCCGAACGACCGTTGGCACGCCTGCGTCGCGCTCGACCGGCTCGGCCGCCACGAATTCCGCGTGGTCGCATGGCGCGACGACTGGGCGTCGCTCGTCACCGACATCGCGAAGAAGCGCGCGGCCGGCCAGGACGTCACGCTGGAGGTGCGCGAAGCGCAACTGCTGCTGGCGACCGCGCTGAAGCTCGCCGAGCCGGCCGATCCGCGCGCGCTCACGCAGATGAAACAGCGCATCGCGGAGCTCAAGGACGCCTCCCCCGACGACCGCCTCGCGCTGATCGGCGGGCCCGCGCTCGCCGATGCATTCGCGGCGCTGCGCTACCGCCCGTTCGTCACGCACGACGCGACGGTCTACCCGGTCGACGTCGAACGCCGCAAGGCGCGCTTCTCGAGCTGGTACGAGATGTTTCCGCGCTCGGCCAGCGACGATCCGCACCGGCACGGCACGTTCGACGACGTGATCGCGCATTTGCCGCGCATCCGCGACATGGGTTTCGACGTGCTGTATTTCCCGCCGATCCACCCGATCGGCACGTCCGCGCGCAAGGGGCGCAACAACAGCCTGAGCGCCGGCCCCGACGACGTCGGCAGCCCGTACGCGATCGGCTCGCCCGACGGCGGCCACACGGCCGTGCATCCGCAACTCGGCACGCTCGATTCGTTCCGCGCGCTGGTCGACGCCGCGCGTGGGCACGGCCTCGAAATCGCGCTCGATTTCGCGATCCAGTGCTCGCCAGACCATCCGTGGCTCGCCGCGCATCCGGGCTGGTTCGCGTGGCGGCCCGACGGCTCGCTGCGCTTCGCGGAAAATCCGCCGAAGCGCTACCAGGACATCGTGAATCCCGATTTCTACGCGCCGGACGCGCTGCCCGACCTGTGGCTCGCACTGCGCGACGCGGTGCTGTTCTGGGTCGACGCGGGCGTGCGGATCTTCCGCGTCGACAACCCGCACACGAAACCGCTGCCGTTCTGGGCGTGGATGATCGACGACGTGCGCGGCCGGCATCCGGACGTCGTGTTCCTGTCCGAAGCGTTCACGCGGCCGGGGATGATGTACCGGCTGGCGAAAGTCGGCTTCTCGCAGTCGTACACGTACTTCACGTGGCGCGAGTCGAAGCGCGACTTCATCGACTACCTGACCGAGCTGACGGCCGGCCCGCCACGCGAATTCTTCCGGCCGAACTTCTTCGTGAACACGCCCGACATCAACCCGCGCCACCTGCAGAACGCGCCGCGCTCGCAGTTCGTGATCCGCGCGGCGCTCGCGGCGACGCTGGCCGGCTCGTGGGGCCTGTATTCGGGCTTCGAGCTCGGCGAATCGGCGCCGCTGCCGGACAGCGAGGAATACGCGGATGCCGAGAAATACGAGCTGCGCGCACGCGACTGGAGCAAGGCCGCGCATATCGGCACGGAAATCGCGCGGCTGAACCGCGCGCGGCGCGATCATCCGGCGCTGCAGACGCATCTCGGGCTCACGTTCGTCGACGCCGACAACGATTCGGTGCTCGTGTTCATGAAGGCGACGCCCGCGTTCGACAGCGTGGTGCTCGTCGCGATCAGTCTCGACCCGTGGCATCCGCAGGCCACGAACTTCACGCTCGATGCGGCGCTGTGGCGCGGCCTCGGGCTGGCCGACGGCGAGCCGCTCGATGCGCTCGAACAGGACGCCGCGCACGCGCAAACCTGGCGCGGCCATCGCCAGTACGTGTCGCTCGATCCGCACGTGCGGCCGTACGCCATCTGGCGGCTCGCGCCGTCTCCGGGCGCCGCGCGGGCGGCGGCGCCCGAACCGGATCCCCCCCGCCGCCCTTCGGGAGCGCATGCATGATGAAACGCGAAGATTCCCTCGACGACGTGCGCCGCGCGCAATTCCCGTCGCTCGCGCCGGCCGGCACGCCGCGCCGGCGCCGCGCGCGCCGCCGCGAACCCGCGCTCTGTGCGGACGATCCGCTGTGGTACAAGGACGCGATCATCTACCAGGTGCACGTGAAGTCGTTCTTCGACTCGAACAACGACGGCATCGGCGATTTCCCCGGCCTGATCGCGAAGCTCGACTACATCGCCGAACTCGGCGTCGACACGATCTGGCTGCTGCCGTTCTATCCGTCGCCGCGCCGCGACGACGGCTACGACATCGCCGACTACCGCGACGTGCATCCCGACTACGGCACGCTGGCCGACGTGCGGCGCTTCATCCGCGAAGCGCATGCGCGCGGCATCCGCGTGATCGCCGAACTCGTGATCAACCACACGTCGGACCAGCATCCGTGGTTCCAGCGCGCGCGCCGCGCGAAGCCGGGCTCCACGCATCGCGACTACTACGTGTGGTCGGACACCGACACGAAATACGCGGGCACGCGGATCATCTTCCTGGACACCGAAACGTCGAACTGGACGTACGACCCGGTGGCCGGCCAGTACTACTGGCACCGCTTCTATTCGCACCAACCGGACCTGAACTTCGACAACCCGGCCGTCGTGCGCGAAGTAATCCAGGTGATGCGCTTCTGGCTCGATCTCGGCATCGACGGGCTGCGGCTCGACGCGGTGCCGTACCTGGTCGAGCGCGAAGGCACCAACAACGAGAACCTGCCGGAGACGCACGCGATCCTGAAGCGGATCCGCGCGACGATCGATGCCGAGTATCCGAACCGGATGCTGCTCGCGGAAGCGAACCAGTGGCCGGAAGACGTGCAGGAATACTTCGGCAACGAGGACGAATGCCACATGGCGTTCCACTTCCCGCTGATGCCGCGCATCTACATGTCGATCGCGAGCGAGGATCGCTTCCCGATCCTCGACATCATGCGGCAGACGCCGGCGCTCGCGCCGAGCAACCAGTGGGCCGTGTTCCTGCGCAACCACGACGAGCTGACGCTCGAGATGGTCACCGATTCGGAGCGCGACCTGCTGTGGCAGACCTATGCGAGCGACCGCCGCGCGCGGCTGAACCTCGGCATCCGGCGCCGGCTCGCGCCGCTGATGGAGCGCGACCGGCGCCGCATCGAGCTGATCAACTCGCTGCTCCTGTCGATGCCCGGCACGCCGGTGATCTACTACGGCGACGAACTCGGGATGGGCGACAACATCCACCTCGGCGATCGCGACGGCGTGCGCACGCCGATGCAGTGGTCGTCGGACCGCAACGGCGGCTTCTCGCGCGCCGACCCCGAACTGCTGGTGCTGCCGCCGGTGATGGGCTCGCTGTACGGCTATGACGCGATCAACGTCGAGGCGCAGACGCGCGACCCGCATTCGCTGCTGAACTGGACGCGGCGCATCCTCGCGACGCGCCGCGCGTCGCAGGCGTTCGGGCGCGGCACGATCCGCTTCCTGCGCCCGGACAACCGCAAGGTGCTCGCGTACCTGCGCGAGCTGGACGGCCACGAGCCGGTGCTGTGCGTCGCGAACCTGTCGCGCGCGTCGCAGGCCGTCGAACTCGACCTGTCCGAATTCGCGGGCCGGGTGCCGACCGAGATGACGTCCGATTCGCCGTTTCCGCCGATCGGCCAGCTCCCGTATCTCCTCACCTTCCCGCCGTACGGGTTCCTGTGGTTCGTGCTCGCCGAGCACGGCCGCGAGCCGTCGTGGCGGCAGCCGCATGCGGAGCCGCTGCCCGAATACGTGACGCTCGTGATGCGGCGCGGCGATACGCGGCCGGACGTGTCGCAACTGCATGCGCTCGCGCACGACGCGCTGGCGTCGTGGCTCGCGCGGCGGCGCTGGTTCGCGTCGAAGGATCGCAAGATCGGCGACGCGTGGCTGAACGTCGTCACGCCGATTCCGGACGAGCCGTTCCAGTATGCGGAGGCGTGGGTGTCCGCGAGCGACGGCGGCGTCGAACGCTACGTGGTGCCGCTCGCGACCGCGTGGGGCGGCGAGACGTCCCATCCGCTGTTCGCGCAACTGGCGCTCGCGCGCGTGCGGCGCGGCCATACGGTCGGCTACCTGACCGACGCGTTCGCGTTGCCGGCGTTCGCGCGCGGGATGCTGCGCAAGCTGCGCGACGGCGCGACGGCGCCCACGTCCGACGGCGGCCGGCTCACCTTTCTGCCGGAAGACGCGCTCGCCGGGCTGGACCCGGGCGACGACGCGGAAGTGCGCTGGCTCGCGGCCGAGCAGAGCAACAGCTCGCTCGTGATCGGCGACGCGATCGTGCTGAAGCTGGTGCGCAAGGTCGCGCACGGCATTCATCCGGAAGCGGAAATGAGCCGGCACCTGACGCGCATCGGCTACGCGAACACCGCGACGCTGGCCGGCGAAGTCGTGCACGTCGATCCGGACGGCACGCCGCACACGGTCGCGATCCTGCAGCGCTACGTCGACAACCAGGGCGACGCGTGGACGCGTTCGTTCGATTTCCTGCGGCGCGCGATCGACGAACTCGCGCTGCCGGCCGCCGACGAAGGCGAGGCGGCCGAAACCGGCGAAGAGCCCGACGCGCTGCTCGGTTACGCGGCGTTCGCGGGCATCATCGGCACGCGGCTCGGCCAGTTGCACGTCGCGCTCGCGCAGCCGTCCGACGATCCCGCGTTCGCGCCGGAACGCGCGACGCCCGATCACGTCGAAGGCTGGTGCGTGGACGCGATCGCGTCGTTCGAGCGCGCGCTCGACGTGCTGCGCACGCGGCTCGACGCGCTCGATCCGGCCACCCGCGCGTCGGCCGCCGCGCTGCTCGCGTCGCGCGACGCGGCCGTCGACGCGCTCGGTGAACTCGTACCGCGCACGCTCGACGCGCAATGCACGCGGATTCACGGCGATTTCCACCTGGGCCAGGTGCTCGACGTGCAGGGCGACGCGCTGCTGATCGACTTCGAAGGCGAACCGGCGCGTGCGCTCGAGCGGCGTCGCGCGAAATCGCATCCGCTGCGCGACGTGGCCGGCCTGCTGCGCTCGCTGTCGTACGTGAGCGCGACCGCGCAGTTCGCGATCGAAAAGGCGCCGCCGCAGGCGGCCGGCCGCAAGCGCGCGCTGTTCGACCGCTTCGGGCAGGCCGCCGCCGACCGCTTCGTCGAATGCTATCGCGCGGCCGCCGACCACGCGCCCGCGCGCTTCGTCGATCCGCACTACGCGGATCGCCTGCTCGCGCTGTTCCTGATCGACAAGGCGTCGTACGAGCTGTGCTACGAAGCCGCGAACCGGCCCGACTGGCTGAGCGTGCCGGTCGGCGGGCTCGCGGCCCTGGTCGACCGGCTGCTCGGCGACGGCGTGCTGCCCGACGACGGAGGAAACCCATGACCGACACGCTGTTCGAACGCGCCGATATCGATGCGCTGCTCGCCGGCCGCCATCCCGACCCGTTCGCGTGCCTCGGCCCGCACGAACAGGCCGACCAGGTCGTCGTGCGGGCGCTGCTGCCCGGCGCGGAGCGCGTGCGCGCGCTGTCGCCGGACGGCGCCGAACTCGGCGCGCTCGCCTGCGTCGATCGCGCCGGCTGCTTCGCGGGGACGATCGCGCACGACGGCGGCTCGCCGCATTACCTGCTCGCGATCGACTGGCCGGATGCGCACCAGGTGACCGACGACGCGTATGCGTTCGGCACGCTGCTCGACGAAGCGGCGCTCGCGCGTTTCTCGGCCGGCGACCCGGCCGCCGTGCTCGACTGCCTCGGCGCGACGCCGATGCGTGTCGACGACACCGACGGCGTGCGTTTCGCGGTGTGGGCGCCGAGCGCGCAGCGCGTCTCGGTGGTCGGCGATTTCAACGCATGGGACGGGCGCCGCCATCCGATGCGGCTGCGGCGGCCGTCGGGCGTGTGGGAGCTGTTCGTGCCGGGCATCGGCCCGGGCGAGCGCTACAAATACGAGCTGCGCGCGGCCGACGGGCGCGTGCTGCCGCACAAGGCCGACCCGTGCGCGCGGGCGACCGAGGCGCCGCCGCGCACGGCGTCGGTCGTCGCCGACGTCGCGGCGCTCGACGCGTTCGCATGGCACGACGACGGCTGGATGCACGCGCGGCCGCGCAACGACCGCTACCGTATACCGTGGTCGATCTACGAGGTCCATCCGGAATCGTGGCAGCGCATCCCCGAGGACATGGAGCGCAGCGCGACGTGGGACGAACTCGCCGAGCGGCTGATTCCATACGTGAAGGGAATGGGCTTCACGCACGTCGAATTCATGCCGATCGCCGAATACCCGTTCGGCGGCTCGTGGGGCTATCAGCCGCTCGCGCAGTTCGCGCCGTCCGCGCGCTTCGGGCCGGTCGACGGCTTCGCGCGCTTCGTCGATCGCGCGCATGCGGCCGGCATCGGCGTGCTCGTCGACTGGGTGCCCGCGCATTTTCCGAACGACGCGCACGGGCTCGCGCAATTCGACGGCAGCGCGCTGTACGAGCATGCCGATCCGCGCGAAGGGATGCATCCCGACTGGAACACCTGCGTGTTCAACGTCGGGCGCACCGAGGTCGGCGCGTTCCTCGTCGCGTCGGCGCTCGCGTGGGCGCGCCGCTATCACGTCGACGGCATCCGCGTCGATGCGGTCGCGTCGATGCTGTACCGCGATTATTCGCGCAAGGAAGGCGAATGGGTGCCGAACGTGTACGGCGGCCGCGAGAACCTCGAATCGGTCGCGTTCCTGCGCCGGCTGAACGACACGCTGCACGGTGACGCCGCGCCGCCCGGCGTCGTCACCGTCGCGGAGGAATCGACCGCGTGGCCGGGCGTCACCGCGCCGACCGCCGACGGCGGGCTCGGCTTCGACTTCAAGTGGAACATGGGCTGGATGCACGACACGCTCGCGTATCTGCACGAAGACCCGATCCACCGCCGCTATCACCACGACCGGATGACGTTCGGGCTCGTATACGCGTTCTCCGAGCGGTTCGTGCTGCCGCTGTCGCACGACGAGGTCGTGCACGGCAAGGGTTCGCTCGTCGCGAAGATGCCCGGCGACGCGTGGCAGCGGCTCGCGACGCTGCGCGCGTATTTCGGCTTCATGTGGGCGCATCCCGGCAAGAAGCTGCTGTTCATGGGCAGCGAATTCGCGCAATGGAGCGAGTTCGCGCACGATGCGACGCCGCACTGGGACTTGCTCGACGCGCCCGCGCATCGCGGCGTGCAGCGGCTCGTGCGCGACCTGAACCGCACGTATGCGGCCGAACCGGCGCTGCATGCGCTCGACTGCCACGCGGCCGGCTTCTCCTGGCTGATCGGCGACGACCGCGACAACAGCGTGTTCGCGTTCGCGCGCCGCGACGATGCGGGGCACCTGGTCGTCGCCGTGTGCAACTTCACGCCCGTGCCGCGCGCCGGTTATCGGCTCGGGCTGCCCGCGCCGGGCCACTGGCGCGAACTGATGAACACCGATGCCGCGTCGTACGGCGGCACCAACGCCGGCAACGACGGCGCCGTGTGGGCCGAAGCCGTGCCCGCGCACGGCGAGGCGTGGTCGGCGACCTTGCGCCTGCCGCCGCTCGCGACGCTGTGGTTGACCCCTGCCTGATCCCCCACCTCCCCGACACGGAGATCCACCCCATGCCGACCGCCCTGCCCGACCGTCTCGAACCCGGCCGCAGCTACCCGCTCGGCGCGACCTGGGACGGCCTCGGGACCAACTTCGCGGTGTTTTCCGCGCACGCGCACCGGATCCAGCTGTGCGTGTTCGATCCGACCGGCCGCAAGGAACTCGCGCGCCTCGACCTGCCCGAATGCACCGACGAGGTGTGGCACGGCTACCTGCCGAACGCGCATCCGGGCACCGTGTACGGGTTCCGCGCGGACGGCCCGTACCAGCCGCAGCACGGCCACCGCTTCAATCCGACCAAGCTGCTGCTCGACCCGTACGCGCGCAAGCTGGTCGGCCAGTTCCGCTGGTCGGACGCGCTGTTCGGCTATCGCGTGCATTCGAACCGGGTCGACCTGTCGATGGACCGCCGCGATTCGGCGCCCGCGATGCCGAAAGCCGTGGTCGTCGACGAGGCATTCGACTGGAGCAACGACCGCCGCCCGAACGTGCCGTGGCGCAGCACCGTGATCTACGAGACCCACGTGCGCGGCGCATCGATGCGCCGCGCCGGGCTGCGCCCGCCGGAGCGCGGCACGTTCGCGTCGCTCGCGCATCCGGCGTTCGTCGACCACCTGCTGTCGATCGGCGTGACGACGGTCGAGCTGCTGCCGATCCACGCGTTCCTGCAGCAGCGCGAACTCGTGAAGCGCGGGCTGCGCAACTACTGGGGCTACGACACGGCCGCGTTCTTCGCGCCGGAGCCGTCGTACCTGACGACGCGGCGGCTCGACGAGATGCGCATCGCGGTGCGCCAACTGCATGCGGCCGGCATCGAGGTCGTGCTCGACGTGGTCTACAACCACACGTGCGAAGGCAACCAGCTCGGGCCCACGCTGTCGTGGCGCGGGCTCGACAACGCGAGCTATTACCGGCTGCGACCCGACGATCCGCGTTACCACGTCGACGAGACCGGCTGCGGCAACACGCTGAACCTGTCGCATCCGCGCGTCGTGCAGATGGTGATGGATTCGCTGCGCTACTGGGCGACCGCGTTCAACATCGACGGCTTCCGCTTCGATCTCGGCGTGACGCTCGGCCGCGAGGACCACGGCTTCGAGCCCGGCGCGGGGTTCTTCGACGCGTTGCGGCAGGACCCGGTGCTCGCGCAGCGCAAGCTGATCACCGAACCGTGGGATCTCGGCCCCGGCGGCTATCAGCTCGGCCGCCATCCGCCCGGCTTCGCCGAGTGGAACGACCGGTTTCGCGACACCGTGCGGCGCTTCTGGCGCGGCGACGCCGGGCAGCGTCCGGAACTGGCCGCGCGCCTGTCGGGCTCGGCCGACCTGTTCAATCACGGCCGGCGCCGTACGTGGGCGTCGATCAATTTCGTCACCGCGCACGACGGCTTCACGCTGGCCGACCTCGTGTCGTATGCGGGCAAGCACAACGACGCGAACGGCGAGGACAACCGCGACGGCCGCGACGACAACTGCAGCGCGAACTGGGGCGCGGAAGGGCCGACCGACGACGCGGCGATCCGCGACGTGCGCCGGCGCGTCGCGCGCTCGATGCTCGCGACGCTGTTTACCGCGCTCGGCACGCCGATGCTCGTGGCCGGCGACGAATTCGGCCGCACGCAGCACGGCAACAACAACGCGTATTGCCAGGATAACGAACTGTCGTGGCTCGACTGGGACCTCGCGCACAGCGAAGCCGGCGTGGAAATGACGCGTTTCGTGTCGCGGCTCGCCGCGCTGCGGCGCATGTATCCGGTGATGTCGGCGCCGCGCTATCCGTCGGGCGACCGCGACGGCGCGCCGGGCATGCGCGAGATCGGCTGGTTCGACGAACGCGGCGACGCGCTCACCGTCCCCGCGTGGGAAGACGGCGAACGCCGCGCGCTGACGATGCGGCGCGTCGGCACCGGCCGCACCGGGCGCACCGAGGCCTTGCTCGTGATGCTGAACGCGTCGGCCGACACCATCACGTTCATGCCGCCCGCGCCCGTGCTCGATTACCGGATCCTGCTCGACACCGCGAACCCCGATTCGGGCCCGCGCTCGTGGCCGGATGCCGGGCTCGACGTCGCCGCGCACGCGGCCGTGATCGCGGTCGCGGCCGTGCCACCCGACCTGTCTTCGTGAGGAGCCGCCATGACGCCCCGTTCCGCCCATTCGCCCGGCACGCACGCGTACGCGTCGTCGTTCGGTGCGACCTGCCTCGATGCGGATCGCACGCGCTTCCGGCTGTGGGCGCCCGCGAGCCGCACGGCCGCCGTCGAACTGCAGGACGCAGGCGGTCGCGCGATCGCCATGACGCCGGCCGGCGACGGCTGGTTCGAGACGATCGCGCCGTGCGGCCCCGGCACGCTGTACCGCTACCTGCTCGACGATGCGCTCGCGGTGGCCGATCCCGCGTCGCGCTTCCAGCCGTACGACGTGCTCGGCCCGAGCCAGGTGGTCGATCCGGCCGCGTACCGCTGGCGCAACGACGCGTGGCGCGGCCGCCCGTGGCACGAGACGGTGCTGTACGAGCTGCACGTCGGCGCATGCGGCGGCTACGCGGCCGTCGAGCGGCGGCTGCCGGCGATCGCCGAACTCGGCGTGACCGCGGTCGAGCTGATGCCCGTCAATGCGTTCCCCGGCGCGCGCAACTGGGGCTACGACGGCGTGCTGCCGTTCGCGCCCGACGCGTCGTACGGGCGGCCCGAGGAACTGAAATCGCTGGTCGACACCGCGCACGGGCTCGGGCTGCAGGTGTTCCTCGACGTCGTGTACAACCACTTCGGCCCCGAAGGCAACCTGCTGCCGCGCTACGCGCCGGACTTCTTCCGCACGGACCGGCAGACCGCGTGGGGGCCGGCGATCGACTTCTCCCACCCGCAGACGGGCACGTTCTTCATCGACAACGCGCTGTACTGGCTCGACGAATACCGCTTCGACGGGCTGCGCATCGACGCCGCGCATGCGATCGACGACGACGCGTGGCTGCGCGAACTCGCGCGCCGCGTGCGCGCCTACGCGGGCGACGCACGCCACGTGCATCTCGTGCTGGAGAACGAGCGCAATAGCGCGAGCCTGCTCGGCCCGGGCGGCTTCGACGCGCAATGGAACGACGATTTCCACAACAGCGCGCACGTGCTGCTGACCGGCGAGCGCGACGGCTATTACCGCGCGTACGCGGACGCGCCGCTGCGTCATTTCGCGCGCACGCTCGGCGAAGGCTTCGCGTACCAGGGCGAGCCGTCGCCGCTGCACGACGGCGCCGCGCGCGGCGAACCGAGCGCGCACCTGCCGCCGACCGCGTTCGTCGCGTTCCTGCAGAACCACGACCAGATCGGCAACCGCGCGTTCGGCGAACGGCTGCGCGCGCTCGCGAACGACGACGCGGTGCGCGCGGCCACCGCGCTGATGCTGCTCGCGCCGTCGATCCCGCTGCTGTTCATGGGCGAGGAAGACGGCAGCACGCAGCCGTTCCAGTTCTTCACCGACTATCGCGGCGCGCTCGCCGATGCGGTGCGCGAAGGCCGGCGTCGCGAATTCGCCGCGTTTCCCGCGTTCGCCGACGCCGCGCATCGCGACGCGATTCCCGACCCGAACGACATCGCGACGTTCGTGCGCTCGTCGTCGCACCATCCGCCCGACGAATCGTGGCCCGACGCGGCCGCGTGGCGGCGCTTCTACCGCAGCGCGCTGGCCGTGCGTGCGGCGCTCGTGACGCCGCACCTGGCCGATGCGCGCGCGCTCGGCGTCGCGCTGCTCGCGGGCGACGGCGACCCGCCCGCGCTGCTCGCGCGCTGGCGCCTCGGCGACGGCAGCACGCTGACGATCGCGCTGAATCTCGGCTCGCACGACGCAACGCTGCCCGCGCTGCCGGTCGGCAAGATCGTGTTCGAGACGCCGCCGCGCGCGCGCGACCGCCTGCCCGGCGGGCACGTGCCGCCGCGCGCGTGCATCGCGTGGCGCGACGGCGCGGTCAACCACGATGCGCGGCAGCACCGCGCGAACGGACGGAGCCCGTCATGACGACCGACGTCCCGATCGCGGCGCTCGCCCGCGCGGCCGGCCTGGCACCCGACTGGACCGACGCGGGCGGCGTCGCGCGGCGCGTGGACGACGACGCGCTCGTCGCGCTCGTCGACGCGCTCGGCTGGCCCTGCGGCACCGCGATCCAGCGGGTGGACAGCGCGGCGGCGCTCGCCGATGCGAAGGCATCCCCGCCGCGCGTCGTGACCGGCGACGCCGGCCAGCCGCTGACGCTGCCGGCGACCATCGCGGCGCCGGGCGCGCGCTTCCGGATCTCGCTCGAAACCGGCGGCCACGTGGACGGCCGCGTGGGCGGCACCGGCGAACACGGCACGCTGCCGCCGCTCGCGATGCCCGGTTATCACGCGCTCGACATCGGCGAGCAGCGCGTCGGGCTCGCGATCGCGCCGCCGCGCGCGCAGCCGTTCGACACGTTCGCCCGCCCCCACGACGCGGGCCGCCGTTGGGGCATCGCGGCGCAGCTCTACAGCCTGCGCCGCACCGGCGACGACGGCGCGGGCGACTACACGGCGCTCGCGCGGCTGGCGGCGCGGGCCGCTCGCCACGGCGCGCAGGCGGTGGCGATCAGCCCGACGCACGCCGGCTATCCGGCGCTGCCCGCGCACGACAGCCCGTATTCGCCGTCGTCGCGACGCTGGCACAACGTCGCGTATCTCGACTGCGACGCGGTGCCGGGCGCCACTGCCGCGCAGCGGGCATCCGCCGGTTCGGCCGATGCCGCGCTGATCGACTGGCCGCGCGTGCTGCCCGCGAAGCTGCGCCGTCTGCGCGCGTGCTTCGACGCATGGCGCGCCAGCGACGACCCGTCGCGCGATACGTTCCAGCGTTTTCGTGCGGCGGGCGGCGCGGCGCTCGACGCGCATGCGCGCTTCGATGCGTTGCAGGCGTTCTGCATCGAGCACGGGATCGGCGCGGACTGGCGGCAATGGCCCGCGCAATGGCGCATGCCGGGATCGGCGGAAGTCGACGCGTTCGCGCACGCGCATGCCGACACGATCGCGTTCCACACGTTCCTGCAATGGTGCGCGTCGCGCGCGCTCGGCGACGCGCAGCACGCGGCGCGCGGCGCGGGCATGGCGACCGGCCTGATCGCCGATCTCGCGGTCGGCTCCGATCAGGCCGGCAGCGACGCGTGGGCGCACGGCACGACGCTGCTGCGCGGCGTATCGCTCGGCGCGCCGCCCGACCTGTTCAATGCGGCCGGCCAGGCCTGGGGCGTGACGACGTGGACGCCCGACGCGCTGCGCGCGGACGGCTTCATGCCGTTCATCGAGCTGCTGCGCGCGGCGTTCGCGCACGCGGGCGGCATCCGCATCGATCACGTGCTCGGCTTCGCGCGGATGTGGATCGTGCCGGACGGCGGCTCGCCGCTCAGCGGCGCGTACCTGCGCTATCCGCTCGACGATCTGGTGCGGCTCGTCGCGCTGGAAGCGGCCCGCCATCGCGCGATCGCGATCGGCGAGGATCTCGGCACCGTGCCGGCCGGCTTGCGCGAACGGCTCGGCGCGCAAGGGGTCGCGGGGATGCGCGTGCTGTGGTTCGAGCGCGACGCGAACGGCGCGTTCCGGCCGCCGTCCGCGTGGGATCGCGAGGCGATCGCGATGACCTCGACGCACGATCTGCCGACCGTGGCCGGCTGGTGGCGCGGCGTCGATCTCGGGTGGCGGCGCGTCGCGGCCGACGCCGAAGCCGCGAAGCGGCGCGACGAAGCGCAACCACCGCACGATGTCGCCGCCCCGGCGCCGGACGATGCGAGCACGTACGATTCGGACGAGATCGTGCAAAGCATGGCGTACGGCCACGACACCGTGCAGCGCCCCGATTCGAATCGCTCGACGCCCCCGCCGCCGCCGGAACTGCTCGCCGCTCACAGGGAACGCGCCACCGAGCGCGCGGCGCTGTGGCACGCGCTGCAGCACGCAGGCTGCGCGCCGGCCGGCGCCGCGGTGCCGCCGGCCGACATGCCGCCGGTGAACGCGATCCTGGCCTACGTCGCGAGCAGCCCGTCGCCGCTCGCGCTGCTGCCGCTCGAGGATTTGCTCGCGCTCGACGCGCAGCCGAACCTGCCGGGGCCGCCATGCGGCCATCCGAACTGGCGGCAGCGGCTGCCGCGCCCGATCGACACGCTGTTCGACGCCGACGTGCGCACGCGCATCGCCGCCGTCGTGCAGGCGCGCCGCGCGCAGGGGCACCGCCCATGACCCCACGCGCGACGCTGCGACTGCAGCTGCATGCGGGCTTCACGTTCGACGACGCGGCCGCGCACGCCGACTACTTCGCGCGGCTCGGCGTGAGTCACCTTTACCTGTCGCCGGTGTCGACGGCCGAGCCCGGCTCGCTGCACGGCTACGACACCGTCGACTACGGCGCGCTCGGCGCGGAGCTCGGCGGCGAAGCCGGCTTCATCCGGCTCGTCGACGCGGCGCGCGCGCGCGGCCTCGGCATCATCATCGACATCGTGCCGAACCACATGGGCGTCGGCGGCTCGTCGAACGGCTGGTGGAACGACGTGCTCGAATGGGGGCCGGCCAGCCCGTACGCGCGCTATTTCGACATCGACTGGCATCCGCCCGACCCGGCGCTCGACGGCAAGGTGCTCTTGCCGTGCCTCGGCGCGCCGTACGGCGAGGCGCTCGCGGCCGGCGACATCACGCTGCGCGCCGATCCGGCCGCGGGCCGCTTCTATATCGCGTGCCCGGGGCGGCGGCTGCCGGTCGCCGCCGCCACCTACGCGGAAATCCTGCGCATCGCGAATCGCGCGGACCTGAACGCGCTCGCCGAGCGCTTCGACGTCGCGCCGATCCGCGACAGCGCGCGGCTGGCCGCCGCCCATGCGGCGCTGCGCGACCATGCGGCCGCGCACGGCCCGCATGCGCTCGACGCGGTGTTGCGCGGCGCCGATCCGCGCCGCGCACGCTCGCGCGCGTGCCTGCACCGGCTGCTCGAACGCCAGCATTACCGGCTCGCCTGGTGGCGCACGGCGGCCGACGAGCTGAACTGGCGGCGCTTCTTCGACATCGCGACACTTGCGGGCGTGCGCGTCGAAGACGAGGCGGTGTTCGACGCCGTGCATGCGCTGCCGCTGCGGCTGCACGCGGCCGGGCTCGTCGACGGCGTGCGCGTCGATCACGTCGACGGCCTCGCCGATCCGGGCACGTATTGCCGCCGGCTGCACGCGCGGCTCGCCGCGCAGCACGACGCGCGACCCTACGTCGTCGTCGAGAAGATCCTCGCGCCCGGCGAAGCGCTGCGCACCGACTGGGCCGTCGACGGCACCACCGGCTACGACTTCATGAACGACGTCGGCGCGCTGCTGCACGACCCGGCCGGCGCCGAACCGCTCGCCGCGCACTGGGCGGCCGTATCGGGTTCGGCGCGCACGTTCGCGCAGGAAGCGCTCGACGGCAAGCGGCGCGTGCTGATGCGCCAGCTCGCCGTCGAGCATGCGCGCGTCGCGCGGTTGCTGCACGGCATCGCGCGGGCGTCGCCCGCGACGCGCGACATCAGCGGGATCGCAATCCGGCGCGTGCTGGGCGAGCTCGCGGTGCGGCTACCCGTGTACCGGATGTATCCGGCGCCGGGCGTCGAACCGGCCGACGCCGACCGGCGCGTGCTCGCGCATGCGTACGACGGTGCGTATGCGTCGGTCGATCCGACCGACCGCTTCGCGCTCGAGCGTGTCGCCGCGTGGCTCGGCTTGCCGGTCGTGCGGGTGCCGCGCGTGGACCCCGATGCGCTGGTCGCGGCGCGGGTCGCGTTCGCTCAGCTCACCGCGCCGCTGGCGGCGAAAGGCGTCGAGGATACGGCCAACTATCGCTACGGGCGGCTGCTGTCGCGCAACGAGGTCGGCGCCGATGCCGGCGACTTCAGCCTGTCGCGCGGCGCGTTCCATGCGCGCAACCGGCGCCGCGCGCGCACCGTGCCGCACGGGCTCGTCGCGACGGCCACGCACGACCACAAGCGCGGCGAGGACGCGCGGGCGCGGCTCGCGGTGTTGAGCGAGGTGCCCGACGCGTGGCGCGCGGTGTCGCTCGACTGGTCGGCGCTGAACCTGCCGCATCGCGGCGGTGCGCACCGCGACCTCGCGTGGACGCCGGGGCCGGCCGCCGAGGCGATGCTGGTCCAGACGCTCGTCGGCTGCTGGCCGCCGACGCTCGCTCCCGACGACGCGGCCGGCCTCGACGCGCTCGCGACGCGCGTCGTGCAATGGCAGACGAAGGCGCTGCGCGAAGCGAAGCAGTACACCGACTGGCTCGCGCCCGAGCCGGACTACGAGCACGGCTGCGAAGCGTTCGTCCGCGCGATCCTGACGCCGCGCGGCGCGGGCGATTTTGCGCATCGGCTGCATGCGTTCGTCGCACGGATCGCGCCGGCCGGCGTCGTCAACAGCCTGACGCAAACGGCGCTGCGGATCGCGTCGCCCGGCGTGCCCGATCTCTATCAAGGTACCGAGTCGTGGGATCACTCGCTCGTCGATCCGGACAACCGGCGCGACGTGCCGTTCGCGACGCTGGCGGCTGAATCGGTCGATGGGCCGGTTGCGTCGTATCTGCCGACGTGGCCCGATGCGCGCGTGAAGCGCGCGCTGATCGAACGGATGCTGGCGCTGCGTGCGCGATGGCCCGCGACGTTTGCGGACGGGGCTTACGTTCCGCTGCGCGTGCGTGGCCCGCTTGCGCGGCACGTGGTGGCGTTCGCGCGGTGCGACGACGCGGCTACCGTGGTGGTGGTCACGACGCGGCTCGCGTGCCAGTTGCTCGGCGAAGCGCCCGCGTTGCCGCGCGTGGAGCCTGCGCGATGGGGAGATACGGCGGTCGTGCTGCCGCGCGACGTGGAAGGGCCGTGGATCGACTGGCTGAATGCGGGCGACGCGATCGACGCGCCGGAAGGAGTGCTGGCGCTCGATCGCTGTCTGGCAGAGTTGCCTGTGGCGGTGCTGGTCGCGGCGCGGAGGGGAAATTGAAGCCGATGCCCGAGCGGCATTAGCGACGCAGGAAGTGGGACACGGACGCGATCGAGGCTGCTGAAGGGAAGTGATCGTATTTGGCAAGCCCGGTCGGCAACGCGACCGGGCTTTTTCATTGGCGGAAATATAAGTACGCCGCGCGGGATTTTTCGAGCGACCTATTTATCGTGCGAGCCGCGGATTTGTCGCGCGCGGCCTCGTCACGACCACTCTTCCGGCGGCATCTCGCCGCGGTCATCTTCCCACAGCGGTTTCGCCGTCTCCTCTCCACGGCTCGGCGTCACGGGCCCGTTGCCGCTTGCACGAGCGTCACCACGCTCGCCGCGCCGCGCCCCGTCGCGCGTCGTCGCCGCACGCGGCCGTGTTCGCGTACGCGTCGGCGTCACGGTCCGCTGCCCGTCGCGACGACGCTCGTCCGTCGTTCCCGCATCGTTCGTCTGTCGTGGGTTCGAAGCTGTAGCCATTTTTCTCTCCTGAGTCGTCGAAGGAAACCCGTTGCCCGAGCGCCGCAATTTTGGTGCCGCGCGCCGGGCAAGCGTCTTGCTCCATCGCTTCGCCCCCTAACCATTCCGGAGGAGACGATGCCGACGAATCGCAACGCGCCGCCCGCCACACGCCGCCGCCTCGGCGAATGGATGGCCAGCGAGGAAGCGCACATGGCCGCGTTCCGCGAAAAAATCGCGAACGAAGCGCGCGCGCATGCCGGCGAGCAGCTGCGCACGCCGGCCGTGCAGGAACTCGCGCGGCTGTTCGACGACAACGCCGTGTTGCGCATGAGTCTGACGCGCGCGATCGACGAGGCGCGCGAAGCGGGATACCGGCTCGGCTACGCGTCGATCGGCGGACTGATGACCGTGCTCGACCATCTGATGACCTACACGCCGCCGTTCAGCGAGGAAAGCCTGATCGTGTGCCCGCTGAACGCATTCTTCGACTGGCCGATGTGCATGCCGTCGGGCCACGCGGTGTTTCGCGACGCGTCCGTCAATGCGCAGTTGAAGCGCGTATTGAATGCGTGGTGCGACTTCCTCGGCGGCCCGCATTCGCGCGCGCATCTCGACACGTCGCCGCCCGACGGCTGGTTCTGCGACGAAGCCCGCAAGCGCCTCGGGCTGTCGCAGTTCCAGTATCGCGAAGACCAGCCCCACTGGGGCTTCGATTCGTGGAACGACTTCTTCACGCGGCGCTTTCGCGACGGCGCGCGGCCCGTCGCGGCGCCCGACGATCCCCACGTGATCGTCAGCGCGTGCGAGGCCGCGCCGTATCACACCGAAACGAACGTGAAGCTGCGCGACACGTTCTGGATCAAATCGCAGCCGTACTCGCTGCGCGACCTGTTCACGCCTGCGTGGCTGTCGCTCGCCGAGCGCTTCGTCGGCGGCGACGTCTACCAGGCCTACCTCAGCGCGTACAACTACCATCGCTGGCATGCGCCGGTGCGCGGCGTGGTCACGCACGCGTATCGCGTCGACGGCGCCTATTACTCGGTCTCCGAAGCGGAAGGCCCGGACCCGGCCGGGCTCAACGACTCGCAGGGCTACATGACGGCGGTCGCCGCGCGCGCGGTGGTCGCGATCTCCAGCGACGATCCCGGCATCGGCACGGTGGCCGCCGTGTTCGTCGGGATGGGCGACGTGTCGTCGTGCGTGATCGACGTCATGCCGGGGCAGCGCGTCGACAAGGGCGACGAGATCGGCTATTTCCAGTTCGGCGGCTCGACCTACTGTCTGCTGTTCGAGGCCGGCGTGATCGACCGCTTCCTGTACGCGCCGCCGTTCGACGGCCAGCCGCCGGTCGTGCAGGTCAATGCGCCCGTCGCGATCGCACGCTGAGCGCCGCGGGCGGCCCGGTGCGTCACGCTTCCGCTTCCGTTGCGTCGGACCGGGCCCCGTCGTGCCGCTGCACGCTGTGCAGGACCGACAGGCCGTCGGCGGTCAGCGCGGGCCGATGTTGGCCGGACGCATCGTCGCGCTCCATCACGATCAGGTGTCGTTCGACGAGCGCGACGATATCGTCGCGGTCGAGTTGAATCTGTTCCGGTGCGCGATGCACCAGGAACAGTGCGGCGAATTCATGGGCGGTCAGCATGCTCGTTTCCCCGTTGGCGGCTACGCGCGACGCGACACCGGCGTCGCATCGGCCAGCGGCGCGTATCGTGCGCCGGCAACGTCATGGACATGCAGGGAGCGTGCCAACCGGTGTCGTTCAATCGGTGGCCGTGCAGTGCGCGCGCCGCGCGATGTGGCACCACGCGAACGCGTTCGAGCCGCTGCAAAGTTTTCAACGGCATGTAATCGGTAACGGCAGGGCAACGGCGGACACGGGAAACGTCCGGTGAAACCGGCCTGAAACAGACCGGTTACAGGCCGGGAACGCGAGACGAAATGCGGCCCGCTCAGGGTTCCCGCGAGCGAAACAACCCCGCCCGCGCCGCGCCGGCCGGCGCACGGAAATACCCGCTGTGCAGCACCACGTCGTGGTTGCCGCTCGCCAGCACGTCCGCGCATGCGGCTTCGATCCGCGCACGGCCCTGCTCGAACGCGTCGCGCAGATCGGCCTCCAGCGCGGAGCGCGCGCCGAAATGATCTTCCAGCGCCTCCACCGTGATCGCGCACGCCTGCGGCGCCCCGTCGACGTCGACGACGAAGCGCAACTGCAGCGCCGCGCCGTCGAACGTGGGCGGTTGGTCGGTCAGCGTCACGGCGCGCGGGGAATCGGCCGGCATCGCTCATGCCCTCCGCGCCGCGAGACGCTCGACCAGCGCGCCGTTGAACGCGGGCAGATCGGCCGGCTTGCGGCTCGTGATCAGGTTGCCGTCGCGCACGACTTCCTCGTCCACCCACTTGCCGCCCGCGTGCCGGATGTCGTCCTGCAGGCTCGGCCAGCTCGTCATCGTCTTGCCCTCGACCAGCCCGGCCGATACCAGCAGCCAGCCGCCGTGGCAGATCGCCGCGACCGGCTTGCCGGCGCCGACGGCCGCCGTCACGAATTCGCGCGCGGCCGGCACCATCCGGATCGCATCGCCGTTGATGACGCCGCCCGGCAGCACGACCGCGTCGTAGTCGCCTTCGCGCGCATCGTCGAAGGTGCGATCGACCTTCACGCGCTCGCCCTTGTCGACGTGCCGGAAACCCTGGATCTCGCCGCGCTTCTGCGAAATCACGTCCACCTGCGCGCCTTCGGCCGCGAGCGCGCGCTGCGGTTCGACGAGTTCGGCTTCCTCGAAGCCGTCGACCGCGAGAATCGCTATCTTGCAATGATCCAGCCTGCCGCTCATGAGTGCCTCCGTGGACGGGAATAAGGGTGGGACGGCACACGCCGTGCCGTTTCCCGTCGTGCAGCAATCGCCATTCCGCCGCCAGCGCCGCGGCCCATCGCCCTCGTCGCTTCGTGCGCGATGCGGGACAATGGGGAACGACCCGCGATCGACGGCGGCCGCCCACGCAGGGGAGGACCGACCGCCGCCCGTCGCCGCGCCCGGCTGCAAAGATTTCAACGGGATGTAACGGGACGCCGTGGGGACGCCGTGGCGACGCCGTACGTCGATCCGGCGCGATTACTGCAGATGACGTGCGGCGTCGAGCATCGCGTCGGTCAGCTCGACCGTCAGCGTCAGGTTTTCGTCGGTATCGGGCAACTGCTCGAGCGTCTGCTGCACGGCGTCGTGCAGCATCGCGTGCACGCGCATCCGCGCGCCGTCGTCGAGATCCGCGTAGCGCTCCATCGTCGAGCATTCGAGCGCGAGCACGACCGAATGCCGGGCCGCCTCTGGCGGCGCCTCGACGGCGTTCGCCCAGGCCGCATGGAACATGACCCTGCCCGTTTCGACGTCCACGTGAACCGTCGTGTCGAGATCGTCCACGTCGGTTGCGTCGCTGTCGATCTCGTCGTTCTCCAGGAAAATCCGGGAATTCGATTGCATGATGTCCTCCTGCGTGGTGGCGGCGGGCCCGTCCCGGGAAACCGCGCCGCCATCGCACCGTGCCGGCCGCGCCGGCACGGCGCCGTCAATAACCGCTGGAACCGCCGCCCGTCCCTCCGGCCCCGCCGCCGCCCGTGCCCGTCGAGCCCGCCGAACCACCGTTGCCGGCGCCCGTGCCGCCCGACCCGCCGGCCCCGCCCGACCCGCCGCCGACCCCGCCGCCCATGCCGCCGCTACCGCCCTGGCCGGCGCCGTTCGGGCCGCCGCCCGGCTTCACGTGGCCTGCCGCCCCGCTGTGCGAACGCATCCCGTGCTTCGCCCCATGCCGTTGCGTGCCCGCCGGCGGAGGCGGCGCGGTCGTATTGCCGTTGGTGCCCAGCGTCGACATGTCCATCGACGGATTCGGCGCACCGGTGCCCTCGTCCGAGCGCTGCGAATTCTGCGCCCATGCAGCCGGCGCGGCCGCGACGATCGCGACGGCCGCGCAGGCCAGCACGCGCCGCGCGACGAACTTCGATTCGAATGCTGCTGACTTCATGGCGTTTTCTCCCTATGGGTGATCGCGTGATGGAAATTCCTGCTCCGATCCTTCAGCAAGGCCCATGCCGTCACCGGTCAGGTTCGCGACGCGGCACGCGATTTGCGGCCCCTCTGTTCGCACGCCCCTTCTGTCATCCCATACGGAGCCCTTGCCTTATGCCTTCCGCTTCTGCTTCCGCTTCCCACGCTCACGGCAAGCGCCACACGCGCCGCCCGGGCCGCGCGCGCAGCGCCGACCCGGCCCACCGCAAGCGCTGGTCTGGCGAAGTCACGCAAAAAAGCGATGCGCTCGACATCGAGCCCGACATCTTCAAATCCGACGATCCGGCCGAGATCGCGGCGTCGCTGAAGCACTCGGCCGAACACAGCCGCCGCCGCAAGGCGTCGCCGTTCCAGTCGGCGATGTCGATGCTGAACTTCTACGTGAACCGCGCGGGCCGCAACCTGCCGAAGACGCGCCGTACGACGCTCGAACGCGCGAAGCGGAAACTGCGCGAAGCCTTCGGCCGCAAGCCCTGACGGCTGGCGCGCCGCCCGTCTCCCTCCGCTGCGATTCCCACGCATGCACGAAACCCTCTGGTATCTGATCGTCGGCGCGGTGCTGCTGGGCATGGGCGTCGTGACGTCGGCGCTGCGTCACCTGCCGTGCAGCTCCGCGATGATTTACCTGGTGATCGGCGTCGCGCTCGGCCCGGCCGGCGCCGGCCTGCTGCATCTCGACCTCGAACGTGACGGGCAACTGCTGCGCGAGATCGTCGAGGTCGCGCTGCTCGTGTCGCTGTTCGCGATCGGGCTGCGGCTGCGCGTGCCGCTGTCCGACAAGCTGTGGCTCGTACCGTGCCGGCTCGGACTGCTCGCGATGATCGTCACCGTGCCGCTGCTCGCCGCGTGCGCGGTGCTCGCGCTGGGTCTCGGCTGGGGTCCCGCGCTGCTGCTCGCGGCGCTCCTCGCCCCGACCGACCCGGTGCTCGCGCACGACGTGCAGGTGCACGATCCCGGCGATCGCGACCTGGTGCGCTTCGCGTTGTCCGGCGAAGGCGGGATGAACGACGGCATCGCGCTGCCGTTCGCGCTCGCGGGGCTCGCGCTGTGCGGCGCGCCGGGCGCGACGTACGGCATTCCGCCGCTGTCCGGCACGTTCGCGCTCGTCGCGCTGTGGGGCATCGCGGGCGCGGTCGCGATCGGCGGCGGGCTCGGCTGGGTCACGACGAAGACGATCGGCTGGCTGCGCACGCGGCACGCGCAGGCGCTCGGCCTCGAAGGCTTCTTCGCGCTCGCGCTGATCGTGCTGTCGTTCGGCGCCGCGCAGCTCGCGCACACGTTCGGCTTCATCGCGACGTTCGCAGCCGGCGTCGCGATGCGGCGCGTAGAGCATCGGGCGAGCGGCGACCGGCCGCCGCGCGAAGTGATCGGCCAGATCGATTCGGAAGACGTGGTCGCCACCGAGAAGCATCCGGAAAAAGCGCATGCGTTCATGGCCGAATCGGTGCTGGGCTTCACGATCGAGCTCGAACGGATCGCCGAAGCGGTCGTGATGACGATGATCGGCAGCGTGCTCGCGACGCTGCCCGGCCCGCTGCTCACGTGGGGCGCCCTCGCGCTGGCGGCCGCGCTGTTCGTCGCCGTGCGTCCGCTCGCGGTGCTGGTCACGCTCACCGGCTCGCGCGCGACGCATGCGCAGCGGCGGCTGATGGCGTGGTTCGGCATCCGCGGGATCGGCTCGTTCTACTACCTGCTGTTCGCGCTCGAGCACGGGCCGTCCGAAGTGGTGCGCCCGCTCGCGGCGCCGGTGCTGGCCGTGGTATCGGCGTCGGTGGTCGCGCACGGAATCTCCGCCACGCCGCTGATGAACTGGTATTACCGGCTGCAGCAGCGTCGGCGCTGACGCTTCAAGCGTCGGCGCCGAGCCGCGCCCGCATCGCCGCGGTGATGCGCTGGCGCGTGCCCGCATAGTCTTCCCACGGGTCGCGCTTCAGCGTGTCCAGCCGCTCGTGCAGCGTATCGATCGTCCATTGCGCGCCGCCTGTCGTGTGGGGCACTTCGTCCCAGTCGAGCGGCACCGACACGCCCATGCCGGGCCGCGCGCGCACCGAATACGCGGCGATCGTGCTCGCGCCGCGCCCGTTGCGCAGATAGTCGACGAAGATCTTGCCGCGCCGGTGGCGCGGCCCCATCGTCGCGGTGAAACGGTCGGGCAGCGTGCCGGCGACGTGCTGCGCGACCGCGCGCGAAAAGTCCTTCACGTCGTCCCAGCCCGCATGCCGCGTGAGCGGCACGACGACGTGCAGCCCCTTGCCGCCGCTCGTCTTGCAGAACGATACGAGCCCGAGCTCGTCGAGCAGCCCGCGCACGAGTTGCGCGGCGTCGATCATCGTGCGCCACGGCAACGCCGGATCGGGATCGAGGTCGAACACGATGCGGTCGGGCCGCTCGATGTTCGACGCGTGCGCGTTCCACGTGTGCAGTTCGACCGTGCCCATCTGCGCGGCGCCGAGCAGCGCATCGACGCTGTCGATCGACAGCAGCGGCCCGTGGCCGGGATCGAGCCCTTCGTGCTGCGTGACGAACGGAATCTCGCGGCGCTCCGCGTGCTTCTGGAAGAACAGCTCGCCGGCGATGTCGCCCGGCGCGCGCACGAGCGACACGGGCCGGCCTTTCAGGTCGGGCAGCAGCCACGGCGCGACCCACTGCCAGTAACGCGCGAGATCGATCTTGCGCGTGCCGCCTTGCGGGTCGAGCACGCGCTCCGGATGCGTGATGCGCACGCGGCCGAGCGTGTCGGGGCCGGACGCGTCGCCTTCGGCGCGCGCGGCCGCACGCGCACGTGACGGGCGCTTGCGATCGGCGGTCTCGTGAGCGGCAGGCGATGCGCGCTTGCGTGTGTCGTCGTGCGGGGTCTGGCGTTGATCCATCGTCACCTCCGTTTCCGTGTGTTTCGGCCGCTCGCGGACGATCTGCTCCGCCGGCTTGTCGTCGCGCAGCGCGATGAACGCCGCCTGCCGCACGATCCCGTCGCCGGTCCATTCCGCGAATTCGCATTCGGCGACGAGCGTCGGCTCGACCCAGTGCACGCGCGTGCGCGTGCGTTCGCGCGGCGGCGCATCGAACGGCATCGTGTCGCGTTCGTGCTTGCGCAAAATCGCGGCGAGACGGTCGAGCATCCGCGCGTCGAAGCCGGTGCCGACGCGGCCGACGTAGTGCAGCGGCGCCGGCCCGCGCCGCCGTTTGCCGGCGGCCGGCGGCTCGTGCACGCCGAGCAGCAGCGCGCCGAAGCCGTGCCGGGTGCCCGACGGCTCCGTAAAGCCGCCGATCACGAACTCCTGCCGGCGCCGGCATTTGAGCTTGATCCACGCAGGCGATCGGCCGGCGCGATAGCGCGAGTCCGCACGCTTGCCGATCAGCCCTTCGAGGCCGGTGTCGCACGCGCTCGCGATCAGCGACGCGACGTCCTCGCCGAGATTGGGCGAAAAGCGCACGCACGCCGGGTCGCTGTTCGCGAGCAGCGGTTCGAGCAGCGCGCGACGGGCGGTGAGCGGCGCGTCGCGCAGGTCGTAACCGTCGAGATAAGGCAGATCGAATACGAAGAACGTGACCGTGTCCGAGCGGTCCGCACCGAACGCGTTCTGCAACGCCTGGAAATCGGGCAGACCGTTTTCGCCGAGCACGACGGCCTCGCCGTCGAGCCATGCGTCGTCGACGTCGAGCGCCGCGAGCGCGTCGCGCTGCGCGCGCAGCTTCGCGGTCCAGTCGCGGCCTTCGCGCGTCATCAGCGTGACGCGCCGGCGCGTGCCCTTCCCTGCAATGCGCGCGAGAATTCGATAGCCGTCGAACTTCAGTTCGTAGCACCAGCCGCCCTGGGTCGGCGGCGCGTCGACCAGCGTCGCGAGTTGCGGCGCGACGCGCTCGGGCCGCGGCGCACGCACCGCGCCTTCGACCTGCGACGGATCGGCGGGGGGCGGGCTTTCTTCACTTTCGTGGCTGGCGTCACCAGCGTGTCGCGCGTCAGGTCCATCGCCGCCCTCGTCCGTCGAGCGGCCGCGCCGCGTCGCGCGCTTGCGCGCCGCGCCGTTGGACGCACCGTCGTGCACACTCCCCGGCCGCTCGCCGACGACGTCGAATTCGTCGGCGCTGCGGGCAGCGTCGTCCCCTTCCTTGATCAGCAGCCACTGCTCCTGGCGCCCTTCCTGCCGCCCGCTGCGCACGAGCGCCCAGCCGCCGTGCAGCTTCTCGCCGTCGAGCCGGAACGTCAGCTTGCCCGCCCGATAGCCTTGGCGCGCCTGCGCCACGCCGCCGTCGGGCGTCCACGTCCCCTCGTCCCAGACGACGACCGACCCCGCGCCGTAATGCCCGGCCGGAATCTCGCCTTCGAACGACGCGTATTCGAGCGGATGGTCCTCGACGTGCACCGCGAGCCGCTTGACCTGCGGATCGAAGCTCGGCCCCTTCGGCACGGCCCACGACTTCAGCGTGCCGTCGAGTTCGAGCCGGAAGTCGTAGTGCAGCCGGCGCGCGTGGTGCTCCTGGATCACGAAGCGCAGCGGCTGGCGCTCGCGCGCGGCAGGCTTCGCCTTCGGCTTCGTGCCCGCTTTCGTGTCGGCCCGCGCATCGGCCTTCGTGCGTCGCTTTCCGTGCGCCCCTTCGGGCTCGGGCGTCGCGCCGAAATGGCGCTTGCGGCGATACGGATCGAGCTTGCCGGCCATCGCGTCACCTCGTCGGAGGAATCGGAATCGAAATCGGAGTCGGCGTGATGGGCGTCACGCCGCATGCTTGCGGCGCGCGGCGGTCTTCTTCGTCGCATGGTCGCTCGCCGCGCTGCGTTTCGCGGCGGTTTTCTTCGCCGCGGTTTTCGTCGTCGTGCCCTTCGACGCGGATTTCGATGGCGGCTTGCGACGCGCGCCGCCCCGCCCGGATGACGGTGACGACGACGCGTCGTCCTCCCCTTCATCGCGTTCCGCACGCAGATCCGCCGCCCGCGCACCGGCGCCGCCCTTCAGGCTGCGCTTCAACAATTCAGTGAGATCGACGACGTTGCTCGCCGCGCGGCCCGTCTGCGCGGGCCGATCCTCGATCTCCTCGATCTTGCCCGCGCGCACCTTGCGCTCCACCAGTTCGAGGATGTCGTCGCGAAACGTGTCGTGATATTCGTCGGGCGTCCACGTGCCCGACATGTCGTCGATCAGCTTCTTCGCCATCCCGAGTTCGCGCGCGGTCACGCCCGCGCCCTTCGCGTCGGCGGCCGGCACCGGCAATTCGTCGAGCGGCCGCAATTCTTCCTGCCAGCGCAGCGTATCGAGCGCGAGTATCGGCCCGACCGGAATCAGCGCGCCCAGATGCTGGCGGTCGCGCATCACCACGAGCGCGATGCCGATCTTGCCGCTGTCCTTCAGCGCGTCGCGCAGCAGCGCATAGACCTTCTCGCCCTTGCGGTCGGGCACCAGGTAGTACGGCGTGTCGAGATAGAGAAACGACACGGCGTCGGCGTCGACGAAGGTCAGGATATCGACGGTCTGCGTCGATTCCGGGTTCGCCGCGCGGATTTCGTCGTCGGTGAGCACGACGTAGCGCTCCTTCTCGTACTCGTAGCCGCGCACGATATCCTCGCGCGTGACTTCCTTGCCGGTGCGCTTGTTGATCTGCCGATAGCCGATCGGGTCCATCGAGCGCTTGTCGAGCATCCGGAACGACGGCTTCACGGTGCGCGTCGCCGGAAACAGCTGCACGGGCACGTGCACGAGCCCGAAGCTGATCGCGCCTTTCCATATCATCCGCGGTGCCATGCGTGTTCCTCCTTGCCGGATGCGCGCCCGCCCGAAGGCAGGCGCGCGGTACGGCCCAAACCGCTATCGGCCGCGATCGGCCAATTTCGCGCTATGCCGGCAACTCCGCCGCCTGCTGCTCGCGCGCCCACACGCGATGCTGGCCGAGGTGATCCGACAGCGTGTTCAGTACCGTGTCGAGATCGACCGGCTGCCCGACGCACACACCTTCGGCCGGATCCGGCAGGTGCGCGGCGCTGAGCAAGTGCCGCCCGGATCCGACGGCCGCGATCGGCTTCAGGTGCTTGAACGCCTCGCGCACGAAATGGCGGGCGTCGGCGCTGTGCGCGAGATCGCGGCCATCGCCGTCGCCGCCGCACACGAACACCGCATCGAACATCACCGACGGCATGCCGACGAGCGTCGCCTCCGGCACGATGCCGCCGATCGGCGCGAGCGTCGGCGCGACGATCGTCGGCACCGCGTGCGCGGCCAGCAGCGCGTCGCGCACCTGCTCGACGAGCACCGGGTTCACGCCGGGCGTCGCGATCAGCGCGATCTTGCGCGAGCGGATGCCGGGCTTCGCGCGGCCGATCAGGCTCAGCGCGGGCGAGCGCTGCGCGACGACCGGCGTCGCGGCCGCCTGCGGCGCGGGCAGACCGAGTCGTTCGGCGACCTGCGCGGCGAGCCCCGCGTCGAAGCGCGCGATGATCTCGTTGACCACGCGCTCGCGAATGTGCGGCTGCGTCACCTTGCCGAGCTCGAAGCAGTACGCGTCCCGGATATGCCGTTGCTCGATGTCGGTCATGCTCTGATAAAACAGCGCGGGCTGCGAGAAATGGTCGGCGAATGATTCGCTGCGCACGCGCACCTTGTGGCCTTCGAGCGGCTCCGGCACGGTCTCGAACCCGCCGCCGGACGGCGCGGGCGGCGTCTCGCGCGGCCAGCCGCCGCTCGTCGAGTTCGGCTCGTACGACGCCTGCCCGACGTTGATCGTCTGCCGATGCATCGCGTCGCGCTGGTTGTTCGCGAACGGGCACACCGGCCGGTTGATCGGAATCTCGTGGAAATTCGGGCCGCCGAGCCGGCTCAGCTGCGTGTCGGTGTACGAGAACAGCCGCCCCTGCAACAGCGGGTCGTTCGTGAAATCGATGCCCGGCACCACGTGGCCCGGGTGAAACGCGACCTGCTCGGTTTCCGCGAAGAAGTTGTCGGGGTTGCGGTTCAGCGTCATCCGGCCGATCGGCCGCACCGGCACGCGTTCTTCCGGCACGAGCTTGGTCGGATCCAGCAGGTCGAAGTCGAATTTATCCGCATCGGCCGGGTCGATCATCTGCACGCCGAGTTCGAACTCTGGATAGTCGCCGCGCTCGATCGCCGTCCACAGGTCGCGCCGGTTGAAATCCGGGTCGTGGCCGGCGATCCGCTGCGCCTCGTCCCACAGCAGCGAATACGCGCCGCTCACGGGCCGCCAGTGGAATTTCACGAAACGCTCTGCGCCGGCCGCGTTCACGAAGCGGAACGTGTGCACGCCGAAGCCGTCCATCGCGCGATAGCTCGCCGGCAGCGCCCGGTCCGACATCAGCCAGAGTACGGTGTGCGTGGTTTCGGGCACCAGCGACACGAAGTCCCAGAACGTGTCGTGCGCGGACGCGCCGGTCGGCATCTCGTTCGGCGCCTCGGGCTTTACCGCATGCACGAAGTCGGGAAACTTGATCGCGTCCTGGATGAAGAACACCGGCATGTTGTTGCCGACGAGGTCGTAGTTGCCTTCCTGCGTATAGAACTTCACCGCGAAGCCGCGTACGTCGCGCACGGTGTCGGACGACCCGCGCGGCCCCTGCACGGTCGAGAAGCGCACGTAGACCGGCGTTTCGGCGGCCGGGTCCTGCAGGAACGCGGCCTTCGTGTACTCGGCCATCGGTTCGTACACGCGGAACACGCCGTGCGCGGCCGAGCCGCGCGCATGCACCACCCGCTCCGGAATGCGCTCGTGATCGAAATGCGTGATCTTCTCGCGCATGATGAAATCTTCGAGCAGCGACGGGCCGCGCGCGCCGCCGCGCAGCGTGTTCTGGTTGTCGGCGATCCGCACGCCCTGGTTGGTCCGCAGCGCCTCGCCGTCGGGGCGCGCACGATGCTCGTCGAGCTGGCGCGACTTCGCGCTGTCGTGCGGGGGCGTCGGTTGCGTCGGGGGCGTCTTGCCGGCGGAGGGGGGAGTCGTCATCGTCAGGTGTCCTCGTGGGATTCGGTAGGAAGCCGCTGCCGCACGGCGACACGCCGCGGCGCGCGCGTGCGGACGGCAGGAAAAGCCGGCCCGGCGCGCCGCGAACGGCCGCGGGCCGGTGGCGGTGTCAGGGCGCGCGCAGCGCCGCGTCGAATGCCACGGCCGTCACGTCGAGCGCGACGTTGCATTCGATCACCGTGTCCTCGACGCGCGGCTTGTGCTCGTCCACCGCGCGCCGCGCGCGGTCGCACAGCTGGGTGCGCACGCGCAGCCGGTCGGCCGTATCGAGCGTCGCGTAGCGTTCGATCACGTCCGCGTCGAACCGCATGTCGACCGTGCAGCGCCATTCGCGCGCGTCCTCGTCGGACGGCACGCGCACCCACGACACGTGGATCGTCAGCCGCCCGGACGTGTCGTCCGCGTGCACGACGACCGTCGACTGCGACGGAAAACCGATCGCGAACGCATGCTCGAGTTCCGCGATGCGTTGCGACCGGTCGGGCGTGACCGTCATCGGCGCACGACCCCGAGCAGCAGCGTGACCAGGAAGATCACGACGAAGATGTAGAACAGGATCTTCGCGATCTCGGCCGCACCGGCCGCGATGCCGCCGAAGCCGAACACGGCGGCGATGATCGCGATGACGAAGAAGATGATGGCGTATCGAAGCATGGAACCCTCCTGGATGACAGCGGTCGTCACTAAACGTCGGCGCCGATCACGCATCGTGCTTGTGTTTCGGTTTGCCGTGCGTGGGCGTGGAAGCCATTTTCTCGAGCTCTTTCTCGCTCATCGACTTGGCCATCGATTTCGACGGCGGCTTCAAGTCCTTCATCTTCGTGTCGCCGCGCTTGGCCGACAGCGCGGCCCCGGCGGCGCGCTGCTGGGCCTGGGATTTGGCTGGCATGGTTGCGCTCCTCTCGTTGGCGCGCGAGCCGACGCAACGCGCGGCACGCGCGGGTTGGAACAATGAGGCCGTCACGCGGCGTCGCGGCGCCGCAGGTCGGCCGGCGGAATCTTCATCGCCTGGCGATACTTGGTCACTGTCCGACGCGCAAGAAGAATGCCGCGGCCCGCGAGGTTCTCCGCGAGCGCGACGTCGGACAGCGGGTCGGTCTGCCGCTCGGCCGCGATCATGTCGCGGATCAGCACCTTCGCGGCCGACGCCGAACACACGCCCTTGCCGGCGGCCTCGAGCTTGCGCGGGAAGAAATGCTTGAACTCGAACGTGCCGTGCGGCGTGGCCATGTACTTGTTGCCGGTCGCGCGCGAGACGGTCGATTCGTGCAGGTCGAGCTCTTCCGCGATGTCGCGCAGCACGAGCGGCTTCATCGCGATCTCGCCGTAGCGGAAGAAATCGCGCTGCCGCGCGACGATGCATTCGCCCACGCGCTGGATCGTGTCGAAGCGCTTTTGCACGTTGCGGATCAGCCAGCGCGCTTCCTGCAACTGCTGGCCGAGCGGCGAATCGCGCTCGCCGCTCGACTGCGCGAACAGCGTCGCATAGCGTTCGTGCAAGCGGGCGCGCGGCAGCACCGCCGGATTGATGGTGACGATCCATTCGTCGCGCACCTGGCGCACGATCACGTCGGGCACCACGTAGTCGCCGCGCGTGCTGCCGTAGTGATTGCCGGGGCGCGGATCGAGCCCGCGCACGAGCGCGCAGGCCGCCTGCAGCGTGTGCGGGCTGCAGCCGAGGCGCCGCTGGATTTCGGCCGTCTCGCGGCGCGCGAGCCGCTCCAGATGCTCGCGTGCGATCGTCTTCGCTTCCGCGAGCGCCGGCGTGCCGGCGGGAATCGCGTCGAGTTGCAGCACCAGGCACTCGGACAACGAGCGCGCCGCGATGCCGGGGCGGTCGAGCATCTGCACGAGCCGCAGCGCGACCGCCAGATCCTGTTCCGACAGCAGCAAGGCCGGATCGGCGGCCACCAGCAGTTCGGACAGCTCCTGGCGCAGATAGCCGTCGTCGTCCAGCGCATCGATTACGAGGCGCGCGGCTTCGCGGTCGCGCCTGTTCAGCGGATAGAGTCGCAGCGCATCGTGCAGTTGCTGATGCAGGGAGGGTTCGGCGGCCATCCATTCGCCCGGCGACAAGCCGTCGGCGTCGTCGCCCTGACGGCTCGTGCCGCGCGGTGCGGGCGCGGCCGTGAACGGCACCTCGCCGTCCGGCGCACGGATGTCGTCGCGCTCGGGCGCCGCGTCGGGCGCGGCCGCTTCGCTCGGCGCCTCGGCGGGCGCCGCAGCGGTTTCCTCGTCGCCCTGGCCGTCTTCCAGAAACGGGTTCATGTCGAGCGCCTGGCGCAATTCCTGTTGAAACTCGAGCGAGGACAACTGAAGCAGTCGCAGCGACTGCTGGAGCCTCGGCGTAAGTGCCAGATGCTGTCGCATCTGCAGCGCAAGCGAGACGGGCATCGAAAGCCTCCTGACGTTGGGTTCGCGGTTCGCGGTATAGCTTCTGCCCAACGTCATGCAGCTTCCGTGCCAGTCGCGTGAAGCATGCTGCGAAGCGGTTCTCGGGGGTTCGCACCCCGTTTCGCCACGCGCCAGAGCCGCTTTTTTACAAGCCGGGGGCAAGTTAGGGGGCACGTATTTCGCTCACGAGAAGCGGCACGTTCCGCAAGCGCCCCACGGGCCGCGCGGCTACCGCTTCGCGTCGATGCGGTCCACCGCCGACCGGTCGAGAAACGCGATGGTCAACTCGGGCAGATGGCGCAGCAGCCACGCGGCCATGTCGCGCTCCTGCTGCAAAATCCCCTCGCAACCCGCGCGAATTTCGTCTTCGCCGGCCGCCTGCGCAGCCGCGACGAGGGCCGTGTAGGCGGCGATCTCGAGCTGCGCGAACGCATAAGCGGCGAGCGCCGTCTTCACGATTTCGTCGTCCGCGAGCATGCCGCTCGCGATCTGCCCGTACGCGGCCACGCGCGCGGCGAGGTCCTTGGTCGCCGACGGCGACGTGCCGAGCCGCATCAGGCACGCCTCGACGAGCGCCTGCTGGCCGAGCGTGGCGTCGAGATGCAGCCGAAGCCGGTCCTGCAACGCCGGATAGTGACCGACCCGCCTCATCTGCGCGTCGATCATCGTCTCGGCCTGGCGCTCCATCGCGTACGCATCGCGCAGCCAGTCCTCCAGGTGCTCGTGCTGATTCGCCATCGCGTTCCTCCGGCCGCATCGCGGTGCGGCATGCCGTGACGCGGCGTCGCGTCGTGCCTGCGCGGCGCGTCGCCGCGGGGCGTCCTGTCAGTACTGCATCGGCGGCGGCGTGCCCGGCAGCGGCTGGTCGCCCTGCGTGCCGTTCGGGCCCGGCGGCGGCACGTCGGCCGGTTCGCCGACGGTCGTGCCGCGCGGCATCGTGTTGCCCGGCGACGGACGCGTGTCGTAGCGCGTGTTCGCGTCCGGCATCGTCGTGGTCGACTGCGCGCCGCGCCCGTCGGGCGGCGCGGGCGGCGCCGCATGCGTGCCGTACGGGCCGCTGGCCGGTTGCGTGCATGCGCCCAGCGCGCATGCCGCGGCGAACGCACAGGCGCCCGCGCGTATCGTCTGGATCGTGTTCATCGAATCCTCCCTGGAATCGACGGCTCCGGGCTGGCCGTTACGGCACGGCTCAGAGCCGGTTGAAATGGAAATCGCCCGCGTACGCGGTCGGTGCGCGGCGCGCCATCATCGTGTCGAATTCGGCCGCGACGCGCGTGAGCGTGCCGCGTTGCCGGTCGACGTCGGCCTGTTGGAGCGCGGCGAACGCGTCGGCGTCGAACGTCACGGTCAACGACGCCGGATGGCCGTCGACGCGAAAGCCGATATGCAGCGCGCCGGCCGGGTGCTCCTCGACGTGGAACGGCAGCGCGCGCGCCTCGAAATGGCGGCCGAGCGTTTCGGCGATGTCGCGCAACATGCCGGGTTTCATGCGGATGCTCATTGCAGGCCCTCCTTTCGTCTCGGCGGCATCGCACCGGTTGCCCGTGCACGCACCGGCGGCTCAGGCGACGGCGGATCGCGTTCCGGCGGCGCATGCCCGGGCGGATCGCCCTCCGGTTCCCGGTACGGTTCGGGCATGTCCGGCGGCACGTCCTCGGGACCGGGCGGCGCGGGGTCCGGCTCGATGTCGGGCAACGGCGGTTCGGGCCGTTGCAGCCACTGCGCGGGTTCGGGTGTCATCGGCATTCCCTCGTTGCGAAGTTCGGGTCGGGATCGGCGCGACGGCCGCGTATCGCGGATTCGCAAGCCGCGTGCCGTCCGTTCGGGTTGCCGCACGCCGCACCCCACGGGGATCGATACGCATGCGTGCGATCCGGCGCGGCGCGCCGTGCCTTCGCTACACCGGTCGCTGCAAATCTTGCAAGCACGCGGCTACGCGTCGTACGCGGCCATCACGAGCCACAATTCGCGGCCGTCGTCGCGCACGCGCGCGGCGAGCGCATACGGATCCGACGGCTCGCACGCACATTGCAGCGCGAAGCGCGCGGGTTCGGTCGCGCCGAACGTCTCGTCGCCGAGCCGCCGCACGTCGGCCTTGCCTTCGAACATCCGGCGCTCGGGCCGGTAGATCAGCGGTTCGTGCTTCCACGTATCGAAATGGCTTTTCACCGAATCGAATCCGCCGCCGCATACGTTGATTTCGTAGCGCACGCCTGGTCGTCGTTTCGGAATCGTCATCGTGCCTCCCGCTCGATGTGCGCGCAGCAGGCACCCTGTTGCGCCGGGTCGTGATGGTCGTCGTCGTGGTCGTGGTCGTCGCAGTGGCAAGGCGCGTGCCGTGCGCACGGAGCAGGCACGCCGGTTGCGCCACACAGGCTCCTCGTCACGATACGGAGCACCGCCATGAAGGATTCGACCCGGCCGGGCCACGACGCACCGGCGCACGAGCGGCAGCCCGACCCGCAACCGCCGCTGAAGGATCAGGACCGCACGCGCACGCGCCATTCGGAGCGCCATATCGACAAGCAGCTGGAGGACACGTTTCCTGCAAGCGACCCGCCCTCGACCGGCGGCGTCACGCGCATCGAAACCGACAAGCCGGCCGGCACGCACGGCGGCGGCCCGCGGGACGACAAGCGCGACCGCGACGACGCGTGACGAGACGGCCCGCGCGCGGCATGCGGTTTGCTGAAGTTTGCTGAATCGCACCGGCCGCATCGGCACCTTGCTACCCCTACCGGAAGGAGAACTTCATGCATCGCGTCAACGAAATCATGTCGCAGGACGTCGTGCGGATCGCCCCGACCGACTCGATCCGTCACGCCGCCCAATTGATGGAGCGCTACGACATCGGCGCGCTGCCCGTGTGCGACAACAACCGGCTGATCGGGATGGTGACGGACCGCGACCTCGCGGTGCGCGCGATCTCGGCCGGCAAGCCGCCGGAGACGCGAATCCAGGAGGTCGCGTCCGGCCCGATCGAATGGTGCTTCGACGACGATCCGCTGGACGAGATCCAGCACTACATGGCCGATGCGCAACTGCGCCGGCTGCCCGTCGTCGATCACGACAAGCGACTGGTCGGCATGCTGTCGCTCGCCGACATCGCGACGCGCACGGCCAGCCCCGAGCGCGACGACGTCGCGAACACGCTGGAAGGCGTGTCGCAACCGAAGCAGACGTGACGGGGCGATCCCGCTCCGCCTCGACAACCCGCGCGACCCGCAGGGCCCGCCCCCGGGCACGGTCGCGCCCCACGCAGCCAGGAGGACACCATGCAGACTCCCAATCAAGGGCAGACCCGCATCATCGGCAAGGGCGCCGCGACGGCGGCCGGCCCCGGCCCCGACGTGATGGCGGCCGATACGCTGGAAGGCGACAAGGTCTATACGACCGACGGCGACGACGTCGGCAAGATCAAGGACATCATGCTCGACGTGCGCTCGGGCCGCATCGCGTATGCGGTGCTGTCGAGCGGCGGCATCCTCGGCATCGGCGACAAGCTGCACGCCATTCCGTGGAGCGCGCTGACGCTCGATACCGAACGCAAGTGCTTCCTGCTGTCGGTGTCGTCCGAGCGGATTCGCAACGCGCCGGGGTTCGACAAGGACCATTGGCCGGCGATGGCCGATCCGCAATGGGCCGAGCCGCTGCACGAGTTCTACGGCAGCACGCCGTACTGGAGCGCGGGCGACGAGCTCGGGCTGACCGATCCGACCGAAGACCTCGACGACCCGCGCACGCGCGGCCGTCACTGACCGCACCCGGACGCGGCGCCGGTTCGCCGGCGCCTGCGTTCGGCATGCGTTCGATACGCCCCGCCTGTGCGGGGCGTTTTTTTGTCCTCGGGCGGCGGTGGGAAAACGCCGCATCCGCCGCCCGCCAGCCTTTTTACAAGGGTCGTGTAACGTCCTCGTCGGCCCTCACGGCGCCGCCGCTCGCCGATTCGAGGTAGCCCAGCAGCCGGTGCGGCGTCAGCGGCTTCGCACAGTGCGCGTCGAAGCCGGCTTCCTTCGCCCGTTCGCAATCGAGTCGCGACACGAGCCCGCTGCACGCGACGAGCAGCATGTCGGCGGTTTGCGGATCGCCGCGCAGCCGCGCGGCAAGCTGCAGCCCGTTGAGGCCGGGCATCGCGATGTCGAGCACGACCGCGAACGGCTGCCACGCGCGCGCGACGTCGCACACGGAGAACGGATCGTCGGCGACCCGGCACTCGAAGCCGCGCGCCTCCAGCAGCAGGCGCAGCGCATCGGCCGCATCGCGATAGTCGTCGACGACCAGCACGCGGCGCGGGCGGCGCGGCACGCTGTCGGGTGCGCGCCACAACAGCACGTCGTCGGCGGCCGGATCGTCGCCGGGTTCGGGTTGCATCGTGCTTCTCCTGTCGTTGGACGGGGTGGCCCCGCAAGGCGCGCGCCCATGCCGACTGCATCCGGCATGCCGGTTGCTGTCTCGTTCGCATCGTCGACCCAGGAGTCCTTCATGCGCGCGATGCGGCTTCGATCCTCCGGTTTGCTTTCCTCAGCACGTGCGACAACACCGGTGCCGGCATGTTCCGCGGGCGCGCGGCACGCCGCCCGTCGGGCCTGCGCCGGAGAGGCCGCATGACACGCAAAACGCCCGATCGCGAAAAAACGACGACGACGCCGGCCGACGGCGACGCACCGGCCACGCTCGACGCGTGCCGCCGCTGCGCGCTGTGGGAACACGCGACGCAGCCGGTGCCCGGCGCCGGGCCCGTCGACGCGCCGATCATGCTGGTCGGCGAGCAGCCGGGCGACCAGGAGGACCGCGCGGGCGTGCCGTTCGTCGGCGCGGCCGGCCGCATGCTCGATCGCGCGCTCGACGAGGCCGGGATCGAACGCTCGGACGTCTACCTGACGAACGCGGTCAAGCACTTCAAGTGGGAACCGCGCGGCAAGCGGCGGCTGCACAAGACGCCCGCGCAGCGCGAAGTGGCCGCATGCCATTACTGGCTCGAGCGCGAGCTCGACGCCGTCCAGCCGCGCGTGGTGGTCGCGCTCGGCGCGACGGCGCTGCGCGCGGTGCTGCAGGACAACGACGCGACACTGGAGCGCACGCGCGCACCGGTGCGCACCGACGACGGCCGGCTCGTCGTCGCGACCTATCACCCGTCGTACGTGCTGCGCACACGCGGCGCCGATTCCCGCGAACGCGCGTACCGCACGCTGGTCGACGCGTTGCGCACCGCATCGCGGCTCGCACGCGAGCGGCGCCGCGGCGGCGCTCGCGCGTCGCACGGGGACGCGGGATGAGCGGCCCGGACGAAGACGTCCGGCCGGCCGCCGACGCGCCGCCGGCCGCGAAACCGTGGTATCGGCGGCTCGGTCCCGGCCTGCTCGCGGGCGCGTCCGACGCCGATCCGAGCAACGTCGCCGTCTACGCGCAGGCGGGCAGCCAGTTCGGTTTCAACATGCTGTGGATGATCGTCGTCACGCTGCCGATGATGGTCGCCGTGCAGCTCGCGGCGGCGTTCATCGGGCGACGCAATCGCGAAGGGCTCGTGGCCGGCATCCGCGCACACTTTTCCGATCGCATCGCGAAGACGCTGATCGTGATGGTCGTGATCGTCAACGTCGTGAACGTCGGCGCCGATCTCGCGGCGATGGGCGATGCGACGGCGCTCGTCGTCGGCGGCCGCAGCTACTGGTATGCGCCGGTATACGGCCTGGCGTCGCTCGGGCTACAGGTGCTGCTGTCCTACGAGCGCTACGCGCGCTGGCTCAAATGGATGACGCTCGGCCTGCTCGCGTACGTGATCGAACTCGGCTTCGTGCACGTCGACTGGGGCAATCTGCTGCGTGCCATCGCGCTGCCGCAGATTTCGTTCACGCACGACTATGCGACGACCGCGGTCGCGGTGCTCGGCACGACGCTGAGCCCCTACCTGTTCGTATGGCAGGCCGCGCTCGAGGTCGAGGAGACCCAGGCGGAGCGCCGCAACGGCGACCAGTCATGCGCGCCGGCCGCGCGCCGCGAGACCGAACGGCGCATCACGTTCGACACGTGGACCGGGATGATCGTGACCAACGCGGTGTCGTTCTGCATCATGGTGATCGGCGCGGCCGTGTTTTTCGCGCGCGGGCGGCACGACATCGGCAGCACCGCGCAGGCCGCCGAGGCGTTGCGGCCGATCGCCGGCGAAGCCGCGTTCCTGGTGTTCGCGTTCGGCATCGTCGGCTGCGGGCTGCTCGCGATTCCCGCGTTCGCGGGCAGCGCGGCCTACGGTTGCGCGGAAGCGTGGCGGTTCCGCGAAGGGCTGAACGAGCCCGTGCGGCGCGCGCCCGCGTTCTACACGGTGCTCGCGCTGTGCGTGATCGTCGGCATCGCGATCTGCTTCAGCCCGATCGACCCGATCCGCGCGCTGTACTGGAGCGCCGTGCTCAACGGCATCGCGGCGGTGCCGATGCTCGTGTTCGTGATGCTGCTGGCGCGCCGGCGCAATGCGGCCGGCCAGCCCGGCAGCGGCCCGGTATCGAAACTGTTCGGCTGGCTGGCGGTCGCGCTGATGGCGGCCTCGGTGGCGACGATGATCGTCGATCTGCTTTCGTAAGCGATCGAACCTCACTGGGCCGCTGCGTGGACGGTTGCGTACGCAACCGGATGGAACACGGGCGGCGCCGCATGCGACGCAGCCCGCTTGCCCGCGTACTACAACCGCGTATTACATCATCTTGCCGCGCGAGCGCTCGGCACGCGCCGCATCGGCGGCGGACTCCACCTTCTTCACTTCTTCCGGCGGCGGCAGCACCGCCTTGAAGCCCATCGACTCGATCCACATCTCGCGCGCCCAGCCACGCGTGTGATACAGGTGATGATCCTCGTCGGCCTCGACCTCGTCGTGCGCGGCCTTCAACACCTTCGCCGCGTCGCTGTCGGGCAACTGATCCGCCGCGTAGCCGATCAGCTCCCAGTTCAGGTGATCCTTGGTTTCGGCCAGCACCACGCACTCGGCCGCGACGACCTGCGCGACGGCCGGGTCGGCCTGCTGCTTCGCCTGCTCGATCACCCGCACCAGCGATTCGCCGGTCGCCGCCACCGCGGCGCGCCCCGGCGATTTCGCATCGGGATCGAGGCCGAGCGTGTCGAACACCTTGCGCAGCACCTCCTGGTGATGCAGCGTCTCGCGATGGTACTTCTCCCATTCCTTGTGCAGGTCCTCGTCGGTCGCGCACTGGAGCGCGGCCTCGTAGATCTTCGCGCCGCCAAGCTCGGTTTCGTATGCCTGGCAGAGCAGTTCGAGGATACCTTCGTGCTTCGATTGCCGTTGGGCCATGACTGCTTCTCCGAAAAAGCGGGCCGCAAGTGCGGCCCTGGGGTGGAACCGGGCGCGCGTTACTGCGCGCCCACCTTGCGTGCCAGCGTTTCCGCCATGCTCAAGTGATGCTTGAGCGTCGGCAGCGTGGATCGGGCGAACGCGCGCAGCTGCGCGTCCTTGCCGTCGCGTGCTTCGTCTTCGAACAACGCAACCGCCTTCTTGTGCGCATCCGGGCCGGCCGCCGCGAGATACGCGGTGTCGAAGTCGCGCCCGCGCTTGCCGCGCAGCGCCTCGACGTCTGGATCGGAAATCTGCTCGACCTGCGGCTTCATGCCCTTTCGCGCGGCGATTTCGGTGAGCTTCGCGTTCGCCTTGCCGTGATCGGCGACCATCCGTTTCGCGAACGCGCGCACGTCCGCCGACTGCGCCTGCTTCAGCGCGAGCTGGCTCGCCTGTACCTCCGCCTTGCCGGCCATCGCGGCCTTGTCGACGAACTCCGCGTCGGTGCCCTTCGGCGCTTTCGCGATGCCGGAATCGCCTGCACCGGCCGCGCCCGACGACGGATTGATCACGCCGCCCGGCACATGCGCATTCGACGCGGGCGGCTCGCTCGGCATCTGCGCGCGGGCGAGCCCCGATACGGCGAGCACGCCGGCGGCGAGCGCAGCGATCGTCCAGTGGGGTTGTCTCATCTGCTTTCTCCTTGTGCTTGCGTGGAAACGGCCATCAGCCGCCGACGATCGAGCCGCCGTTCGGATGCAGCGTCTGCCCGGTCATGTAGCTCGCGCCTTCGGAGGCGAGCAGCACGTAGCAGCCGATCAGTTCGTCCGGCTGGCCGGGCCGCTTGAGCGGCACGTTCGAGCCGAATTTCGCGACCTGCTCGGGCGTGAACGTCGACGGGATCAGCGGCGTCCAGATCGGCCCCGGCGCGACCGCGTTCACGCGAATGTCGCGCTCGGCCAGCTCGATCGACAGCGAGCGCGTGAAGGCGACGATCGCGCCCTTGGTCGCCGAGTAGTCGGGCAGTTTCGGGCTGCCGTGATACGCGGTGACCGACGCGGTATTGACGATGCGGCCGCCCTGCTTCATGTGCGGCAGCGCGGCTTGCGTGCAGAAGAACATCCCGTACACGTTCGTGCGGAACGTGCGTTCCAGCTGCTCCTCGGACACGTCCTCGATGCCCGGCTGCGGATGCTGCTCGCCCGCATTGTTGACGAGCACGTCGAGCCGGCCGAGCCGCTCGACCGTGCGCGCCACCGCGTCGCGCGCCTGCCGGCGATCGCCCACGTCGCAGGCGATCGCCTCGCAGCGCCGGCCGGCCTGCTCGATCAACTGCTTCGTATGCGCGGCGTCGTCGGATTCCTCCAGATAGACGATCGCGACGTCCGCGCCTTCCTTCGCGAAGCCGATCGCCACGGCGCGGCCGATCCCGCTGTCGCCGCCCGTCACCAGCGCGACCTTGCCGGCGAGCTTGCCGCTGCCGACGTAGTCCGCCGCTTCGTCGCGCGGCTTCGGCTGCATGCCGCGCTCGGTGCCCGGCTGCTGCGTCTGTTTCTGCGGGGGTGGAGTCTGTGCGGTGCTCATGGGTTCCTCCTTGAACGGGTGCCGCGGATGCTGCGCAAGCGGCGTGCCACGTGCGGCGCACGCCCGCCCGCACGCGGCGGCCATGCGCGCGCGGGTGGCATTGCAAGCGTTTGGAAAAAGGGCGTAGTCAGCGCGGGCCGCGGGACGCGGCTTCGTCGGGCCGGCGCACCGGGTCGAAATCGCGCCATTCGCCGTCCTGCCAGTCGCCTTCGACGCGCTCGATCGACTTCGCGCCGGTCGCGCGCAGCACGTCTTCCGCGGCCGTCGCGGTGTCGGGCGTCACGCGCGCGGCGAGGATCACGCCGGTTTCGCTGCGCGCGAGCGTGCCCTTGCCTTCGGCCTGCTCGCCGCGCATCCGGCCGAGCGCGCCGCCGAATGCGCCGAGATACGCGCCGGCCAGCGCGCCGGCGGCCGGCACGAACCAGTAGCGCAGGCCGAGCGCATATACGATCAATCCGATCACGACGCCGATCAGCAGCCCGCGCATCGCGCCGACCATCGCGCCGCGCCCGCCCGGCTTCGCCGCCGTGTCGGCGTACACGTCGCCGCCGATCGGAAAGCGCGCGTGCTGGCCGCCGGGGTTCAGGAAGAAGATCGACACGTCGTCGGGCCCGAACGCGCGCTCGTAGAGGTGACGCGCCCCACCTTCCGCTTCGTCGAACGTCGTGAAACGGCCTGCGACGATCATCGCCATGGTCGTGCTCCTCGTGAGGGATTGGGATGCGCCGCGCGCGCACGCACGCGGCGCGACGGGGCGGCCCTTACATCAGCCGCCCGAGTTCCTTCGATACCGATGCCGGCGTGTCGTACTCGCGCTCCGGAATCTTGCGCAGCATGTCGAGCACCTCGCGGCTCGCATGCGAGCGTTCCGCGCACTGCACGACGTCCGACTTGCTCGCCGGATAATCCATCCCCTTCAGCGCCTTCTGCACGTCGACCGGGCTCGGCGGCTTGCCGTGGCCCGTCTGGTGCCCGCCCTTGTCGTGATCCTGCTGCGTGCGCTCGCCTTCGTGCGCGCGCGAGTGGCTGTATTCGTGGCCCGTATGTTGTCGGGATGTCATGAAAGCCTCCTTGGAAAATGATCGAAATCACGCGGACGAACGGCGCGTCCGCGCGAATGCGGCAAACACCAGCGCCGCCGCGCCGAGCGCGACCGCGCCGGCGACCTTCGGGCGCTGTACCACCGTGTTGTACGCACAGCTGCGCAGCACCGTCCCTTCCATGCCTTCGCGCTCGTGCAGCGCGTGGCGCGAGTCGTACAGCGCGTTGTCGTCGCGCGGCCGCGCGGGCCGCACCGTGCGCTGGCCGCGCGAGAACAGCGTGGCCGCGACGCGATCGAACAGCCGCGGCGCGTGATACGCGCTCGCCGACGCGAACTTCGCGGCGCCGCCGACGAACAGCGTGCGGCGCGGATGCGCGGCCGCGAACAGAACGGCGTCGGCCACCAGCTCGGGGTCGTAGATCGGCGGCGGCAGCTTCGCCTCGACGTTCATGTAGTTCTTCGCGTGCATCACGAACATCGTGTCCATCGCGGCCGGCTTGATCAGCGTGACGGACACCGGCAGATGATCGGCTTCCATCTCGAGCCGCAGCGAATCGGTGAAGCCCTTCACCGCATGCTTCGACGCGACGTACGCGCTTTGCAGCGGCAACGGCGCGTCGGACGCCTCGCTGCCCATGTTGATGATCGCGCCGCCGTGGAAGTCACCCTTGCGCCGGAAATGGTCGGCCGCGACGAGCGAGCCGTGCACGACGCCCCAGTAGTTGGTGTCGAACAGCCGGCGTTGATCCTCGAGCGGCACCTGGGCCGCCGTGCCGAAGATCGACACGCCCGCGTTGTTCACCCAGGTGTCGAAGCCTCCGTACGTGTCGGCCGCGGTCGCGGCCGCGCGCTGCAGATCCTCGATGTTGCCCACGTCGCCGGCGACCGGCACCGCGAGCCCGCCGTGCTGGCGGATTTCCTCGCACAGCGTGTTCAGCGCGTCCTCATTGCGCGCGAACAGCACGAGTTTCGCGCCGCGCCGTGCCGCCTTGCGCGCGGTGACGAGACCGATGCCGCTCGTCGCGCCGGTGATCACGATCGTCTGTTCGCCGACCGGTTTGAGCATGCAATTCATCAGTGGACTCCTGTTACGGTCGCATCGCGATTATTTGGGCCGGATGGTCAACTGGTCGCGCACGCTCTGCACGCCGTCGATCTGCTTCACGACGCCGACGGCCTGCGTGCGCTGCTGCTCGTCGGGCACGCTGCCGGTGAGCGTCACGGTGCCGTGCCGCGTCTTCACGTGGATGTCGCCGGACGACAGACCGCTCGTGCCGGTCAGCTCGGCCTTCGCCTTGGTCGTGATCGTCGCGTCGCGGATCTTCGTGCGGGTGCTCGAGTGCGACGACGTCGACGACGACGCCCCGTCGTCGCCGGCGGCGAGCGCGTTCGGCGCGACCACCATGCATGCGGTGGCCGCGGCGATCGCGACCGCCATGCCGGTGCGCAGCGCGCGCTGATGGCGGATGCGCGGAGTGCGGGCTTGCAGCGGGGATACCTTCATCGTGACCTCCTTTTCATCGGGCCGGACGAACCGGCGGGTGAGCAGAAGTCGCGCAAATCGCGTGCCGCGCCGCGTGCGCCGCATGCCTGCGCGCCATCGCGATCGGACGCCCTTTCATCCAACGCGTTGTAATTTTTGCGGCACAGGGGGAAGCGGTTTTCCCCGCCATGCGGCAGGCATGCCGATTGCCGAGGGGCGATAACGGCGGCCCGTGTGCGCGGCCCCGATATCGGGAGCACTACCATGCAGAGAATTGCGTTGATCAGTGAACATGCATCGCCGCTGGGCGTGATCGGCGGCGTCGATGCCGGCGGCCAGAACATCTATGTCGCCAACGTCGCGAAGCAGCTCGCGGAGCGCGGCCTCGACGTGGACGTCTACACGCGCTGCGACAATCCCCACTTGCCGGAGGTGGTGCCGATCGGCCCGCGCATGCGCGTGATCCACGTGCCGGCCGGGCCGCCGACCGACGTGCCGAAGGAGCAATTGCTGCCGTACATGGGCGCATTCGCGCAATACATGATCGCGCGCATGCGGCGCGAGCCCGACCCGGTCGACGTGATGCACGCGAACTTCTTCATGTCCGGCGATGCCGCGCTGCGTGTGAAAAAAACGCTCGGCATCCCGCTCGTCACGACCTTCCACGCGCTCGGTCGCGTGCGCCGGCTGCATCAGGGCACGGCCGACGGCTTCCCCGACGCGCGCTTCGCGATCGAGGACACGCTCGCGCGCCGCTCGGACCGCCTGATCGCCGAATGCCCGCAGGATGCGCTGGATCTGACGACACACTATCGCGCCGATACCGCGCGGATCGAGATCGTGCCGTGCGGCTTCGACGCACAGGAATTCCGGCCGGTACCGCGCGTCGATGCACGCGCGCGGCTGGGCTGGCCGCAGGACGCATTCGTCGTACTTCAGCTGGGCCGCCTCGTGCCGCGCAAGGGCATCGACACCGTGATCGACGCGCTCGCGCGCATGCCGCACGATCCGCAACGGCCGACGCACCTGTACGTCGTCGGCGGCAGCCAGGCGACGCCCGACCCCGCGCGCGACCCCGAACTCGCGCGGCTCGCCGCCTTCGCGCACGAACTCGGCATCGCGAACCGCGTGACCTTCGTCGGCCGGCGCGATCGCGACGCGCTGCACCTGTACTACAGCGCGGCCGACGTGTTCGTGACGACGCCGTGGTACGAGCCGTTCGGCATCACGCCGGTCGAGGCGATGGCGTGCGCGGCGCCGGTGATCGGCAGCGACGTCGGCGGCATTCGCACGACGGTCGACCACGGCGCCACCGGTTATCTCGTGCCGCCGCGCGACCCGGCCGCGCTCGCCACGCGCCTCGTGCAACTGCGGGCGCAACCCGACCTGTGCGCGGCGCTCGGCCGCGCCGGCTACCTGCGCGCGCATCGCTTCTACACGTGGCAAGGCGTAGCCGACCGGCTCGTCGACATCTACCGCGACGTCGCCCACGCGCAGCGCGCCGGCACGTCGGCCGGCACCGGCCGGCGCACGCCGGTCGCCACCACGCGAGGCGTGCTCGCAAACCGCAAGGAGAATACGTAATGAAGGGCTACGATCGAAAACGCGTGCTCGTCACCGGCGGCGCCGGCTTTCTCGGGTCGCATCTGTGCGAACGCCTGGTGACGGCCGGGCACGACGTGCTGTGCGTCGACAATTTCTACACGGGCGCGAAGGACAACATCGCGCACCTGCTCGATGCACCGAACTTCGAGCTGATGCGGCACGACGTGACGTTTCCGCTCTACGTCGAAGTCGACGAAATCTACAACCTCGCGTGTCCGGCGTCGCCCGTCCACTACCAGCGCGACCCCGTGCAGACGACGAAGACCAGCGTGCACGGCGCGATCAACCTGCTCGGCCTCGCGAAACGCGTGAAGGCGCGCATCCTGCAGGCGTCGACGAGCGAGGTGTACGGCGACCCCGACGTCCACCCGCAGGACGAGCACTATTGCGGCCGCGTCAATCCGACCGGCATCCGCGCGTGCTACGACGAAGGCAAGCGCTGCGCGGAAACGCTGTTCGCCGACTACCACCGCCAGTACGGCGTCGACGTACGGATCGCGCGGATCTTCAATACCTACGGGCCGCGCATGCATCCGGCCGACGGGCGCGTGGTGTCGAACTTCGTCACGCAGGCGCTCGCCGAACAGCCGCTGACCGTCTACGGCGACGGCAAGCAGACGCGCTCGTTCTGCTACGTGGACGACATGATCGACGCGCTGATCCGGCTGATGGAGGAACCGGGCGACGCGAGCGAGCCGGTCAATCTCGGCAGCGACGTCGAGATCGCGATGATCGACGTCGCGCGTGAAGTGGTGCGGGTCGTCGGCGCGAACGTGCCGATCGAGTTCCGGCCGCTGCCGTCCGACGATCCGCGTCAGCGGCGGCCGAATCTGGCGGCCGCGCAGAAGCGGCTCGGCTGGCGCGCGACGACGACGTTCGCGAACGGGCTCGCGCATACCGCGCGCTACTTCATTCAACGTCAGGTCACGCACCACGCGCCCGGCGACCTCGTGCGCAGCACGCGCATCGCGTCGCATCTGCTCGCGCAAGTCCACACGCAGAACCGGCCGGCGCCCACCACCTGACGCGATCCGACGCGACCTGACGCCGCCGCCATGCGACGCGCGTCAGCCGTCGCGCTTCGTCACGTGCGCGATCTTGTGCGCCAGCTCGCGCACGTCGACGGGCTTGCACAGGTAGCCGTCGAAGCCGGCCTCCAGCGCACGGCGTTCGTCGGCGAGGCCCGCATGCGCGGTGACGGCCAGCACGCGCACGTCGAACGGGCCGCCGTCGCCGTTCGTCGCGCCGCGCCGCAATGCGTCCAGCAGCCAGAAGCCGTCGCCGTCGGGCATCGCGAGATCGGACAGCACGACCGTCGGGCGGATGTCGGCCACCATCGCGAGCGCCTCGCGGCCGGACGACGCGATCGCGACGGCCGCGCCGAACGTGGTGAGCGCGGCCGTGAGGCTCGCACGCGTGGTCGCGTCGTCATCCACGATCAGGATGCGGTGCATGTCGAGCACCAGCGCGTCGCGGCGGCTGCCCTGCACGATGCTCCACGCCATCGCGCCGGCCGGCTGCCAGCCGGCCGGCAGCGTCACCGTGAACGTCGTGCCGAGATTGCGGCCCGCGCTCGCGACGCTCACGCGGCCGCCGTGCAGCTCCGCGATGTGCCGCACGATCGACAGGCCGAGCCCGAGCCCGCGCCGCGGCGACGCGGGCGAATCGTCCGCGCGGCGGAACATGTCGAACACGTACGGCGCGAACTCCGTCGCGATGCCCTGCCCGGTATCGACCACGGTCAACACCGCCTGCTTGTCGTCCCGCACGAGGCCGACCATCACGCTGCCGCCGGTCGGCGTGAATTTCAGTGCGTTCGAGATCAGGTTCGACAGCATCTGGCGCAACCGCTCGGCGTCGCCGGACACGATGCACGCGGGCGCGGCGCAGTCAAATTCGAGCAGGATGCCGGCCGACGACGCGGCGGTCTGGAACGTGCCGACCTGGTCGGAGAACAGCCGCACGACGTCGACCGGCGTCGCATCGAGCCGCAGCTTGCCGGTCGCGAGCGACGACGCGTCGAGGATGTCGCCGACCATCCGCGTGAGCGAGCGCGCGCTGCGGTCGATCGCGTCGACCGCCTGATGCTGCAACGCGGGGTCGCTCGTATTGCGCAGCACCTCGATCCATCCGTAGATCACGTTCAGCGGCGTGCGCAATTCGTGCGATACCGTGGCCAGCAGCTCGTCCTTCAGCCGGTTCGACGTGTCGGCCTGGTCGAGCGCATTGCGCGCACCCTGCAGCGAGCGCTGCGCCCGCAGGTCGCGGCGGCGCTGCGCGCCGGTTTCGCGCAACGTCAGCGACAGCGCGACCCACGCCCGTGCCTCGCCGAGCACCGGGCATGCCGATACCGTCGCCCGAAAACGCCGGCCGTCGCGTCGCACGCACAACAGTTCGAGCGGCCCGATGGGCTCCTGCATCGTGTCGAACGATTCGGCGAGCGGGTTGAGCCGCAGCCAGCGCCGCGCGATCAACGTGTCGAACCGGCGGCCGCGCGCATCGGCCTCGTCGTATCCGAAGATCCGTTGCGCCGCGGCGTTCCAGCTCGCGATGCGGCCGCTCGCGTCGATTCCGACGATTGCGTCCGGCGACGCATCGACGACCGCATGCTGAAGCCGCGACGCGTCGACGCGCGCCCGCTCCGCCCCGGCATCGCGCAGCAGCAGCACCGCGCCGTCGAGGTTGCCGTGGCCGTCGCCGATCGGCGACGCGACCGCGACGATCGGCACCGGCTCGCCGCTGCCGGCCTGCAGCCAGTGGCGGTCGGACGTCGCCTCGGCGCCGCCGAGCGCGTGGTCGAGCGGCGTGGTCGGCACGCGATGGCCTTCGCGATCGACGAGCCGCAGCACGTCGCGCACGGGCCGGCCGATCGCATCGTCCGCCCGGCAGCCGACGAGTTCGGCCGCGGCCGCGTTGAGATAGGTGAGCCGCCCGTTCGGATCGGTCGCGACCACGCCGTGCGGCAGCGCGCGCAGCACGGCTTCGAGTTGCCGGCGCGCGGCCGCCTCGCGCCGGCGCGCGCGATCGTTCGTGAGCCGCGTGTGATGCAGCAGCGACGCGACCGCGCATACCAGCGCACCGATCAGCATGAACGCGCCGAGCTGCACGAGCCGCTCGGGCAGCGGCGCCGTATAGGCGGCGGGATCGGACAGGAACAGCGTCCAGATCAAGAGCCCGCTGACGACCGTCGACACGATGCCGAACAGGAACGACGTCGCCCACGCGGCGCCGGCGAGCAGCGGGTAATACAGCACGAACGGCAGATTCACGCCGCCGAACCGGATCGCGAGTGTCTGCAGCACGGTCGCGATCGCGACCAGCATCACGGCCGTTGCGTAATTTCCGGCCTGCGGCCGTGCAATTTCGCTCATTGGACACGCTCCTGCGGGGACAGTCGACGGCAGCCGGCGGCGGGCACGACACGTGCTGGCCCGCATGCTGGCCGATTCGCACCGGCGGCCCGGCCGCTCACGATGGAGATCTTCACGCCATGCCCGACCCGACACGCTGGCTCGTCGTCTCGCCGCATCTCGACGATGCCGTCTTCAGTTGCGGGAAACTGCTCGCGCAGGCGCCCGGCTCGATCGTCGTCACCGTCTTCGCGGGAATTCCGCCGCGCGGCACGCCCGCGCCACCGTGGGATCGCCGCGCGGGGTTCCGCCACGCCGACGAAGCGGTGCGCGCGCGCCGCGACGAAGACCGCCGCGCGCTCGCGCTGCTCGACGCACGCCCGCTGTGGCTCGATTTCCTCGACGATCAGTACGGCGTGCCGGCCACGTCGACCGCGATCGCGGCGTGCGTGGCCGACGTGATCGACGCGCACCCCGGCTTCGGCGTGCTCGCGCCGGCCGGCCTGTTCCACCACGATCATCTGCAGGTGCAAGAGGCCATGCTCCGGCTGCTGCGTGACGACGATCCGCCGGACGACGCATCGCGCCTCTGGCGCTTCTACGAGGACGTGCCCTATCGTCGCATCGACGGGTTGATGGCCAAGCGCGTGATCGGCTGGCGCGAACGCGGCTGGATCGCGCATCCGGCCGCCGCGCCGGCCGGCAGCGAGACGGACGGCGTCGCCGCGAAAGCCGCCGCCGTCGACGCGTATGCCAGCCAGGTGACGCTGCTCGAGCCTCATATGCGTGCCGCTCTCCGCGAACCCGAAACGATCTGGCGACTCGAATGCGACGTCACGTCCGTGTAACGCCCCCGCGCGCCGCGCTGCCGCCGGCCGAACCGCGCGTGACGGCCGTCGTGCTGACCTGCCGGCGCCCGGCCGAACTCGCGTGCACGCTCGAACACCTGTGCGCGCTGCCCGACCGGCCGGCGATCGTCGTCGTCGACAACGGCGGCGACGCCGAGACGGCCGCGTTGATCCACGCGCGCTTTGCGCACGTCGCGCTCGTGCATGCGCCGGGCAACCTCGGCGCGGCCGGCCGCAATCTCGGCGTCGACGTCGCACGCACGCGCTACGTCGCGTTCTGCGACGACGACACGTGGTGGGCGCCCGGCTCGATCGCCGAAGCCGCGAACCTGCTCGATGCGTATCCGCACGTCGCGGCCGTCACCGCGCGCGTGCTGGTCGGCCCCGACGAGCGCGAGGATCCGACCTGCCGGCTGATGGCCGACAGCCCGCTCGACGCGCCCGTCGCGCTGCCGGGCAGGCCGATCCTCGGGCTGCTGGCCGGCGCGACCGCGTTCCGGCGCGACGCGTTCGTGCACGCGGGCGGCTATCATCCGCGCTACTTTCTGGGCGGCGAGGAAGCGCTGCTCGCGCTCGACCTGACTCGCGCGGGGCATTGGCTCGTGTATGCGCCGGGCCTCACCGTCCATCACCATCCGTCGACGCGGCGCGACCGGCCGACGCGCGAGCGCACCGCCGCCCGCAACGCCGTGTGGACCGCGTGGCTCAGATGGCCGGCCGCCGCCGCGTGGCTGCATACGGTGCGCATGCTGCCGCTGCTGCGCCGCGAACGCGCGATCGTGCGCACGTTCGCCGGGCTGCCGTGGATCGTGCGCGAACGACGCGCGATCCCGCCGCACGTCGAACGCATGCGCCGACGCCTCGCGCGCGATACGCGCCGCGAGGCCGGAACCGAAACATGAGCGCGATCGTAGCGGCATCAGGAATCGGGCTTCTCCGCTTCGTCTTCCAGTTGCGCGAGCCGGTTGTAGATCGTCTTCAGGCTGACGTCGAGCACCTCGGCCGCCTGCGCCTTCACGCCGCCGCATTGGGCGATCGTGCCGAGGATCAGCTTGCGGTCGACTTCCTCGAGCGGCGTACCGAACGGCACCGTCACGCGATCCTCGTGCGAATCGACCATGCTGGATAGTTCGTCCATGATCGGCGGCGGCAGCGTGTCGATCACGTCGGCATCGGTGAAGATGCTCGCGCGCTGCACGAAGTTGCGCAGCTCGCGCACGTTGCCGGGCCATTCGTAGGTTTTCAACGCTTCGCGCGCGGCCGGCGAGAAGCGCAGGTTGCGGCCGCTCTCCTCGTTGTAGCGCTGCAGAAACGCATCGGCGAGCATCGGGATGTCGTCGCCGCGTTCGCGCAGCGACGGCAGCGGGATCGGGAACACGTTGATCCGGTGGAACAGGTCGGGCCGCAGCTTGCCGTCGGCCATCGCGGCTTCGGGGTCGCGGTTCGTCGCGGCGACGATGCGCACGTCGACGTCGATCTCGCGTGTCGAGCCGAGCCGTGTGACGCGCCCGGTTTCCAGCACGCGCAACAGCTTGACCTGCGATTCGACCGGCATTTCGGTGATTTCGTCGAGAAACAGCGTGCCGCCGTCCGCGCGTTCGAAGAAGCCCTTGTGCTGGCGTTCCGCGCCGGTGAAGCTGCCGCGGTCGTGGCCGAACATCTCGCTCTCCACGAGATTCGCGGCGATCGCGCCGCAATTCACCGCGAGGAACGGCCCGCGGCGGCGCAGGCTCAGGTCGTGCACGGTTTGCGCGGCGAGTTCCTTGCCGGTGCCCGACTCGCCGGTGAGCAGCACCGACGCTTCGGTGCGCGCGACGCGGCCGATCGCATCGTAGACGGCCTGCATCGCGGGCGAACTGCCGAGCATGCGGCCGAAGCGGCCGAGGCGCTGCAGTTCCGAGCGCAGCTCCGCGATTTCCTCGTGCAGCGCGGTCGTGCGCGGCACGCGCGCGAAGATGCTGTTCAGCCGCTGCATGTTGAGCGGCTTCACGAGATAGTCGGTCGCGCCGCGCCGCAATGCATCGATCGCGGTATCGAGGCTCGCGTGGCCGGTGGTCAGCACTATTTCGCAATGCGCGCGCTTGGGCAACGCATCGAACAGATCCATCCCGTTGCCGTCGGGCAGCACGAGATCGCACAGCACGAGATCGGGGGTATGCGTCGAGACGAGCGTGCGCGCTTCTTCAAGCGTCGCGGCGGTATCGCACGTGAGTTGCTGCGTGCGTGCGAGCGTGGCGAGCATCGTTCGCGTATCGGCATCGTCTTCGACGATCAGGACGTAAGGCATCGAGGCTCCTGGTAATGCGGCCCGACGCACACATCGGCCGGTACCGCGACACGTGCGGCGCCATGCACGTCGTCATGGCCTGTTCACGACGGCATCTTCAACGCCGCACACAAGAATGGGCGGACAAGCCGTCCTGCACTGAAAACGCGTGCTTAGCAGTATAGAAGAATGGTGTCTCGCATTCGTCGTTCATCGAATAAATCTATCTGTTCGCGCACACCGCATTGTCAGATTCAATGTCGTCGCACCGGTATAAAAGGTATTCTGAAGATACGTAAAAAACGGCGAATGCCACGCCATTTTTTACCGGTCATGACACATTCGGTCAAAACTTCCCAACCCGGTCATACTCCATGTCGAAATCCGACGATGACGGCACGCGACTGTTCGGCCGTTCGCGAACCATTCAGGATCTGCTGCTGAAAGTGTCGCGCGTCGCCGCCACCCGCGTGAGTGTGCTGGTGGTCGGCGAAAGCGGGGCGGGCAAGGATATCGTCGCCCGCCTCATTCACGACATGAGCCCGCGTCGGCGCGGTCCGTTCGTGCCCGTCAACTGCGGCGCGATTCCGAAAGACATCGCGGAATCGCACTTGTTCGGTCACGAAAAAGGCAGCTTCACGGGCGCCGTTGCACAACATGTGGGCATGTTCGAAGCCGCGCGAGGCGGCACGCTGTTTCTCGACGAAATCGCCGAAATGCCGCTCGAATTGCAGGTCAAGCTGCTGCGCACGCTCGAAACCAACACGATCGTGCGCGTGGGCGGCCACGAGGCGATCCCGCTCGACGTGCGGATCGTCGCGGCCACCCATCACGATCCCGTCGAGGCCTTGCGCAACGGCACGCTGCGCGAAGACCTGTTCTACCGAATCGCGCCGATCGCGCTGCACGTGCCCGCGCTCAGGCAGCGCGAGGACGACGTCGGCGACATCGCGCTGGAGATCGTCGAGCGGCTGAACGCGCGGCACCGCACGAGAAAGCGCCTGTCGACGCAGGCGATGAAGGCGCTGCGCACGTACACGTGGCCCGGCAACGTGCGCGAGCTGCGCAATGCGCTGGAGCGCGCGTTCATCCTCGCCGACGAGCAGATCGAACTGCAATTGCCGCGCCGGCCGCCGCCGCGCGAGGAAGTGCGCCACAACGCGATGACGCTGCATATCGGCACGACGCTCGCGCATACGCAGCAGCGCTTCATCGTCGCGTCGCTGCGGCACTTCAACGGCGACAAGCCACGCACCGCGAAGGCGCTCGGCATCAGCCTGAAAACACTGTACAACCGCCTCGCGCTGCTGCCCGAAAGCGAACGCAATGCGGTGAGCGGCAACACGCCGGCGGCGCCGAATGCCGCGAACACCGCGAATGCCGGCACCGCGCCCGCTTCGCCGCCCGCGACGCCGTAGTGAGCGCGGCGGGTCGCGCCGCGCTCACACCGCCCTACACCGTCACGCCGTCGCGTCCCGCAATGCAGCGTCCCAGTCGCGCGCGAAGCGCTCGATGCCGAATCGCTCGCAGGCGTCGCGTTTGGCCGCCGCGCCCCACTCGCGCGCGAGTTCCTGATCGCGGATCAGCATCCGCATCGCATCGATCAGCACGGCCGGCCGCGTGTCGGCCACGCCGTTGCTGCCCGTCTTCACGAGTTGCGCCATCTCGGTCGTCGCGAGCGCGACGATCGGCAGCCCGATCATCATCGCCTCGATCACCGCGAGCCCGAGGCTCGTGTAGCGGATCGGATTGAAGAAGAACCGGTAGTGCGACAGGAATTGCGGCAACGCCGGGTTCGGCACCTCGCCGATCCCGCCGAGTTCGCACGAGCCCATCCCCACCAGGTCGATCGGCACGCTGTGCCGCACGACCTCGAACACATCCGCACCGAGGCGCCGGCCGCGGCGCGCGAGGTTGTTCACGACGGCCACGCCCTTCGGCAGCGTGCCGCGATACTCGACGTCCTTCGGCACCAGCACGCCGTGCTCGATCACGCGCGTCGGCGTCACGCCGTTGTCCCACATCAGCGCGTTGAACGGCGTCACGTGCACCAGCAGCACGTTCGGATCCTGCACCGGATGCAGCGTGTCGGTCGGATGCTCGCGCGGCGGATCGTGCTCGACGAACAGCGTCGGCAGCGCGCGCTGCGCTTCGCTCAGCAGCCGCAGGCGGTCGTGCTCGTAGTGCTTCGCGTGCTGATACAGCACGCAGTCGAATGCGGTGTCGCGCACGCATTCGGCCGGCACCTCGTGCACGTTGTCGCCCCACGGCAGGTGCCCCACGCGGCCCGCATAGCCGGGCGGATGCTGCGGCTTCGTCACGATGTAGAAATCGTGCGGCGCCTGCGACAGGTAATACAGATAGTTGCCATGCACGTGCCAGGTAAGCACGCGCAACCGCTTACGTGACATGACGTCTCTCCTCCGCGAGCAGTTCGCCCGCCCGGTCCATCACATCGCCGACGCGGATCGCGATCGCGCACTCGTGCCCGTACGGGCAGGTATCGAACATGCACGGCCGGCACGCCGGGTAGTTCGCGAGCACACGATGACGTTCGGCGTCGAGCGGCGCCCAGCGGGCCGTATCGCTGCCGCACGCGACGACGATGCTCGGCGTGCCGAGCGCCGCCGCCACGTGCGATACGCCCGTGTCGTTGCACAACAGCAGCCGCGCACGGGCGATCAGCGCGGCCAGCGCGCCGAGCGGCGTGCGGCCACACAGGTTCACGCACGGCCGTCCGAGATGCTCGGCGAACGCGCTCGCCAGCCCCAGTTCCCCGCGCGTGCCGGTCAGCACGATCTGCCAGCCGTCGTCCGCGAGCTGCCGCGCGGCGAGCGCGAAGCGTTCGACCGGCCAGCGTCGCGACGCCATCCTCGCGCCGGGATGGACGATCACGTAGCGGCCGGGATCGAGCGCATGTTCGTCGCAGAGCACGTGCCACAGCGCATAGTCGAGGCCGCCGAGCGGGAATTCGAGGTAGTCGCCCCAGTCGGCGTAGCCGAGCTTGCGCGTGAGCGCCAGATAGCGCGCCACTTCCGGTTCGTCGTCGCGCCATGCGAGCGCGCAGTCGAGCGCGGTCGTGCCGCCGCCGGCCGGCACGAAGCCGGCCGTGCGCGTCGCGCCGAGCGACGCGACGATCGCGTTCGTGTGCGCGCCGCTGCCGTGCAGCTGGATCGCGAGATCGAAGTCGCGTGCGCGGCATTCGGCGATGAACGCCTCGCGCGCGGCCGCGTCGGGCTCGGGCTGCTCGGCGAGGCCCGGCGCGCCGGGGAACGCGATGAAGCTGTCGATGTAGTCGGAAAAGCGCGATGCGAACTCGCGCGCCCACGGCAGGCCGATCAGCGTGATGCGCGCGTCCGGTTCGCCGCGCCGCAGCGCGCGCAGCGCGGGCACCGCGCACAGCATGTCGCCGAGCTGCAACGCACGGAACACCGCGATCCGCTTCGGACCGCGCGGGCCGTCGGAATCGACGCTGGGATCGAGCTTCATCAGTTGCTCCGAAAAACCCTGTCCTTCAGGACCGGGAGAAAAGGAGCGCCGCTGTTTGACAGCGGCATTCCACCGTTTAAATGGCCGGCATGATCCTTGTCTATCGCTACCGGGTGAAATCGCTCGACGGACTGCTCAACAAGCAGAGCCGCGCGGTGAACTCCGTCTGGCACTTCTGCAACGACACGCGGAAACACGCGCTCAACCTTCAGGGAGAAGAGGACGTCAAAGGAAAATCACCCGGAAGTGAAGCGCGCCGCGCATGCGCCAGTACAACGACACGGGCGGAATCGCGATGGACGTGACGATCATCTCGGCCACGTGCGACGCCGTGAGCTGCGTGCCGCGCAACCGTTTCGCGCAGAACCCGGCAGTAATCGCGGCCCACACCGCCGCGCACACGATGGCCGGCGCCGGCCAGCCGGCGGCGAAACAGCCGATCGCGCCGAGCGCGGCGAGCACGGCCGCGTAGTAATGCCACGGCGGCACGGGCCGGATGTGACGCCGGTAGGTCGCGCGGTGCTTCTTGTACAGCAGCGCATCGAAATACACCTTCGACTGCGCGCCGATGCTCGATCCCCAGCGCGCGGGACGCACCGGATGCACGATGCGCGCGGCGTCGGCCTCGACGATCGGCCCCGCATGCTCGCGCAGCGCGAACATCAGGTCGGCGTCCTCGCGCCACGCGCGCGTGAAGCGTTCGTCGAAGCCGCCGATGCGTTCGAGCGCCGCGCGCCGCACGAAGCAGTTCGCGGTCGCGAATTCCGCATGCGCGAGCCCCGCCGCGTCGCGTTCGTAGTCGGTCGGGCACGGCCGCAACGGCACGTCGATCCGGCCGGCCGCGGCCGCCGCCGACGGCTCGGCCAGCAGCGCGGCCGCGCCGTGGCGCAGCCAGGTCGGATCGGGAATCGTGTCGTCGTCGGTAAATGCGATCAGCGCGCCGCCCGCGCTGCGCCAGCCGACGTTGCGCGCGCCGGCCGGCCCTTGCGTGTCGGGCGCGGTCATGTAGCGGATCGCCGGCACGTCGGTCACGCGCGCGCGGCACGCATCGACGACGGCGCGCGCACTGCCGGCCGGATCGTCGTCCACGACGACGATCTCGTAGGTCGTCGGATCGAACACCTGCGCGCACAGCGCGTCGAGGCAGCGTTCGAGCAGATCGGGCCGCCGGTAGGTCGGCACGACGACCGATACGACCGGCGGCAGGTGCGTGTCGCGCATGTTCATCTCGGTTTCTCCAGCAGGAACGGGCCGATCACGAGCGCGTCGAGCGGCGATGTCCAGAAGCATTCGACCGCGTCGCGCGGCGAGCACACGATCGGCTCGCCGCGCGTGTTGAACGACGTGTTGACGAGCACCGGCACGCCGGTGAGCGCGTCGAACTCGGTCAACAGCGCATGCAGCAGCGGATGCTGCGTCTCGTCGACGGTCTGCACACGCGCGGTGCCGTCGATGTGGCGCACGGCCGGAACCCGGTCGGCGCGCTCGGGCACGACGTCGTAGACGAACAGCATGAACGGCGCGCGCAGCGGCGTGCGCCGGCCGCCGCTGAACCAGTGATGCGCGCGATCCTCGAGCACGACCGGCGCGACCGGCCGGAAATCCTCGCGATCCTTGATCCGGTTCAGCTTGTGCTGCATGTCCGGGTCGATCGGCGACGCGAGGATCGACCGCGCGCCGAGCGCGCGCGGGCCGAACTCCATGCGCCCCTGGAACCAGCCGATCACGCGGTTCGCGGCGAGCAGCGCGGCCGTCTGCGCGGCGATGTCGTCGAGCCGCCGGTACGGCAGCTGCGCTTCCTTCAGGAACGCCTCGATCGCGCCGTCGTCGTAGGCCGGCCCGAGGTACGCATGATCCATCCGCCAGCCGCCGCGCACGCCGCGCATCCGGAAGTCGGTCCACAGCGCGGCGCCGAGCGCGGTGCCCGCGTCGCCGGCGGCCGGCTGCACCCACACGTCGTCGAACGGGCCGCGATCGCGGATCTTCGCGTTCATCACGCAGTTCAGCGCGACGCCGCCCGCCATCGCGAGCTGCCGCTCGCCGGTCTCGCCGGCCAGCCAGTCGACCGCCTGCAGCGTCGTCTCCTCGAGCACGAGCTGCAACGCATGCGCGATGTCGTAATGATGCGGCTCGATCGGGCCGCCGCGTTCGCGCGGCGGGCCGAACCGTGCCGCGAGATCCTCGTCGCGCACGTCGTAGCGGCCTTCGCCGCGATACTGCACCAGCTTGCGCATCTCGTCGGCGAACACCGGCTTGCCGTACGACGCGAGCGCCATCACCTTGTATTCGTCCGACGAGTGCAGGAAGCCGAGATAGCGCGTCACGCGCTCGTACAGCAGCCCGAGCGAGTGCGGCAGGTTCACCTGCCCGAGCCGCCGGTACGAGCGGCCGTCGAATACGCCGTAGCTCGTCGTCGCGCGCTCGCCGCGCCCGTCCATCGTCATCACCGCGCAGCGCTCGAACGGCGCCGCGAGAAACGCGCTCGCCTCGTGCGCGAGGTGGTGCTCGACGAAATGCCAGCGAAACGGCCCGTCGTGCGTGACGCCGCGAAAGCGCCGCTGCAGATGATGCGGCACGCCGCCCGCGAGCTGGCGCGGCGCGTTGACGATCGACGACAGGAACAGCGGATGCCACGGCGACGCGCCGTCCTCGCGCGGTGCATGCGCGGACGGCGACAGCGGCAAGGTCAGCGCCGGCGCCGCGCCTTCGCGGTCGAGTTCGAACGAAGGGTCGTACGAATACGCGACGTGGTCCACGTCGGCGAGCGTGATGCCGGCTTCCGCGAGGCAATAGTCGATCGCGTGGAAAGGCAATTCCCAGGTCGAGAACGGCACCGGGCGCTTCGCGTGCTTCACGTGCGTGAAGCGTTCGTCCTCGGCCGCCGCGATCACGACGCCGTCGCGCACGATGCACGCGGCGCTGTCGTGGAAGGCGGCGTTGATGCCGAGCGTATGGATCGGATCAGGCATGCGTCAGTTCCTCGTGATGACGTGCGCGAACGGAATCACGTTCGATGCGTGCGCCGCGACCGGCTCGCGGACGTCCGCGGCAGCCCGCGCGGCCGTGCGTTGCGCATGGCGCGCGCTGCCGCGCAGCAACGCGTGCACGGCGTTGACGACGTCGTCGACGCTCACGCCGCTCAAGCACGGATGGCCGGGCTGGTTGCACACGCTGCGGTAGCAGTTGCGGCACGGCACGTCGACGTTCAGCACACGGTGCGGCACACGCCACGGCGTGTGCTGCGGATTGGTCAATGCATACAGGTCGACCACCGGCGTGCCGAGCGCGGCCGCGAGATGCACGGGGCCGCTGTTGTTCGACAGCACCAGGTCGGCCGTCTCGATCAGCGCGCCGAGTTCGCCGAGCGGCAACACGCCCGCGAGCGGCACCGCGCGCGGCCCCGCCCGTTCGCACACCGCGTCGACCAGCGCGCGCTCGTCCGCGCCGCCCGTCACCGCGATGCCGTCGAACAGCGGCGCGACCGCGGCGGCCGCGTCGCCGAAACGCTCGGCCGGCCAGCGCCGCGACGCGGCGGTCGCGCCCGGATGGACCACGAGCCACCGCGGGCGCGCCGCCGCCGGCTGGCGCGCGCCGCCGAAGCGCTGCAACGCGGCCTGCAGGCGCGCATGCACCGCATGCCGCGCCGCGTCGCCCGGCTCGAACGCCATCCGCCAGTCCGCCGTCTTCGCGCCGACGGCACGCACCAGCGCGAGCTGGCGCGCGACCTCGTGGCGCACGTGCGATTCCGGTTCCGTTTCCGGCACGCGATCGGTCAGCAGTTCATACGGGTTCTCGCGGCAATGCGCGAGCCGCAGCGGGATGCCGGCGAGCCAGCACATCATCGCGGCGGGCAGCGGATTCTGGCTGTAGACGGTGAAGATCACGGCCGCGTCGAAACGGCCAGCCAGCAGCCGGTCGATCATGTCGAGATCGGCCACGGGGTCGCCGCGCACGTCGGGGTGCTTGACCCATGGCGCGTCGTAACTCCACACGTCGTCGACCATCGGCAGATGCTTCGCGAGCGCGGCGCCCGTGCGCGACGTCAGCAGCGTCAGGTGACGATCGGCGCCGCTCTCCTTCAGCGCGCGCAGCGCGGGCGTGGTCATCAGCACGTCGCCGATGCTGTCGAGCCGCACGCACAGGATGCGGCGCGCGCGGCTCCAGGCCGTGCTCATGGCCGCACCCACGAGCCGTGCCGAAGCGCGGCTTCGCGTACGACGATGTCGGCGGCCAGGTCGACGCGATCGACGACGTGATGCGGCGTGCGCGCGGCGTTGAGCCGCCACTCGGTCTCGTTGCCGCAGTCGACCAGGATCGTGCCGCAGCGCGCGGTGCGGCCGGCCTCGACGTCATCGAGGATGTCGCCGATCATCCAGCTCCATTCGGGCGCGGCGCCGAGCGCGGCCAGCGCGCGGCGCAGCATGCCGGGGCGCGGCTTGCGGCAGAGGCAGTCGCAGGTGTAGCGCGGCACGCTGCCCCGCGGGTGATGCGGGCAGTAAAAAAAATCCGCCAGCGTCGCGCCGTTCGCTTCGAACAATTCGGCGAGACGCTGGCGGACCGCGCCAAGCTCCTGTTCGGTAAAGCGGCCGAGCGCGACGCCCGGCTGGTTCGACACGACCGCCAGCGGCATCCCGGTCGCGCCGAGCGTGCGCAGTGCGCGCGCCGCGCCCGGCGCGAGGCGCATGCGCGCGGGATCGACGTTGTACGGCACGTCGTCGAGCAGCGTGCCGTCCTTGTCGAGCAGCACCGCGCCGGGCAGCCGCCGTTCGCGCTTCAGGGCCATGACGTCTCCTTCATCGGCAGCACCATCAGCTCCGGCACCACGGTGCCCGGCGGCTGCGTCAGCACGAAGCGCACGGCGGCCGCCACGTGCTCCGGCGGCTGCAGCGTGTCCTCGTCGATGTCCGGAAAACGGTCGAGCAGGAACGGCGTGCGCATCCCGCCCGCGACGATCGCCGACACGCGCACGCCGCTCGGCCGCAGCTCGGCATGCAGCGCGTGCGACAGGCCGAGCAGCCCCCACTTCGTCGCGTGATACGCGGACGCATTCGGCCACGCGCGCTTGGACGCGGTCGACGCGATGTTCACGATATGGCCGTTGCCGCGCGCCTTCATCATCGGCACGGCCGCGTGACACATCAGGTACGGGCCGAACAGGTTCGTCATCAGCACCTGCTGCCATGCGTCGACGCTCACGTCGTCGATCGGCGCGGTCACGTCGATCGCCGCGTTGTTGACGATCACGTCGAGGTCGCCGAGCGATTCGCGCGCGTCGTGCACGACCTGCAGCACCGATGCTTCGTCGCGCACGTCGAGCGGCCGGCCCACCGCCTGCCCGCCGTGGCGTTCGAGCCGCTGAGCGACGGCGGCCGCGCGGTCGCCGTCGAGATCGGCGACGACGACGTGCGCGCCGTGCTGCGCAAGCTCTTCGCAAATGGCTTCGCCGAGACCGCGGCCACCCCCGGTCACGAGTGCGGTCCGGCCGGCGAGCGGCGGTTTGGCTGGATCGTGAGTCACGTTCACCTGCACCTCCTGTCGATGTCGGAAAGCAAATCCGGATGACGGCGACGCTTGTCGCGACAACCGTCCGTGCAGGAGGTACAGCGAAAACCGTGCCGGGCTGCGCGCGCCCGCGCCGCATCGGGCCGTGGCGCGCGCTCGCTGGCTTTTTTATAACCGGCTGTAAAAACCGGCCCGGGCGGCCGCGCCCAGGCGGCCCCTCAGATCGCGAGCGCGTCGGGCGTGGCCTGCGCGCGGTGCTTCGCGAGCGCGCGCAGGCAGTGCGCGATGCAGCCCGCGAACGCCTCGTCGAACCACGGCTGCGCGCCCGACACGCCGACCACGATGCCGCCGAGCGCGACGCCGCCCCACAGGTTCGTGTCGCCCGCGCGCAGCCGGTACGGCTCCAGCGCCTGCACGACATGGCCGTCGCGGCCCGTTTCCCACGACAGCCGCGCCTTGGCCCGCGCATAGGCGCGATAGTCGGCGTCCCAGTCCTTCGGGTCGGGCAGCGAAAACTCATACAGGATCGCGTCCTCGAACGCCGCGTCGTGCGGCCCGAGCGCCGGGTCCATGATCACGACGTGCAGGCAGCCGCTGTCGCCGACGAAATCGCTCTGCAGCGCGGCGGACAGCGTCGGCAACAGCAGCTCGACGGCCGCCACGGCGGCCTGGCGGTCCGCGAACGCGCTACCGCCGCGACGCGCGTTCAGGGCTTCGGGTGTCGTCGGATTCAGAAGGTTCGGCATGGATTTCTCCGGAGGAAAACGCGAGCGCACGCAACGCCGCGATCAGGTCGGCCGCTACCGCGGGCTTGGTCAGGTACGCATGGAAACCGGCTTCGACCGCGCGCGTGCGGTCGCGATCGCGCGCATGGCCGGACAACGCCAGCGCCTCGAGCGGCGCACGGCCGTCGCGATCGCGCGCGGCGTCGAGCTGACGCACGCGCGCCATCACCGTGTAACCGTCCTCCTCGTCGTCGCCGAGGTCGATGTCGCAGACGAGCAGCGCCGGCCAGTCGGCCCGGCGCGCGCGCCACAGGTCGTCCAGCAACGCCTGGCCCGACGCATACGCATGCACGTCGGCGCCGGCCATCTTCAACAGCGCGGTGAGGGCCTCGCGCGCCTCGTCGTGGTCGTCCACGCACGCGATGCGCAGCCCGTCGAGCGGCTTCGCGGCGGCCGCCGCACCGGCATCCGGAGGCGGCACGGCGTCACCGGACGGCATCGATGCCGGCGCCACCGCGTACATCGGCAGCGACAGGTGCAGCGTCACGCCGATATCGTCGCGTTCGCGCACGACGTAGCCGCCGGCTTCCTCGATCGCGTCCTGCAAGCGTTCGAGATCGATCAGCGACAACTCCGCGGCGTCGACGCCCGTGCACGCGATCGTGATGCGCGCTTCCGGGTCGTGGCGCACCGTGCGCACCTCGAGCTGCCCGCCACTGCTCGCTTCGATCGCGCCGCGACACAGCTCCCACACGAAGCGCCGCAGCGCGGCCGGATCGGCGTTGACGACGAGATCCTCGTCCGACACATGGCGGAACACCGGCACGCCGCGCCGCGCGGCCGCCTCCGCCAGCGAATCGAGCACCTGCGACACGAGCGGATTGATCCGTACCGGCTGCCGCGCGAACTTCGCCTCCGTGCGTTCCAGCTCGCGCTGCTTCGCCTGCAGCGACCACATCTGCGCATACACGCCGCCGCTTTCGAGCAACTCGTCGTGGGTGCCCTGCTCGACGAGCCGGCCGTACTCCATCACGAGGATGCGGTCGGCATCGACGATCGTCGACAGCCGGTGCGCGATGATGAGGCTCGTGCGATGCCGCGCGACGCGCATCAGTTCCTGCTGGATCGCGCGCTCCGAGCGCGTGTCGAGCGCCGACGTCGCCTCGTCGAACACGACGATCGGCGGCGCCTTCAGCAACGCGCGCGCGATCGCGACGCGCTGGCGCTCGCCGCCCGACAGCCGCACGCCGCGCTCGCCGACGCGCGTGTCGTACGCATCGGGCAGCCGCTCGATGAACGTGTCGAGTTGCGCGCCGCGCGCGGCCGCGATCACGTCGCCGCGGGTCGCGTCGCGCTTGCCGTAGGCGATGTTGTACGCGAGCGTGTCGTTGAACAGGATGGTGTCCTGCGGGACGATGCCGAGCGCGTCGCGCAGGCTGCGCTCGGTGACGAGCCGCAAGTCCTGGCCGTCGATCCGGATGGTGCCTGCATCGGGCTGGTACAGCCGGAACAGCAGTCGCGCGAGCGTCGACTTGCCCGAGCCGCTGCCGCCGACCACGGCGATCGTCTGCCCGGGCTCGATGCGGAACGACACGTCGAACAGGATCTGCCGGCTCGGCTCGTAGCCGAAGTCGACGTGCTCGAACTCGATCGCGCCGCCGCGCACGACGAGCGGCTGCGCGCCGGGCGCATCGCCGTCCTCGCCCGGCTTGCCGCGCGCGTCGAGCAGCCCGAACAGCCGCTCGATGTTCGTCATCGCGTCGTTCGCCTCGCGGAACACGAAGCCGAGCGCATTCAGCGGCAGGCTGATCTGGATGACGTAGGCGTTGATCAGCACGAGATCGCCGATCGTCATCGCGCCGCGCGCGACCTGCTGCCCGGCGAGCAGCATCACCGCCGCGATCCCCGCGCCGATGCACGCGCTCTGCCCGATATGCAGCGTCGACAGCGCGTACTGGTTGTCGACGCCGGCCTCGCGCCATTCGTCGAGCACGCGCTCGAGCCGATCGCGCTCGACGTCCTCGCGCGCGAAATACTTGACCGTATCGACGTTCAGCAGGCTGTCGACCACGCGCGAATTCGACTCGGCCTCCAGTGCGTTCACGCGCCGCTGGTAGCGCATGCGCCGGCGCGTGAACACCACCGTATACGCCGCGTAGACGGCGAACGTGACGAAGATGATCGCGGTGAACCCGCCGCCGTACTTGCTGATCACGATCACGAGCACCGAGCCGATCTCGATGGCCGTCGGCACGATCGTGAAAACCGCGACGCCGAGCAGGTAGCCGATGCCGGCCGTGCCTTTCTCGAGGTCGCGCACGACCGCACCCGTCTCGCGCTGCGCATGAAAACGCGCGCCGAGGCGGTGCAGATGGCCGAACGTGCGCACGGTAAACGACGCGACCGTATGCTGCGTCACCTGCACGAAGGTCATGTCGCGTACTTCGTTCAGCGCGTTTGACGCGAAGCGCACGACCGCGTACGCGAACAGCAGCAGCACCGGCCACGCCATCGGCTGGCCGGCCGCGCGGCCGAAGCCGTCGACGATATCCTTGAGCAGCAGCGGCACTGATACGGCCGCCGCTTTCGCGAGCACCAGCAGCGCGATCGCCGCGAGCACGCGTGCGCGGTAATGCCAGATCGCGCGCCAGAGTTCGACCGCGATCCGGGCTCGCAGGCCGCGCTTGTCGCGGCGATGGCGGAGGTCGCGGCCTGCGGCCGCATCACGGTCCTTCGCGGGCGTTTCGTCGATTCCGGTCGTCATGCACGCATTACTCGCGGTCGGGGGCGCGGCGTTTCACCCATGGGGGGTCAGTGGCGCGGTTCGCGCTCGCGGCCGCTCGCCACGACGCCCGGTTCCGGGTCGCGCGCGGCAGGCTGGGTCGGTGTGACGGTCCGCTGGTCCGGATGCAGCACCATGCCCGCGTCGGGTTCGTCGTCGCGGCGCACGCGCACGCGGTTCTCGACGTCGCGCACGCCCAGGCAGCCGTCGGCCAGATCCTCGATGTCGTGCTTCATCCAGCGCGCCGGCACCGTGCCGTCCAGTTCGACGCGCCCCGCGCTCACCTGCACGCTGACGTCGCTCACGTCGATCTCGAGCGCATGCGCGAGCCGCTCGCATACGTCCTCGCGAATCCGCTCGTCCGAGCGCGTATAGCCTTTCGGCCCGCGGCGATGGCGCAGCGCGTCGCGTTCGGTATCCCGGCCGAAGCGCGACAGGTCGGGGGCACCGCCGTAGCGCGGATCGCCTACGTCGCGCTCGCCGCCGTACGAACCCATCCGGTGCGGGCTGCGGAATTCCGGCCGCTCGCCGCCGTACCGGCCTTCGTGGCCCGCCGCCGTGCGGCGGCCCGGTTCGCCGTAGCCGCGCTCGGGGCCGCGCGCCGGCTGGCGCGCGCCGCCCGGCCAGTCCGGGTCGGCCGCGCCGCGCCGCTGGTCGACCGGCCGCGCGGCGCGCTCGGTCCATTCGCTGCCCCAGTCTTCCGGGCCCACGTCCTCGCTCGCGAAGCGCCGGTCAGCCGATTCGTCGTCTTCTTCCGGCCACCGGGCCGGGTCGTCCGGGATGCCGCGCTCGCCGGCGCCCCGGTACGCGCGTTCGTTGCGCTCGTACCAGTCGGGCGGGCCGCCGCGCTCGCCGGACCGTCCGGGATATCGTCGTTGCATCGTGTCTCTCCTTGATCGCCCGCGCCGCGCACGACTCCCTGCCGGGTCGCGGCGCGCGTCGGTCGGGTGAATGCAAATCGCGTGCCGGCGCCGTTGCCGTGCCGCGACGGTTGCGCGTCGCCGCGCCGGGAAGCCGTCAGGCGCCCCAATCTGCAACGCGATTGCAGTTTTTGCGTGTCGGGCGTCACGGGGCACCGCCGGGTTCGTCCGGGTCGTCGGTGCGACCGGGATCGCTCAGCCGCTCCGTACGGTCCGGCTCGATGTCGGCGCCGTCCTCCAGCGTCGAATCGCCGTCCGCCGACGCGCGCTCGCCCGTCCCCGCGCGATCCGTATCGGTGTCGAGTGCCGCATCGCCGCGCTCCAGCGCGTGGTCGTCCAGCGGCGAATCGACGTCGAACGGATGGCGCCGCGCCCCCGCCGTATCGCTGCCGCTGTCGGACGAGTCGCTCGGGCCGAGCGCCCGGCCGTCGCGACCGCGGCTGGCGTTGTCGTCGTCCGGGCCGGCCGGTTCATTGTCGGGATTCAGCGTGCTGTTCATGTCGGCCTCCTTGCCTGGCTTGCCGCCGCGCGATCGGCCGGATGGCCGCCGCACCGCAGGCGGACCATCCTGGCGTGCAATCGGCATGCCGCGCCCGGCGCGGACGGCCGGCCCGACAGACGGCACGCCCCGTGCGCACCCATTGATAAGCTGAATCGAGTTCCTTTATGCTTTCGAACGTGCCAATTCGCTCCGTATGGCCGCCGCCGGCGCGTCCGGCGGCGGGCCGGCGACCTGCGGCCGCCCGCATTTTCAACTTGCCGCTCCGATGAAGAAAGACGACGCCGATCTCCAACCGCATCCGCCGCCGCCCGGCTCGTCCGACGCGCGCGACCTGCAGCACCGCTTCGCCGAATTCCGGTTCCAGACCGTGGTGGAGTCGATCACCGACTATGCGGTATTCATGCTCGACCCTTATGGCAACGTCGCGACGTGGAACGCCGGCGCCCAGCGCATCAAGGGTTACTCCGCCGCCGAGATCGTCGGCCACCATTTCTCGCTGTTCTATCCGATCGATGCGATTACGGCCGGCCGTCGCAAGGGCTCGCGCTGGCCGCCGCGCACGGCCACTTCCTGGACGAGGGCTGGCGCGTGCGCAAGGACGGCACGCAGTTCTGGGCAAGCGTGACGATCACGCCGGTGTACGACGCGGCGCACGAGCTGTGCGGCTTCATCAAGATCACGCGCGACATGACCGAGCGCAAGCGGCTCGAGGAGCTCGAGGCGTCGACGCAGCGGCTCAGCGTGTTCATCGCGACGCTTGCGCACGAGCTGCGCAATCATCTCGCGCCGCTGCGCAATTCGGTCGGCGTGCTGCAGACCCTGCCCGATCCGCCGCCTGCGCTCGCGCAATGCCGCGACGCGGTGAACCGCCAGGTCGGTCAACTGACACGGCTGGTCGACGATCTGCTCGACGTCGGGCGCATCACCGCCGGCAAGGTCGAACTCGACGCACGCCCCGTCACCGTGCGCGACCTCGTGTGTCGCGGGGTCGAAAGCATCCAGCCGAAGCTGGCCGCGCGCGAGCAGTGGATCCGCGTCGACCTCCCGGCCGACGCGGTGGTGCTGCACGGCGACGACGCACGGCTCGTCCAGGTCCTGCACAACCTGCTCGACAACGCGTCGAAATTCTCGCCGCACGGCGGCCGGATCGACGTCGGCGCGCGGATCGAGGGGCAGTCGGTGGCGATCCACGTCGTCGACCGCGGCGTGGGTATCGCGCCCCGCGCGCTCGAGACGATTTTCGACCTGTTCGAACAGGAAGGTGGATCGGGCCAAGCCCCGTCCGGCGGTTTCGGGCTCGGTCTGGCCATCTGCCGGTCGTTCGTCGAGCTGCACGGCGGGCGAATCGCCGCGGAAAGCGACGGGCCCGGCCACGGTGCGACGTTCACGGTATGGCTGCCGATCGCGCACGTGGCACGCGACGAGCCCGCCGCACCGCCTGCGCCCGCCGCCTCCGCGCAGCCGGCCGTCGAGCCGCTGCGCATCGTCGTCGTGGACGACAACCACGACTCGGCCGACACGCTCGCGGTGTTGCTGCAGATGAAGGGGCACGCGCCGCGCGTCGCGTACGACGCGGACGAAGCGCTCGCGCTCGCCCGCGACTACACGCCGCATCTGATGATCCTCGACCTGACGATGCCGGACGTCGACGGCTTCACGCTGCTGCAGGAATTGCGCACGATCGACGCGCTACGCGACACGACCTGCGTCGCGCTGTCCGGTCATGCGCGCGCATCCGACCTCGCGCGCACCGAAAGCGCCGGCTTCGACGACCATCTCGTGAAACCCGTCGAGATGGCCGTCCTCGACGCGCTGCTGGAGCGCGTCGCGCGTCGGGTTCGGGATACGCCGTAAGCGCCCGTGCTCACGCCATCGCGCGGCACATCGCGGCACACGCCTCGCACGCGAGCGCGCAGCGGCGGCAATGCTCGTGCGCATGCCGCGAACACTCGGCCGCACACAAGTCGCACGCATGTGCGCACAGCGCGCAAATGCGCGGTGCGAGCCCGCTGCGGCGCGCCATCGCGCCCGACGCGAAGCGGCACAGCTGCGCGCATTCGATGTCGAGCGCGATGCAGGTGGCCAGTGCGTGCACGTCGCGCTCCGCGAGGCAGGCGGCCGCACAGGTGTCGCATGCGTGCGCGCAGGCGTCGCACGCGGCCATGCAGTTGTCGTATTGATCGCTCATCGTAGTCCTCCCGGTTTCGGTTTGATCGTTTCGGTTCGCATCGTTTCGGTTCGTGTCGTCACGGCGTCAGCTTCACCTTCATCCAGCCCGGCTCGCGCACGTCGAACGCGCGATACGCATCGATCGCATTCGTCAGCGGCTCGCTGCGCGTGAGCACCGACAGCGGGTCGAACGCGCCGCTGCGCACCAGTTCGACGAGCGGCGGCGTCACCGTCCGGTGATTGCAGTTGCCCATCTTGATCGTCAGGTTCCGGTTCATCGCCTCGCCGATCGGAAACACGCGCGCCGCCTGCGGATACACGCCGATCACCGAGATCGTGCCGGCCTTCGCGACCACGCGCACTGCCCATTGCAGCACCTGCGACGGCCCGTCGCCCGGCACCCAGTTGCGGCCGTCCGGCTTGCGGTGCGGCGCGACCGCCTCGACTTCCGCATCGAACGCACGCGCGGCGTCGCGATCGGCCGCGGCCGGCCCGTGCGTCGCGCGCATCGCGTCGACGCCCACCGCGTCGATCACGCGGTCGACGCCGATTCCGCCCGTCAGCCGCAATATCGTGTCGACCGGGTCGTCCTCGGAAAAATCGACAATCTCGGCGCCTTGCGCGCACGCCATCTCGAGCCGCGACGCGATGCGGTCGACCGCGATCACGCGCCCGGCGCCCATCAGCTTCGCGCTCGCGATCGCGAACTGGCCGACCGGCCCCGCGCCGAACACGGCGACCGTATCGCCCGGCTTCACTTCCGCAAGCTGCGCGCCGAAATAGCCGGTCGGGAAGATGTCCGACATCAGGATCGCGCGATCGTCGTCGATCTCGTCGGGCAGCCGGATCAGGCTCGCATGCGCAAGCGGCGTGCGTGCGTATTCGGCCTGCAGCCCATCGAACGGGCCCGTTTCCGCCGGCCCGCCGAAGAACGACGTGCCCGCGCGCGGCCCGCCGGGGTTCGCGACGTCGCATTGCGCGGTGTAGCCGGCGCGGCAGTAAGCGCAGCTACCGCATGCGATCGTCGACGGAATCAGCACGCGATCGCCGCGCCGCAGGTTGCGTACGTCGCGCCCGACCGCCTCGACGATGCCGACGCCCTCGTGGCCGAGAATCGTGCCGGGCTTCATCCCGCCGAGCGTGCCGCGCACCATGTGCAGATCGGTGCCGCAGATCGCGCTGGCGGTCAGGCGCACGACCGCGTCGGTCGGCGCGGAGACTTCCGGATCGGGCACCGTGTCGATGCGAATATCGCCGATACCGTGAAATACGACTGCTTTCATGTCAGGCCCTCCTTGTCGAAAACGGAAACGGTGAATGTGACCGTCGAGCCGATCGAGCAAGGGGTGCGCCTGTGCAACGCACACTGCGCGTGGTGACACGCGGGCGGGAAGCGCTGCGATTTCGGGGAAAGACCGGGCCGGGGAATCAGTGGGTCGGCGCGACGTTGCCGCGGGTGCCGCCGTTGTCATTGCACGCGTTCGGCCACGGAGATCGCTTCGACGCGCTTCAGTTCGTCGTCGATCGACAGCGTCGTGCGGCCACCCGATGCAGTCGAACGGACGCGCTCAGTGCGGCAGCCCGAACGCGGCCTTCAGGCTCGCGACGATCATCTGCATCGCGATCGCCGCGAGAATCATCCCCATCAGGCGCTGCGTGACGGCCGTCACGCGCGGCGACAGGAAATGGCCGATCAGCGGCGCCGACAGCAGCGACACGGCGAGCAGCACGAGAAACGCGCCAAGCCCGAGCGCGAACGCGAGCTCCTGCCCGCTCGCGACGGCGCCGTGTCCGAGCACGATCATCGTCGCGATCGTGCCGGGGCCAACGAGCAACGGGATCGTCAGCGGATAGATCGCGACGCTTTCGGCGGCCGGCGGATCGGCGCCTTCGTCGCTGCCCGGCGCATGCTGGCGGCTCGGCGAACCATGCAGCATCGACAGCGCGATCAGCAGCACCAGCAGCCCGCCCGCGAGGCGGAAATCGTCGATCGTCAAGCCGAACACGCGCAGGATCGCGCCGCCCGCGACGGCCGACACGATGCAGCCGACCGTCACGCCGATCGCGGCCGTCAGCGCGACCTTGCGGCGCACGCCGTCCGCAGCGCCTTCGGTCAGCGACAGGAACACCGGGATGTTCGCGATCGGGTTCATGATCGCGAACAGCGCCGCGAACACCTTGATCGAAAAGGTCAGGTCGAAGGTCACCGGGTCGCTCCCGTCTCGCGCGGCAAGCGACAGGCCGCCGCCGGTTCGTTTTCGATGCGCGGCGCACGCGAGGCTGATACGATCCACGCACCACGTTCATTCACGACGGAGGGCCCCGATCGATGCAAGCCACCGACACTTTCATGGGTCACGAGATTCGCGTCGACGCGACACGCAACGCGAACGGCGCGTGGGTCGCGCAGGTGCGGATCTTCCGCGACGGCGCGCCGGTCGATCTGCCCGCGCCCGAACTCGTCACGCCCGAATGGCTGACGTGCGACGAAGCGCTGCGCGGCGGCATCGACCAGGGCCGCGTGATGATCCGGACGCGCGACCGGTAACGACGCCCGCATCGTCCGCGCACCGTCGGCCTGCCCTGCCCGTCGTGCGGCACGACGTCGACCTTCACCTCGCCGGGCTGATACAGGTCGCGCAGGCGCGTCGCGATACGCGGCGCGAACCCGGTTTCGAAACGTGCACGGACGTCGGGATTCATCTCGTCTCCCTTCAAGGTTCGGCGGGTGTCGTCATGCTGCGTTCAGGCGGGCGCGATCTGCCGCTCGAGCGCTGCTTCGGCCTTCAGGCTGTCGAGATCGCGAGCGATCGTCACGACCGCGAGCCGCGTGTTGCCGCGCCAGTACGCGATCGAGCAGTCGTGCGCGCCGAGGTCGCCGTCGATCTCGACGCGATCCCATTGCTCCGCATGCCCGACATAGCGGAGCGTCAGGTCGTAATGCTGACTCCAGAAAAACGGCACCGCGTCGAACGGCCGCTGCTGGCCGAGCAGGTTGCGCGCGGCGACGATGCCCTGCCGCTCGGCGACGACCCAGTGCTCGACGCGAATCCGCTCGCCCGTCAGCGGATCGGGCCAGCGCGCGATGTCGCCGGCCGCGTAGATGCCGGGCGCGCTTGTCTGCAGGAAGCGGTCGACCGTCACGCCGCGTTCGACCGCGAGCCCGGCCTCCTGCGCGAGTTCGACGTTCGGATGCACGCCGATGCCGACCAGCACGACGTCGGCCGGCAACACGTCGCCGTTCGACAGCGTCACGCTGTCCGGCCCGATCCGCGCGGGCGTCGCGCCGAGATGGAACACGACGCCGTGCGCTTCGTGCAGCGCCTTGATCGTGTCGCCGAGCGCGTCGCCGAGCACGCGGCCCATCGGATGCGGATCCGGTGCGACCACCTGCACGTCGAGCCCGCGCGTGCGCAACGCGGCGGCCGCTTCGAGCCCGATGAAGCTCGCGCCGACCACCACGCAGCGGCGCGCGGTTTTCAGCTTCGCGATCAGCGCATCGCAATCGGCGCGCGAGCGCAACGTACAAACGTGCGGTAAATCGGCACCGGGCACGTTCAAACGGTTCGGCTCGGCGCCCGTGGCGAGCAGCAGCGCGCCGTATTCGATACGGCTGCCGTCGGCGAGCTCGACCGCCCGCTGCGCGGGATCGATGCGCGCGACTCGCGTGTTGCAGCGCACGTCGATCCGCTGCCCGCTATAGAACGACGGTGCGCGCAGCGGCAGCCAGTCGGCCTGAGCCGTGCCCGCGAGGTAATCCTTCGACAGGTTCGGCCGGTCGTACGGCGGATCGGCATCGGCGCTCAGCAGCGTGATCGCGTGCGGGTAGCCTTCCTGCCGCAGTGTCACGGCCGCCGCGATCGCAGCGGCCCCGCCGCCGACGATCACGACCGATGCGGGCAGCCCGGCCGCCTTCGGCGCGGGCGGTGCGGCGGCCGGCCGCGCATCGATCACGACCGCGCGGCCGTCGCGCCGCTCGACGCGCCAGCACGGCAACCCGTCGAGCGCCGGCGCACGCTCCATCTTGCCGGTGCGCAGGCAGAACGCCGCGTGATGCCACGGGCAGCGAATCGTGTCGCCGACGAGCAGGCCCTTCGCCAGCGGGCCGCCGTAGTGCGGGCATTGCGCGCCCACCGCGAACAGTTCGTCGCCGCGGCGCACGAGCAGCACTGCCGCATCGCCGACATGGCCTTCGATCATCGCGCCATCGGCGAGATCGTCGAGCGCGATCCCTTGCGTGAGATCGGGTGAGGACGCATCGCTTCCAGTCATGACGTGGCTCCCGAAAAGTCAGGTAACGATCCCATTATCGACATCCCTCCTGAAAAGAACAGGTACAGACGCCTCGCAGCGCACGCAAACACGGACTGTAGCTCGTACACGATCCGCGACCGGCGTAGAACCTGATCGACGTTGCGGCGCAACACGCCGGCCGCGCGGCGAGGGGCCGCGCGAGCCGCGCAATCCGCGTGCCGACTTCACCTGTCAAAGGAGCACTCCCCGATGGCCACCGTCCTGTGCGTGCTCTACCCCGATCCCGTCGATGGCTATCCGCCGCGCTATGTGCGGGATTGATCGACGCGCATGCAATGCTCCCGAATCGGTTCGAAAGGGGCGCTCAGTCGAGCGCCTGGCGAAAGACCTTGCCGCCGAATCCCGTCACGACGTTGTCGACCGAGAACGGCGTGTCCTCCTCCGCTTCGAGAATGACCGCGACGCTGCCGGGCACGAGCCGTGCCGCGATCGTCTCGACGAACGTGCCGTCGAGCAGCGCGTTGCCGGCCGCTTGCGCGAGAATGCCGGCGCCCGCGCCGGCCGCCATGCCGGTCACCATGCCGATCGGCCCGGCCAGCAGGCCGAGCAAGCCACCGGCGATCGCGCCGATCACGTCGCCCTTGAACGGCCGCGATTCGGCGTCGAGCACCGCGAGCTTGCCGTTCGCGTCCTTCTCGACGACGACGCCGTTCTCGATGTGGAATCCTTCGTTCTTCTCCGACAACGCCTCGAAATCGTTCGCGGCCCGGCGGGCCGTCTCGACGCTGCCGAACACGGCGACGATCAATTGTCTGGTCATGCGACACCTCGTGTGTCGGGATGAAGATGAATATGAAGATGAGGCCGCACGTCGCACGGCGCACCGGGGTTCGCTTCGCATGCCGCCCGGGCCACGTTACCTGCGGGCATGCACGTCGTCCTCGACATCGTCGACATCCGCCGGAAAGCGATGCTGGCCGAAGCTCAGGATCAGCACGCCGACAGCGAGCAGCACGATCCCGAAAGTCGTCATCAGCATCCGCTCGGGGCTGTCGGTCGCGCCGCGCAGGATCAGGTCGCGCGCGAGCGACGTCATCGCGATGAACAGCGGAAACCGCACCGGCAGCCGGCCGAGCCGCAGGTAGCGCAGGTTCATCGCGAGCACTTCCAGATACAGGAACATCAGCAGCAGGTCGGTCAGCGACACTTCGCCCGCGAGCACGACCTTCCACGCCTCCTGCGTCATCGCGAACGCGGTCGCCAGCCCGATCACGACCAGGCCGGCCAGCTCGGCCGCGTGAAGGAAATGGCCGAAGCGGCGACGAATGCGCTCGGCGGCCGTATCGGCGGAGGCAGTGGAGATATTCAACGCGTCGTGCCGCGATCGATGCGCCATCGCCGCGGCGGCGGGTGTCGGGAAACGGAAAGCCTGAGACGGGCGGGCGGAAAACCGTTGCGCACGCACCGGTTCCGACCGCGCCGGTCGCCTGCGCGACCGCGGACGGCGTGCGCCGGCAACACGCATGAAACGCGACGCCGGCCTCGGTGCACACGACGTCGCCCGAGCGGTCCAGTAGCAGCCGGCAGCCGAGATAGCGTTCGAGGCCGTCGAGCCGCGCACTCACCTGCGCGACGTCGAGCTGCAGATCGGCCGCCGCGCCGGACAGCCCGCCGTGCTCGACGATTGCACGGAAAATACGCATCGCTTCCAAAAGGTTCATCATGATGGTCGTCGCCGGGCGGAGCGGAACCTAATCTACTGCACGCGACACGCACGCTCAAGAGCACAGCGCCGCGCGCGCCAGGAGTACAGCTGCGCGGGCGCCGCACAAAACCGAGCCCTGTTTGACCCATTCGAATGACAGATCATCGATACGTGTTCCAAAGCCCCGTCGAAGCTGCTAGATTGCAGGCTCGACGACGTTACGCGGTGCGGACAGTTCACGCGCCGGGCGAACGCGCGGCCGATACGTCCGCCTCCCCATCGCGCCGGGAGCCGGCCGCCGCCGCTGCGGCCCGTTGCGCGATGCCCGCGCAACGTCCTTCATCCGCATGTCACAAAGCACAGAGAACAGTCGCATGACACAGTTCAACCGTTCGCGTTCGCGCGCCGCGGCTGCCGCGACCCGTCCGTCCCGACATGACTGACCGGCAGGCCGCGATGCAGATCACTCCTCCCCCGCTCTCCCAGGCCGTTCACAGCACGATCACGCGCAGCGCGATCTTTCTCGTGGCGACGATCAATCCCGGCGCCGATCACGCCGACACGATCCGTTCGTGGTGCGGCGACATCGCCGCGCTGGTGCGCTCGGTCGGCAAGCGCGTGCCGGGCGGCAACCTCACGTGCGTGTGCGGCTTCGGCTCCGACGCGTGGGATACGCTGTTCGGCGAGCCGCGCCCCGCGTCGCTGCATCCGTTCCGCGAATTCGGCGCCGGCCAGCGCGTCGCGGTCGCGACGCCCGGCGACATCCTGCTGCACATCCGAGCCGAAGCGATGGACCTGTGCTTCGAACTGGCGACGCAATTGCTCAATGCGCTCGGCGACGCGGTCACGGTCGTCGACGAGGTGCACGGCTTCCGCAATTTCGACCAGCGCGCGATGATCGGCTTCGTCGACGGCACCGAGAACCCGGAAGGCCGCGAAGCGGTCGACTTCACGGTGATCGGCGACGAAGACGCCGAATTCGCGGGCGGCAGCTACGTGCTCGTGCAGAAGTACCTGCACGACATGGCCGGCTGGAACGCGCTCGCGGTCGAAACGCAGGAGCGCATCATCGGCCGCACCAAGCTGTCCGACATCGAGCTCGCGCCGGACGTGAAGCCGTCGTGCTCGCACAGCTCGCTGACCACGCTCGACGAGGGCGGCCAGGAAGTGAAGATCCTGCGCGACAACATGCCGTTCGGGCGCCCGGGCGCCGGCGAATTCGGCACCTATTTCATCGGCTACGCGCGCTCGCCGGCCCCGATCGAGCAGATGCTCGAGAACATGTTCGTCGGCCGCCCGCCGGGCAACTACGACCGCCTGCTCGACTACAGCCGCGCGGTCACCGGCTCGCTGTTCTTCGTGCCGTCGGCCGACCTGCTCGAGGCGCTCGCCGACCGCCCGGCGCCGCCCGCCGAAGCCACCCAACCGGAATCCACGCCGTCCGCGCCTGCCGCACCGCATCGCGACGGCTCGCTGAACATTGGCTCGCTGAAAGGAACCCCAACCTATGAATAATCTGCACCGCGAACTCGCGCCGATCTCGTCGGCCGCCTGGGAACAAATCGAGGAGGAAGTGGCGCGCACCTTCAAGCGATCGGTGGCCGGCCGCCGCGTCGTCGACGTCAACGGCCCCGCCGGCCCCGAGCTGTCGGCCGTCGGCACCGGGCACCTGCTCGACGTCGACGCGCCGCGCGAGCTCGTGAACGCGCGGCTGCGCGAAGCGCGCACGATCGTCGAGCTGACGGTGCCGTTCGAGCTGAGCCGCGACGCGATCGACAGCGTCGAGCGCGGCGCGCGCGACGCCGACTGGCAGCCGGCGAAGGAAGCCGCGCAACGGCTCGCGTTCGCCGAAGACGGCGCGATCTTCGACGGCTACCGCGCGGCCGGCATCGTCGGCATCCGCGAAGGCACGTCGAACCGCCGGCTCACGCTGCCGGCGGACGTCGGCGCGTACCCGGACGCGATCAGCGACGCGCTGGAAGCGATGCGCCTGGCCGGCGTCGACGGCCCGTACTCGGTCGTGCTCGGTTCGGACGCATACACCGCGCTCAGCGAAGCACGCGACCAGGGCTATCCGGTCCTCGGCCATATCAAACGGATCGTCAGCGGCGAGATCATCTGGGCGCCGGCGATCAGCGGCGGCTGCGTGCTGTCCACGCGCGGCGGCGATTACGAGCTGCACCTCGGGGAAGACGTGTCGATCGGCTACACGAGCCACACCGACAAGGGCGTTCGCCTGTACCTGCGCGAAACGTTCACGTTCCTGATGCTGACGAGCGAGGCATCGGTGGCCGTGGCGCCGCAGGGCAACGCGGCCGCCTGAGCGCGGTTGCCGGCGCGCGATGCCCGCCCGGGCGTCGCGCGCGACGGCCGCACCGCCGGCCGCGGGTTCGTCGCCGATCCAGCCCATCTTGCATGGAGGATGTCATGAGCGAATCGAATGACGCATTACAGGCGCTGCAGGCGTCCGTCGCTACCCTGAAGCAGACGGTGGACGCGCACGCGAGCAGCCAGGCCGGCGACACCGCCGTGCTGTTTACCGTCGTGTCGCTGATGCTGGCCGAGCTGCCGCCCGACACGCGCAACCTGATCGAGGATTCGTTCTCCGTGTGGGCCAATGGTCTGCAGAATGCGGCGCTGTCTGCCGACGTCAAACAGATCGCGCGGCAACGGCTCGCGATGACACTCTCCGACTGATCGTGGTGCACCGCGGTTGCGCGATGTCCGGCGCGTGCGGTGTCGCCCGCCTTCGCCTTCTCCGGCCGCACGGCGCATCGCGCCTGCGGTGCGCGCATGGCCAAACGCCACCGGTTCGCGCCCGCGCGTCGCGTGCCGTCTCGCGTCCCGCCTCGCGCCCCGTTCGGCCGCTGCCGGGGCACTGCGCACCGATGTCGCACCGCGCGCCGTTCGGGCGTCGCCCTGTCCCGCTTCCTGCACCGCAAGCCGTACGCGCCGCACACGCCCGCGCCGCCGCCCGCTTGCGCGTCTGTACTCCTTGCCGCCCCGTCCCGCGTCGATGCGAGGGTGCAATTCACGACCGGTCCGGCATGGAACTGTGTCTTGGACGGACCGCGTCGATTCGTTATTTTGAACGCAGTCGAAGCGATGCCGTGGGCTCCTTGCCGCACTCGCGCGTCCCGCCGCGACCGCGATCGTGCACCACGCCGGCGCGCACCGCATCGGGCGTCACGCTTCGACCCACCTTCACCGACAGGAGCCAGACCACCATGCCCGCACTTTGCGATATCTGCCACGCGCGGCCGGCCGTTGCGCGCGCCACCGTGATGCAGGACGGCGAGCGCAAGACGATCTCGATCTGCGATTACCACTTCCGTCAATTGATGCGGCATCAGAGCATGCTGAATCCGTTCGATTCGCTGCTCGGCGGTGGCGGACCGTCGTCGCTGTTCGGCGGGCTCGGCGACGACTCGCCGCTCGCCGCCGAGATTCCGCGCGAATCGGTCGACCCGACCGACGCGTTCAGCGAACAGACGCTCGAACTGCTGCAGCGCGCGGCCGAAAAGGCGCACGAACTGCGCCGCAGCGAGCTCGATTCCGAACACCTGCTGTACGCGCTCGCGGACACCGACGTGTGCGCCGCGCTGCTGAAGGAACTGAAGCTGTCGCCGGAGGACATCAAGTCGTACATCGACGCGCATGCGCATACCGGCACGGCGGACCCCGATGCGCCGCTCGACAAGCTGTCGATTTCGCCGCGCGTGAAGAAGGCCGTGCAGTACGCGTTCCAGGCGTCGCGCGATCTCGGCCACTCGTACATCGGCCCCGAGCACCTGCTGATCGGGCTCGCATCGGTGCCGGACAGTGTCGCCGGCACGCTGCTGAAGAAATACGGCGTGACGCCCGAGGCGCTGCGCCAGAAGGTCGTGAAGGTGGTCGGCAAGGGCGCGGAGGACGGCCGCGTCGATGCGCCGACCGGCACGCCGAACCTCGACAAGTTCGGCCGCGACCTCACCGCGATCGCGCGCCAGGGCAAGCTCGATCCGGTGCTCGGCCGCGCGCAGGAAATCGAGAGCACGATCGAGGTGCTCGCGCGCCGCAAGAAGAACAACCCGGTGCTGATCGGCGAGCCGGGCGTCGGCAAGACGGCGATCGTCGAGGGGCTCGCGCAGCGGATCGTGAACGGCGACGTGCCCGAAGTGCTGCGCGACAAGCGGCTCGTCGAAGTCAACATCAACTCGATGGTGGCCGGCGCGAAGTATCGCGGCGAATTCGAGGAACGCGCGAAGCAGCTGATCGACGAAGTGACCGCGAAGCAGGACGAACTGATCCTGTTCATCGACGAGCTGCATACGATCGTCGGCGCGGGCCAGGGCGGCGGCGAAGGCGGCCTCGACATCGCGAACGTGCTGAAGCCCGCGCTCGCGCGCGGCGAGCTGAGCCTGATCGGCGCGACGACGCTCAACGAATATCAGAAGTACATCGAGAAGGACGCCGCGCTCGAACGCCGCTTCCAGCCCGTGTTCGTGCCGGAGCCGAGCGTCGAGCAGACGATCGTGATCCTGCGCGGGCTGCGCGACAGCCTCGAGGCGCACCATCAGGTGACGTTCGCCGACGACGCGTTCGTCGCGGCCGCCGAGTTCGCCGACCGCTACATCAGGTCGCGCTTCCTGCCCGACAAGGCGATCGACCTGATCGACCAGGCCGCCGCGCGCGTGCGCATCGGCGCGACCTCGCGCCCCGTCGACATTCAGGAAGGCGAAGCGCAGATCGCGCAATTGAAGCGCGAGCAGGATTACGCGACGTCGCGCAAGCGCTTCGACGAAGCGAAGCAGTTCGAAGAGCAGATCAACGCGAAGCAGAAGGCCGTCGACGAGATGATGGAGGCGTGGCAGCGCAAGACCGGCTCGGAGACGCTCGAAGTGACCGTCGAGTCGGTGGCCGAGGTCGTGTCGCGGCTCACCGGCATCCCCGTGTCCGAACTCACGCAGGAAGAACGCCAGAAGCTGCTGAAGATGGAAGAGCAACTGCGCGAGCGCGTGGTCGGCCAGAGCGATGCGGTGGTCGCCGTCAGCGATGCGGTGCGGCTGTCGCGCGCCGGGCTCGGCCAGACGCACCGGCCGATCGCGACGTTCCTGTTCCTCGGGCCGACGGGCGTCGGCAAGACCGAGCTCGCGAAGGCGCTGGCCGAGACCGTGTTCGGCGACGAGCAGGCGATCATCCGCATCGACATGTCCGAATACATGGAGCGCCACGCGGTCGCGCGGCTGATCGGCGCGCCGCCCGGCTACGTCGGCTACGACGAAGGCGGCCAGCTCACCGAGCGCGTGCGGCGCCGCCCGTACAGCGTGATCCTGCTCGACGAGATCGAGAAGGCGCATCCGGACGTCTACAACGTGCTGCTGCAGGTGTTCGACGACGGGCGTCTCACCGACGGCAAGGGCCGCGTGGTCGATTTCAGCAACACGATCATCATCGCGACCAGCAATCTCGGCGCGGCGATCATCATGGACAACCTCACGCAGCCGGAGGCCGCGCGCAAGACCGACAAGGCGATCCGCGAGGAACTGATGCAGGTGTTGAAGGGGCATTTCCGGCCCGAGTTCCTGAACCGGATCGACGAGGTGATCGTCTTCCACGCGCTGTCGAAGGACAACATCCGCGCGATCGTGCAGATCCAGCTCGACCGCGTGGTACGCACGGCCGCCGCGCAGGACATCACGCTCATGATGGGCGACTCGCTCGTCGCGCACCTGACCGAAGCCGGCTACCAGCCGGAGTTCGGCGCGCGCGAGCTGAAGCGCCAGATCCGCCAGACCATCGAGACGCGGCTCGCGAAGGAGATCCTCGCCGATCGGCTGAAGTCGGGCGACACGTGCGAGCTCGACTACGACAAGGACAGCGACGAAGTGAAGTTCAACAAGCTCGCCGCGCCTGAAGCGAAGGACGCGAAGGACGCCGACGGCAAGGCCAAACCGAACGGCAAGGCCGGCAAGGCAGCCGCAGACGCAAAGGCGGACGACACGCCTGCCGACGCCCCGCCGCGCGCCGCGAAGCCGTCGGGCAAGAAGTCGTCCGGCGCGAAGAAGGACGCACACTAAAACAACGCATGCCCCGCACTCCGGGGCGCGCATGATCGGCTCCGTCCGCGGACGGAGCCGCCCCACGCCGCGACACGGCGCAACCGAGCCACCCGCATCGGGCCCGGCTATTGGAGATTCACATGACAAATCGACGCGAAGTGCCAGGCATCAGGAAATACGACGGGCCCGCCGGCGGTTGGGGCGCGCTTCGCGCGACCGCCGATGCGGTGCGCTCGCAGATGGAAACCATCGAGGCGCCGATCGTGCTGATGCGGACCAACCAGCCCGACGGCTTCGACTGCCCCGGCTGCGCGTGGCCGGACAAGGAACACAAGTCGACGTTCCAGTTCTGCGAGAACGGCGCAAAGGCCGTCACGTGGGAAGCGACGACCAAGCGCGTGACACCCGAGTTCTTCGCGGCGAACACCGTGTCGTCGCTGCTGCGCATGTCGGACTACGAGCTGGAGAACATGGGCCGGCTCACGCATCCGCTCGTCTACGACCGCACGACCGACACGTTCCGCGCGATCGAATGGGACGACGCGTTCGCGCGCATCGGCGAAGTGCTGCGCGCGCTGCCGCCCGAGCAGGTCGAGTTCTACACGTCGGGCCGCGCGTCGAACGAAGCCGCGTACCTGTATCAGCTGTTCGCGCGCGAGCTCGGCACCAACAACTTCCCCGACTGCTCGAACATGTGCCACGAGCCGACCAGCGTCGGCCTGCCGCAATCGATCGGCATCGGCAAGGGCACCGTGTCGCTCGAGGATTTCGACCACTGCGAGCTGATCATCTCGATCGGCCACAACCCCGGCACGAACCATCCGCGGATGATGGGCACGCTGCACGAGTGTTCGCGCCGCAACGTGCCGATCATCGTGTTCAACCCGCTGCGCGAACGCGCGCTCGAACGCTTCGCCGATCCGCAAGACATGATCGAGATGGCGTCGTTCGGCTCGACGCGCATTGCGTCGACGTACTACCAGGTCGACGCGGGCGGCGACGCGGCCGCGCTGAAGGGCATCATGAAGGCGCTGCTCAAGCTCGAAGCCGAGCGCGGCGACGTGCTCGACCGCGATTTCATCGCGCAGCACACCGACGGCTTCGACGCGTTCTCGGCCGATCTCGAAGCCACCTCGTGGGACGACATCGAGCGCGCGAGCGGCCTCAGCCAGGCGCAGCTCGAAGAGGTCGCGCTCGCGTACGCGAAGTCGAACGCGACGATCGTCACGTACGGGATGGGCGTCACGCAGCACAACAAGGGCACGGCCACCGTGCGGCTGATCGCCGACCTGCTGCTGATGCGCGGCAACATCGGCAAGCCCGGCGCCGGCGTATGCCCGCTGCGCGGCCATTCGAACGTGCAGGGCAACCGCACGGTCGGCATCACCGAGAAGCCGTCGGCCGAATTCCTGAAGAAGATCGAGGACGTGTGCGGCTTCACGCCGCCTTCGAAGCATGGGCACGACGCGGTGCAGGCGATGCAGGCGATGATCGACGGCACCGCGAAGGCGCTGCTGTGCCTCGGCGGCAACTTCGCGGTCGCGCTGCCCGATCCCGAGCTGTCGTTCCCGGCGATGGCCAAGCTCGACCTGAGCGTGCATCTCGGCACGAAGCTGAACCGTTCGCACCTGCTGGTCGGCAAGGAAACCTTCATCCTGCCGGTGCTCGGCCGCACCGAGCTCGACATGCAGGCCACCGGCCGGCAATCGATCACCGTCGAGGATTCGATGTCGATGGTTCATGCGTCGGCCGGCAAGCTCAAGCCGGCGTCGGACCAGTTGCGTTCGGAGCCCGCGATCGTCGCCGGCATCGCGCATGCGACGCTGCCGCACAGCAAGGTCGCGTGGCTCGATCTGATTGCGGACTACGACCGCATCCGCGACCTGATCGACAAGACGGTGGCCGGCTTCGACGCGTTCAACGAGCGGATTCGCACGCCGGGCGGCTTCCGCCTGCCGCTGCCGCCCACCGAGCGCGTATGGCCGACGCCGACCGGCAAGGCGATGTTCTCGGTCTACAAGGGTGTGAAGGAGGACGCGGACGTGCTCGGCGCGGAACAGGTGCTGCGGCTGATCACGCTGCGCAGCCACGATCAGTACAACACGACGATCTACGGGCTCGACGATCGCTATCGCGGCGTGTTCGGCCGGCGCGACGTGCTGTTCATGAACGCGGCCGATCTCGAGAAGTACGGGCTCGAACACGGCGACCTCGTCGACATCGAGACGGTCACCGCGTCGGGCCGCACGCTGCGCCTCGAGAAGATCACCGCGATCGAGTACGACATCGCGCCGGGCTCGGTCGGTGCGTACTATCCGGAAGCAAACGTGCTCGTGCCGCTCGACTACATCGACAAGGAAAGCGGCACGCCGTCGTACAAGTCGGTGCCGGTGCGCGTCGCCCGCTCGGCGGTCGTCTGATGCCGCGGCACGCGCAGCCTCTGCCCGGCGGCTCGCTCATCGTCACGCCGGCCTGCCCGGCGCCGACGGCGAGCGGATCGATCGAGGGCGTTGCGACTGCCGCGGCTGTCTCCTTCTGAAATGCCGCTCACGCAGCGTTCGTGTCGTCGCGTGAGCGGCAAGGGAGACAGTCGGCTGACAGGCTGAGCGGCGCGAAATGCGGTTGTTGGCTGGTGTTGACGCGCCAAAGCCGGGACGGCGCCGTCACCGGCGCCCGCGCGCATCGCGGGCACCGGTTTCGACGAATCGTGCCGGCTACACGTCGGCCCACGCGTCGGTGCCCTTCTGATACTGCATCACGCCGCCGTGGAGCCGCACCCGCAGGTTGCCGTCCGGCACCTGCACCCAGTTGGTCATGTCGAGGCTCATCATCAGCGCGGCGAAGAAATCCTGCACCTCTTGCGACACGTTGGCCTGCCAGACGTCGATGCGCCCGAGGCACGCACGCATGTCGCCGCTTTGCTGCATGATCGTCTCGACCTGCCCGGCGACATCCGCCGCCGTATCGTAGACCTTCGTGCCGCCGTCGCCGACGATCGACAGATGGATGCCGCGCACCAACGTCGGCTGGCCCGGCGTCTGCTCGACGAGCGCGATGCAGCTCGTCATCGCGCCGAAATCGATTTCCGTCGCATCGCCCCATTTGCGCTCGCCAACCCCCAGCGGCGCGACACCGTGTACGTTCTGAATGATGTAGGACATGGGTTCCTCACATGATTGGACAGCACTGCCGATAGCAGGCCGCGACACGTTCAACCCGGAACGTGCGTCGCGCCCGCCGCTCACATCCCGCATCGGGCCTGCCGGCCCGGCGGGTCGTGTCGATTGAGACTGCTTCGCCTGCCGCACGCGCGGCACGCGCATGCCCCGCTGGTTCTCGAGGCCTGATTGCCCGCGACGTTCGTATCGACGCCGCGCGCTGCGTGCTCCACGTGCCCTACGTACCCTTCTTGTCCAGCAGCGCCTGATACTTCTGCAGGCTCTCGTCGATCCGGTCGAGCGCGACGCTCGCGGCCTCCCCTTCGATCGCTTCCGCGGCGCCCGCGACGACCGCCGCGGTCGCGACGAACAGATCCGTCAACAGCAGGCCCACCGCATCCATCGCCATGCCTTTCACGTCCTCGTCGATGGTCTTCTGCGCGAGGTCCTTCATCAGCACGCTCTTGCCCGCGATCGCCAGCGACGTCGACGCCTCGAAGTAGTTGGCCGCAGCCTGCGCGACCATGCCGCCGGCCTGCGTGATCATCATGTTCGGGCCGACGGCGATCTGCGTGGTCGCGTAGGACGCCGCCTCCGCGTTGATCGCCTGCACGGTCTTCAGCGCCGACGGGGCGGCCCCGGTCGCCCCCGCGATCTGGTCCGGCGCCTTCAGCGCATCGGTGAACCTGCGCAGCCGGTTGACCGGCCACGCGCGCTTGCCGGGTGTCGGCGTCGCGTCGTGCGGCGCGACCTCGGCCGGCGCCGTTGCTTCGGCCGCGGCGTCCACGGCGTCATCCGGCGCTTGCGTCGCGCCTTCTCCGCGTCCGCCCAAAAGACCTTTCATGTTCATGATTCAGGTATCCCGATAGTCGTCGCGTTCTAATGCGTGGAACCCGTCGGCGAGCCGCCCGCCGCGGGCAGCGACGCACCGCCCGATGCCGGCTTCGGCGATGCCTCGACGGACAGGATCATGGCCACGGCCTTCGACACGACGGCGTTCGAAATCTGGTTCAACGCCGCCTGCTGCTGTGTCATGTTCTGCGCCGAGATGCCGACGGCCTGGCTGAACATCTGGTAAAGCATGCCCAACGCCTGGGCCGGCGATCCCGCGACGACGTTGACGTTGGTCTGCGTCAGCGCATCGGTAATCTGCTCATTGACTTTGTCTGCCACGAGGCCTCCTCGGATCTCGGCTCCGGCATGCGATTGAAGGAAAACGGCGGGCCGGCAGGCCATCGACGCCGCGCATGCCGTTAGGAACGCTGCATGCCGGCATTCGTGAACGCGCTCACGCGAGTTCCTCGCGCAACTTCTTGCGCAGCAGTTCGACGCGCTTTCTGGCCAGCGGCTCGTTGATCCCGAGCGTCGCGGCGATGTGGAAATACGGCCGGTCCTCCTCGAACTTCAGCGTGAACAGCATCTGCTGCTGCGGGGAGAGCACCGACAGCGCCTGCTCGAGACGCAGCAGTTGTTGCCGCAGCAGCAGTTGCTGCTCGACCGACGGCGCGTGGCCGGCCAGCTCGACCGCGTGATCGTCGTCCCAGGCCGGATCGAATTCGAGCATGCCGCTTTCGCGCAGGCGGCGGCGCGCGCCATCGAGGAACGCGTGATTCAGCGCGAGAAAGAGAAAACCCGTCAGATTGCGAACGCGCTCGGGCGAGCGCTGCAGGTAAATGTGGACCTTGAGCGCGGTATCGGAAAGCAGTTCGTCGGCGCGGTGAATATCGCCCTTGCACAACAGGCGCGCGCGGCGCCGCAATTTCCCCTGCATTTCCCGCCACGTGCGGTCGAGCTGCTGCGCCGGAGATTCAGGCGTCGGGGCAGCGTGCTGGTTCGAGGTCGTCATCCCGTGTCTTCCTTTTTTATGGAAAACACAGAATCGATTCGATGCCGGGAATGGCGCTGTTACCCGTGTAACACCGATATAACGATAATCGGTTTCGGTAAATTTTCTTGATTATTATGAATGGAAATTCAAATTCACCGGCATAACCCGATCCGTCGTTTCAGGTGCACCGCCGGGCCTGACCGAATAACGGCATGGCGATGAAAAAGAACGATTGCCGCCGCGATGCGTCCGTGCGCCGGCCTGCTGCTTTCAATGTCGGTCGATCACACGCACTGGCTGCCAAAGTGCCGCCTTGTCCGTACCGCCCGTCGATTATTTCGATACTTTCATTATTCATTTTTCACGCAATGCCGAAAGCAGCGTTTTTCGCTAGGTGGCTGCATCGTCCAACAACCTCGCGCGGAAAACATGCCTGCCCTTGCTAACGCTCAAACGCTGCGCAATATACCGATACTCGCCGATCTGCCGGAAAGCCTGCTCGCCCACGTCGAGCGGCATGTCACGCCCTGGCCCGAACACGGCAATCGCCTGTTGTTCTTCAAGGGCGACCCGGGAGATTTCGTCGCGTTCGTGCACCGCGGCCGCGTCTACAAGACGCTGCACGAGCCCGGCGGACGCGAGATCATTCTCGGCCACTCGATGCCGGGCGAGCTCATCGGCGAAAACACGCTGATTCTCGCGCACCGGCGCAGCTTCACCGCGCAGTTGAGCGCCGACTGCCGCATTTCGCTGCTGCATCGCCAGCACTTCGCGCCGCTGCAGGCCAACGCGGAATTCATGGCGCGCATCCACGAGCAGTTGTGCCGGCACATTCATCAGCTGAGCGACTTCGTCGAGTCGGCGTGCCTGTACCGGCTCGAAGCACGACTCGCGCGCCATTTGCTGAACCGCATGCAAGGGAACGATCTCGAGGTGCCGCTGCCGGAAAGCCAGAGCATTCTCGCCGCGATGCTCAACGTCAGCCGGCCGCGACTGAACAGCAGCCTGCAGAAGATGCAGCGCGACGGCCTGATCCGGCTCCACGAACACGGCGTGACGATTCGGAAACCGGAGCAGCTCCGGACCATCGTCGACGCCAATTGACGCCCCGGCAAGCGTGCGCGTGATGCGGCGCCGCCGTGCCGGCAGGTTGCGCGCGCCGCGTTGCGCGGCGCGCGGTGAAGGTCAGCCGCGCCCGTGGCCGATGGCGTTCATCAACTGCGCGACGGCGGCCAGTTGCGAGACGAAGCTGTCGTTCGCCGCCCGCGCCGCGCTGGCCTGTGCCGCCGGCGAGCTCGCATAGAGCTGCATGATGCCGACGGTCGTGGCGGCGAGGTTGGACGCCGCCTGGTTCGCCTGCATCTGCACCGCGTTGTGAAGCAGGATCGCGGACGCGTGGCTGTTCGATTGCATGAGCGTGCCCAAGGCCACGGCGGGCGCTTCGCCTACCACCTTGACGTTGGCTTGCGTGACTGCATCGGTCATCGCAGGGGAAACCTGTTCCGGCATGTCGTTGCTCCTGATGGGATCGCCGCTGCGGCGCGGCCGCGGCGAAAGCATGAGTGGGTCGGTCGGCGCCGTCGAGACGCGGCAGGACGTCCGCCGTCACGGGCGCCGACACGACGTCGGGCGCCGGGCGACAGCCACCGGGTTCGGGGCCGCCCCCCGGCCCCCGACGCCGGGTTACGCGGCCAGCGCCTTGCCGAGCGCCAGCACGTCAGCCAGCACGGACAGCACGCCGTTCGAGCCGATTTCCGTCGCGGCGGCGCCAGCGCTCGCCGGCCCGAGCGTGTACAGCTGCATCGTGCCGACGTTCGTCGAGGTCGGCAGTTGCACCGCGGACTGCGACTGCTGCTGCACGGCGTTCTCGAACAGCACGCTGAGCGAATGGCTCTGGGCCTGGTACAGCGAGCCCGTTGCCATCGCCGGCGCTTCGCCCACCACCTTGACGTTGGTCTGCGTGACCGCGTCGGTGATCGCGGCGTTCACCGCGCAGGTCTTGCAGGGGGCCTTCGGATCCTTCGTGTCAAGCGGATCGTTGACGTCGTTTGCCATCGTATTTCTCCTGGTTCGGGAACGGGCACCGCATCGAATCGGCTCTGCCCGCTCCGTCGTTTGCTCCGGAACACCGCGCGGCGCCGCTGGTCGGGCGCCGGCGGTCATGCTGCGAATCCGCGGCACGGCGGCGGTATCGGCGGCGCGTGCCGCTTGCGCCGCCGCTCGGCCACGGCGCCGCGACGACGCCTTACTGCTTGGTCACGGCCTTCCCGATCGCGATCACGTCGGCCAGAATGGAAATGATCCCGTTCGCGCCGATTTCCGTGGCGGCCGCGCCCGCGCTTTCCGGTCCGATCGTGTAGAGCTGCATCGTCCCCACGTTCGTCGACGTTTGCGACTGGATCGCGGCCTGCGACTGCTGCTGCACCGCGTTCTCGAACAGGATGCTGAGCGAATGGCTCTGGGCCTGGTACAGCGAGCCCATCGCCATTGCCGGCGCTTCCGCGACCACCTTGACGTTGACCTGTGTGACCGCATCGGTAATCGCGGGATTGACCTGGCACACTTGACACGTATCAGCCATTTGTTGCTCCTTGGTTCACGTAGTTGAGAGGTCGCACATCGGGGCCGGCCAGTTTCGCGTTCGGCCGCATGACCCGCGTGCTACTCCATGGACGCTGCGCCGGGCGTCTCGTGAACGGCAGCGGTGGGTTCGGACGGTTCGGCCGGGCTGGCGCCGATGCGCCGCAACCGGTCCTCCATCGCGTCGAGTTTGACGGCGAGCGCTTCGGCAAGCCGTTCCGCGAGCGCATCGCCGTATTGCCGGAAGCATGCTTCGATTTCCTGACGGATCAGGCCCGTCAACTGTTCGCCGATCATCGTCAGCGCCTCGCGGGTGCTGTCCTGGATCCCGGCCGCGTCGGATGCCTGCGCGTCGCCGGCCGGCTCGTGCGCGTCGAGTACGCCCGATACTTTCCGCTGTTCCGACGCGAGCATGCCGAGGGTCGTCTCGTTCTGCGTGTCGATCGTCTGCAGGATGCCGCGCATCTTCTCGTACGCCTTTTGCTGGTTGAGCTGCAGAAAATGCTTGACCTGTTCGCGCGCCTCTTGCCGGGTCTTGAACTGCGGCAAGGGCGGCTTCGCGGCGCTCGCCTGCGCGGCCGGGCCGGCGGCGGGGGCCGGCGGGTTCCCGTGCCGGCTCGGCATCTGCTCCAGCAGCACCTGTTCTTCGGCCGGCTCGAGAGGCCGCCCCAGTCGCTTCTCCGCAAGTTGCCGCAGCAGCGGGTCGAGTGCTTCGTTGCTCATGGCTTACACCTCCTCAAGGTTCACCCGCGGCACGGGTATGTGCGGTTCGGGTTCGGATGGACGCCGCGCCACGGTGCGCCGGTCGGCGTGCAGCAATGGATATCGCATGGTGTTCTCCTGGAATGGGATGTGCAACGGCCTTGCCGGAAATTTCGGCAGGACCGTTGCAAGGACGAACCGTGGGACGGGGATGTGAAGTCGGCCGCTGGCGGCGCACCGGTCGCGCCCATTCCCGACACTTTTTGACTGTGTCCGGCCCATCGAACTGGTAGGATGCCGGTCGCCCCGACGCGGGCAGCCGGCATCGACCACGAACTGCCCCCTTTTTCGAAGGCCCGCGACTGGTAAACTTCGCGCTCGGCTCGGACAACCCGGGCGAACAGTACCCTATCCCCGTAAAACCCGTCATACCCCGGCCTCGCCCCGCGCGATCCGTTGCAGTAACCGTTGGAGTGGCGCACCCGCGCCTGCAAGCATGAAGAAATTGAAGCAACCCATCCGCCCCTCACGCGACAAGGACCGCACGCCGCTCGTACGCGCCGGTGCATGGCTGCTGATGGCCGGCCTGCTGTACCTGCTGTGGCCGTCCGCCGAAACCGCCTACCTCGCGATGGAATCGGTGATCCGCTGACGCACACGTCTGCCCGCGCACTACGCTATACTGCCGCGATGGAAACCCAACCCGCCTCGCCGATCGTGCATTGCTGGTGGCGCGCCTGACCCAGGCGGCCCGTTTCCTTTTGCATGTCCCGAACGTGATGCCGCCAGCCATGGCGGCATTTGCGTTTCTGCGCTGACGTCATCGCTGGCGGCCTCGACAACCCGGAGCCAACCACGACCATGACGCAACCCACCCGCCCGACCATCCTCACCGGCGACCGCACCACCGGCCCGCTGCATCTCGGCCATTACATCGGCTCGTTGCGCGCACGCGTGCAGATGCAGCACGAGGCGACGCAGTTCCTGCTGCTCGCCGATACGCAGGCGCTGACCGACAACATGGGCCGCCGCCAGCGCGTCACCGAGAACGTGATCGAAGTCGCGCTCGACTACCTCGCCGTCGGCATCGATCCGGCGATCTCGACGATCGTCGTGCAGTCGCAGGTGCCCGAGCTTGCCGAGTTGTCGCAATACCTGCTCAACCTCGTCACGGTCGCGCGCCTCGAACGCAATCCGACCATCAAGGAAGAAATTCGCCTGCGCGGGTTCGAGCGCGACATCCCCGCCGGCTTCCTGACCTACCCGGTGAGCCAGGCGGCCGACATCACCGCGTTCAAGGCGACCCACGTGCCGGTCGGCGACGATCAGTTGCCGATGATCGAACAGACCAACGAACTCGTGCGCCGCTTCAACGCGACCGTCGAGCAGCCGGTGCTGGTCGAATGCGAGGCCGTGCTGTCGGCGGTCACGCGGCTGCCGGGCATCGACGGCAAGGCGAAGATGAGCAAGTCGCTCGGCAACGCGATCACGCTCGGCTCGACGCCGGACGAGATCGCGCAGGCCGTGAAGGACATGTACACCGACCCGAGCCACCTGCGCGTGAGCGACCCGGGCCAGGTCGAAGGCAACGTCGTGTTCACGTTCCTCGATGCGTTCGAGCCGGACGTGGCGAAGGTCGACGAGCTAAAGGCGCACTATCGCCGCGGCGGCCTCGGCGACAGCGTCGTCAAGCGCGTGCTGAACGAGCGGCTGCAGGCGCTGATCGAGCCGATCCGCGCGCGCCGTCGCGAGTTCGAGGCCGACAAGGCCGAAGTGATGGCGATCCTGAAGCACGGCACGCTCCATGCACGGGAAGTGGCGGGGGCGACGCTCGCGCAGGTGAAGGGCGCGATGGGGTTGACGTATTTCGATTGAGCGGCGATGCCGGCGTGCATGGCACCCGCCATGCCATGCACGCCGGACCTGAACGTCGACGTGAGCCGCGTCATGCGAGCCGACGCGCGACGCGCCGTTCGACGGCCGTACCCGCCCACGTCGCCATTTCGACGAGCAACAGGTAACACGCGGATAGCGCGAGCAACGTCTCGACGAACGCGAAGCTCGCCGAGCCGATACCGGTCAACACGAATGTCAGTTCCGGAACGGTGACGATCGACAGCACCGCGGTTTCCTTGCTCAGCACGATGGTCAGATTGGTCAGCGCCGGCAGGATCAGCACCATCATCTGCGGCAATTGCACGCGAAAGGTCGTTTGCCAGCGGCTCAGGCCGAGACAGGATGCCGCTTCGACATGCCCTTTCGGCACCGCCAGGAATCCGGAACGAAATGCCTCGGTGAAATAGGCGCCCGCGTAGAGGGCAAGGCCGACCACGCCGGCCGTCAGCGGATCGAGCGTCAATCCGAATGCGGGGCCGCCGTAGTACAGCAAAAAGAGCTGCACGAGAAACGGCGTGCCGCGAAACAGCTCGACATAGACACGAATCGCCGCGCGTACGAAGCGGCCGCCCGCCTGCTGCGCAAGCGCCGCACCGAACCCGATCGCCGCCCCCGCGAGCGTACTCGCCATCCAGGTCGCGACGGTCATCGCGAGACCCGCGCCGATCTCCGGCAGGTTGTTCACGAGTACATCGGGATGGAAAGTCAGCATGAGGATCTCCGGCGAGCAACTGATGCGTCATGCGGCGCGCAGGCGCCGCTCCGCGCCATGCGCGATCAGCGCCAGCGAACCGCAGAGCAGAAAATAGATCATCCCGGCCGCGACATAAGCCTCGAGCGGCTGGTACGTGCTGGCCGCGATGTTCTGCGCGGTTCGCGTGATCTCCGCCACGCCGACCACGGAGACGAGCGACGATGCCTTGATCAGCAGCACCATTTCGTTGACCAGCGACGGCAGCGTCATCCGCACGGCCTGCGGCACCTGGATCCTCCACAGGCGATCCTTCGCCGAGAGCCCGAGCATCGTCGCCGCCTCGAGCTGCCCCTTCGGGAGATTCGCGAATCCGCCCCGGAGAATTTCGGCGATGTATGCGGCCGAGCACAGCGACACGGCGCTGACGGCCGCCATCACGGGCGGCACGTTGACGCCCACGAACGGCAGGAAGTAGTAGACGAGCAGCAGTTGCACGAGCAGCGGCACCCCGCGAAACGCCCGCACATACGCGCCCGCCGCGACACGTATCGCAACGTGCGGTGCAAGCCACCCGCAGCAGATCGCGAGGCCGATGAAGAAGCCGAGCACGAGCCCGGCCGCGGACACTTCGAGCGTCATCAGCGCCGCATGGAACAGCAACGGCAGGCCGTCGATGAAAGTGTTCAGGCTGAACATGGCAGGTTGCTCGGTAGCGGTGCTCGTCGGCGGTCGCGCTCGATCGTGTTGCCCGGACGCGGCGCTCAGTAGTTCGGCGTGGGCATCTCGGTCGGCAGTGCGGTCGCGACGCCGAGCCACTTGTGCTGCAGTGTCGCCAGCGTGCCGTTCTTGTTCAACGTGACGAGCGCCGCGTTGAACGCATTGGCCAGCGACGCGCTGTCCGCATCCTTGCGCAGCGCATAGGCGAAGTAGACTTTCGCGCCGAACGCAGGCTGCACCACCGAGAATACGGCCGGGCGCTGCTTCGCGACATACGCGATGTTCGTGAGCGAGTTGGCGACGGCGGCGATGCGCCCGGTCGCGAGGTCCGCATACGCCTGGTTGTTATCGACGTATTCGCGGATCGTCGGCGGCTTCGGCAGCGTCGCCGCGTAGCTTTTCAACTGTTCGAGCTGCGCGCTGCCCTTGCCTGCTCCGACGACTTTACCCGCTATATCGGCAGAGGTCTTGAGACTGCCGTCGCCGGTTCGCTTGAGCAACGCATCGGTGGCCTCCGCGACCGGCAACGAGAACGCATAGCGCTCCGTGCGCGCCTTCGTGACGGTCAGCGGTCCCGCGACCATGTCGTACTTGCCCGCGTCGAGCCCGGGCAGCACGCTCTCCCACGGCAGATCGATGAAGCGCACCTTCACGCCGACGATCCGACCCACCGCCGCGAACAGATCCTTGTTGAAGCCCGCCTGCTGGCCGTTCTCGAGGAAATCGAACGGCGCGAACTGCATTTCGGTCCCCACCACCAGCTCGCCGTGCTGCTTGACGCGATCGAGCAGGCTCTCGGCATGCGCGGCCACACTGGCTGCCGCGAAGGTCAATGCGATGAACAGTGAAGTGCAGGACTTGGATCGTTTCATCTGACGTGTTCCTTCGAATCGGAATTGACCGGATGACCGGATGACCGGATTGACGCCCTCCCGGTCGTCGCCGGGCGAATCCATCGTCAATGCAATCTACGTGGCCAATTTATCGGCAGAAATATTGTTTTCCGATCCACCGAAAAGCTTTTCCTTATGCACGCCGTCTTGCATCGTCTCCGCGCCGCTTCGTGGTGCGGCGACGCGTATCGCGCGTGCAATCAATCGTCTGCCAATTCATTGCCCGGACGAACTGTCTGCACGGTTTTGTCGCGTCATGCACCAGTGCGGCTCATCCATTCGAGCGCAGGATGCACGTACGGAAGCATCCACGCCGTCCTCGGGACGCACGCGCAAATGCGCATGGGAAAAAATGATGCAGATCTTCGATCATCCTCTTTTTGACTATGCAAAATGGCAGCGCGCCTCGCGTTGCGAGCCGTGCCCGATCCCGATACTTTGTGCGAGCCACGCTTCATGGAAAATATTGCGTTGCGCTATTCGTTGCGCCAGTTGCGCTACTTCGTGGTCACGGCGGAAACGCTGTCGTTTACTGCCGCCGCGCGCCAACTGCACATTTCCCAGCCGTCGATCTCCACCTCGATCGGCGAACTGGAATCTTCATTCGGCATCCAGCTCTTCATCCGCCATCGCGCGAGCGGCGTGTCGTTGACGCCGGCCGGCCGCGACCTGCTCGGCCAGGTGCGCAATCTGCTGAAAAACGCGGAAGAACTGCAGACGATGGCACGCGAGATGGACGGGGGCATGTCAGGCACGATCGCGCTGGGCTGCCTCGTCTCGCTGGCTCCCCCGTTGATGCCGGCATTGATGAGCCGCTTCGTTTCCGAGCACGGCGGTATCGGCTTCCGCACGATGGAGGCCAACCAGGACGACCTGCTGTTGGCACTGAGCAACGGCACGCTGGACATGGCGCTCACCTACAGCCTCGATATCGCCGAAGACATTTCGTTCACGCCGCTCGTCACGCTGCCGCCATACGCAATCCTGCCGCTCGAACACAAGCTCACGCGCGGCAAGACGGTCGCACTCGCCGATCTGCTCAACGAGCCGTATGTTCTGCTCGACCTGCCGCACAGTCGCGAGTACTTCGCGGGACTGTTCGACCCGCTGGGCCGACGGCCGACGCCGACGTTCCGTTCGTCGCAGCCGGAAGTCGTGCGCGGCATGGTTGCCAACGGTCTTGGCTACAGCATCCTGAACTTCCCGCTTCGTTCCACCCGCACCGTCGATGGCGCGACTTTCGCGGTCCGTCCGTTTCGCGACGAGGTCACCGCGATCACCCTCGGCATCGCCATGTCGCGCAGCATGAAACCCCGCCAGCTCGTCACGCGCTTCGCGCAATTCTGCGAAACCTACATCCCTCAGGTGCACGTCCAGGCAACGCCGGCCGCATAGGAAAAATCTTCTTGTTGCATCCGAAAAGAATATTTCGACTCTTTATTGGACTTGTTAAATTGGTCGCCAATGTGATCGGTTCGAACGTTTCCCGGAGGCACGATGCGTTTCATTCCTACGGCAGCGCCGTCTATCGACGTGATCGTCCGCGACCTGAAAACCAACTGCGAACGCGACTTCAGCGACGCCCGCGCGATGCCGCCGGGCGTCTACACGTCGCCCGAGTTTCTTGAACGGGAACGGCAGACGCTCTTTCGCAACGAATGGCTGTGCATGGGCCGCGCGAGCGCGCTGCCGAATCCGGGCGACTACCTGACAGCGGAGATCGCCGGCCAGCCGATCATCGTGATCCGCCGCGACGACGGCACCCTGCGTGCAATGTCGAACGTATGCCTGCACCGCATGTCTACCCTGCTTGAGGGCCGCGGCAACGTGCGCCGTATCGTCTGCCCCTATCACGCGTGGAATTATTCTCTGGACGGCGAGCTGCGTGGCGCGCCGATGATGGACAGGCAGGACGGTTTCTGTAAGGACAGCTACAAGCTTCCGCAGGTTCGCTGCGAGATCTGGCAGGGCTGGGTTTACGTCACGCTCAATCAGGAGGCGTCGCCTGTTGCCGCTCGGTTGAAGGAACTCGACGAACTGATCGCCGATTACGACATGGCGTCGTATGTCGAAACCTTCCACGAAGAACACGTGTGGGACACCAACTGGAAGATTCTCGCGGAAAACTTCATGGAGAGCTATCACCTGCCGATGCTGCATCGCGCGACGGTAGGCCCACACTCCAAGCTCGACGAGATGGAGTGCCCGCCCGGACTGCCCGCATTCAACTATCACTGGATCACGAAAGAGGCGTCGCTGCCGATCGGCAATGCGCATCCGAACAACACTCGCCTGCAAGGTCAATGGCGCAAGACGACGGCGCTGCTCGCGATCTACCCGACTCATCTCGTCACGCTGACGCCGGGCTATTTCTGGTATCTGGTGCTTCAGCCGCTGGGCGTCGATCACGTGCATATCCGCTTCGGCGGCGGCCTGTCGCCGGAATTCATCGACGACCCGAAGGCCGCCGAATACATGGCGACGCTGAAGAAGCTGCTCGACGAAGTCAATCTCGAAGACCGGCGCGGCGTCGAGGCGGTGTTCCGCGGCGTGCATGCCCCGCTTGCGAAGCCCGGTCATCTGAGTCATCTGGAACGGCCGAACTACGACTTCGCGCGCTATCTGGCATCGCACGTCGCGATTTGAAGCCGCACGCCAACGATTCGCCACCCACGTCACCTCATTGAAGCTCACGATGACCAGCCAACCCTACATTTCGTTCGTCGGCGTCAGCAAGTCCTACGACGGCCGGCATGCGGTTGTCGACGGTCTCGATCTCGACATCGCCCGGGGCGAATTCGTCTCGCTGCTGGGACCGTCCGGCTCGGGCAAGACCACCACGCTGATGATGCTCGCCGGTTTCGAGACCCCGACGGACGGCACCATCCTGCTCGACGGCCACCGCCTCGACGACAAGCCGCCGCATCAGCGCGACATCGGCATGGTGTTCCAGAACTACGCGCTGTTCCCGCACCTGACGATCGCCGAGAACGTCGCGTTTCCGCTCTCGGTGCGCAAGACCGGTCGCGAAGCGCGCAAGCAGCGCGTGCAGCGCGCGCTCGACATGGTGGAGCTGTCGCATCTCGCGTCGCGGCGCCCCGCCCAGTTGTCCGGCGGCCAGCAGCAGCGCGTCGCGCTGGCCCGCGCACTGGTATTCGAACCTCGCGTGGTGCTGATGGACGAGCCGCTCGGCGCGCTCGACAAACGGCTGCGCGAAACGATGCAATACGAAATCATGCGGCTGCATCGCGATCTGTCGCTCACGATCGTCTATGTGACGCACGATCAGAACGAAGCGCTGACCATGTCGAATCGCGTCGCCGTGTTCTCGGACGGACGCATCCAGCAGGCCGCGACACCCACCGAGCTGTACGAAAACGCTCAGAACGCCTTCGTCGCGAACTTCGTCGGCGAGAACAACGGTCTCGCCGGGCACGTCAGCGCGCTCGATGGCGAATGGGCCGTGCTTCAGCTTCGCGACGGCATCACGATCCGCGGTCGCCGCGGCAGCCAGATCGAGGCCGGCGACGACGCCACGCTCGCGCTGCGCCCCGAGCGCGCGCAGGTACTCGGCGCGGCCGAAGCCGCGAACGTGCCGGCGGGCTCGAACGCCCTCGCGGCGACCGTGCGCGACATCGTGTATTGCGGCGATCATCATCGCGTTCAGCTGCAACTCGGCAGCGGCGACACGATGGTCGTCAAGGTCTCCAACACGCGCCTCGTCGCGCTGCCGCCGATCGGTGCGGCCGCAACGATCGTCTGGCGACACGACGACTGCAAGGTGCTGTCGCCGTCGGCCATCACCCGCGTCGCGAGCGCCGCCGTTCGTTTACCCACCCTGCCTGTTGCCGTGCCCATCGCCTCTGGAGCCTGATAATGCAAAACCCTCGCTACGCGTCCCCGCGCCGCACGATCGCGGCTGTCGTCGCACTCGGCGCCTTTTCCGCGCTGCCTGCCGCTCGCGCGGCGGATACGCTGTCCGTCGTCACGTTCGGCGGCGCCTATGAAACGGCCGCACGCCACGCGTGGTTCGAGCCGTTCACCGCGAAGACCGGCACCCAGTTCCAGACCGAGTCGTACGACGGCGGCCTGGCCAAGCTGCAGGCCATGGAACAGGCGAAGAACCCGACGTGGGACCTGATCGACATGGAGACCAACGACGCGATCAACGCCTGCGACGAAGGTTTGCTCGAGAAGCTGGACAGCAAGACCATCGGCAACACGTCAGATTTCCTGCCGGGCGCGCTGCGCGAATGCTCGGTGGCCGCGATGGTGTGGTCGACCGTGTATGCGTACGACGCGTCGAAGCTGAAGACCGCACCGACACGCATCGCGGACTTCTTCGACCTGAAGAAATTCCCGGGCAAGCGCGGCCTGAGAAAGTCGCCGAAGGTCACGCTCGAATGGGCGCTGGTCGCCGACGGCGTGGCCCCGGCGGACGTCTACAAGGTGCTCGCGACCCCCGCCGGCGTCGATCGCGCATTCGCGAAGCTCGACACGATCAAGTCGAGCATCGTCTGGTGGGAAGCCGGTGCGCAAGCGCCGCAGCTGCTCGCGGACGGTGCCGTGACGATGGTGCAGGCCTACAACGGCCGCATCGACAGCGCCGTTCACCAGGACAAGAAGCCGTTCAAGATCGTCTGGGACGCGCAGGTATACGACTATGAATGGTGGGGCGTGCCGAAGGGGGCGAAGCACGCCGCGACCGCGAAGCGGTTCATCGCCGCATCGGCGCAGCCGCAGGCATACGCGGATCTGTCGAAGTACATCGCCTACGCGCCGCCGCGCAAGGCATCGTTGCCGCTAATCGACAAGGCACGCCTTGCCGACCTGCCGACCGCGCCCGCCAACTTCAAGCGACCGATCCAGATCGATGCGAACTTCTGGGCCGACAGCGGCGATGCGCTGACCAAGCGCTTCCAGACATGGCTCGGCCAGTAATGCGCGTCTGCATGACGTCGTAGCGGTTTTACGCGACGCGCCCCGCTCCGGGCGCGTCGCTCCGGAGTTCCGATGAACGATTCGCCAATGTTTCCCATGAGGGCGGCAAGCCCCGCGCTCGCCGCCGGGCACGCCGTCAAATACCGGCAGGCGCGGCGCAAGGCGGCGTTACGCGCGCTGCTGCTGACGCTGCCCCTGCTCGTGTTCCTGCTCGCCACGTTCATCGCGCCGATTGCTTCGCTGCTGGCCCGCAGCGTGCGCAATCCGGAACTGTCCGGCGCGATGCCGTCGTTCGCGCAGACGCTGCGACACTGGAACGGTCAGGGCGTGCCGGACGAGCGGGTGTTCGCGTCCCTCGCCAACGGACTGAAGAGCGCCGGCGACGCCGGCACGCTCGGCGACGTCGCGCGCCGGACGAATTTCTATCAGCCCGAGTTCCGCACGCTGCTGCTGAAGTCGGCACGCACGGTGCGTGCCCAGGATGCCGTCACCGCATGGAAGCCCGTCCTGCTCGCCGCCGACGATCGCTGGAACCGGCCGGAAACCTGGCGCCTGCTGAAACGCGCGGCGTCGCCATGGACGCCGGACTATTTGCTGAACGGCCTCGACGCGCAGGTGTCGCCCGATGGCGCCGTCCATTCGGTGCCTGCGAACAGCGCGGTCTACCGCACCGCGTTCATGCGCACGGTGTCGATCAGCGCCACGGTCACGCTGCTGTGCCTGCTGCTCGCGTACCCGGTATCGTGGCTGCTCGCCAACCTGCCGGCCAGGCAGGGCAACCTGCTGATGCTGTTCGTGATCGTGCCGTTCTGGACCTCGCTGCTGGTCCGCACGACCGCGTGGTACGTATTGCTGCAACCGGGCGGTGTGGTCAACCGCGTACTGCTCGCGCTGCATGTGGTCGATCATCCGCTGCCGTTGATCTTCAACCGCGCCGGCGTGCTGATCGGCATGACGCACGTGCTGCTGCCGTACATGATTCTCGCGATTTACTCGGTGATGAAAAGCGTGCCGCCGATCTACATGCGCGCCGCGCAATCGCTCGGCGCTCACCCGGTCGTCGCGTTCTTTCGCGTGTACGTGCCCCAGACGCTGCCGGGCATCGGCGCCGGATGCTTTCTCGTGTTCGTGCTGGCGCTCGGCTACTACATCACGCCGGCCCTGCTCGGCGGTGCGGGCGACGAGATGATCAGCCAGCTGATCGCGTCGCAAACCAACGATCTGCTCAACTGGGGGCTGGCCGGTGCGCTGTCCGCGTATCTCGTGATCTTCACCGCCGTGTTCTATTTCATCTTCAACCGGCTCGTCGGCATCGACCGGCTCCGGTTCGGCTGACGCCCGACGTCACTGGAGCCGCATCGTGTCCGTGAACCCCAACAGCCTGCCGTCGACGCGCATTGCCACTGCCGGTGTGCGCATCCACTGCGCGGTCGTGCTGTTCTTTCTGGTTGCGCCGATCCTCGTGATCATTCCGCTGTCGTTCAATTCGGGTTCGTATTTTTCGTACCCGATGGAAGGCTTCTCGCTGCGCTGGTACGCGCAGGCATTCGGCAGCCCGGACTGGCAGCGGGCATTCCTGAACAGCCTCGCGATCGGCGCGGCGTCCACGGCAATTGCAACGACGCTCGGCACGCTCGCCGCGATCGGTCTCGCGCGCGACGACTTTCCGTTCCGCTCGCTGATCATGCCGATCCTGATCTCTCCGATGATCATCCCGATCGTCGTGGTCGCGGCCGGCTTCTACCTGATCTTCGCGCCACTCGGGCTCGTCAACTCCTACCCGGGTGTGATCCTCGCACATGCGGCACTCGGCACGCCGTTTGTCGTGATTACCGTGACCGCGTCGCTGCTGTCGTTCGACCGGAGCCTGCTGCGCGCCGCCGCCAATCTCGGCGCCGCGCCGTGGACGACCTTTCGCCGCGTGACGCTGCCGCTGATCCTGCCGGCTGTGGCCACCGGCGCCGTGTTCGCATTCGCGACATCGTTCGACGAAGTGATCGTGATCCTGTTCATCGGCGGCCCCGATCAACGCACCGTACCCCGGCAGATGTGGAGCGGCATTCGCGACCAGATCGATCCGTCGATCCTCGCCGTCGCCACCGTGCTGATCGTGTTCGCGATCCTGCTCTTCATCAGCATCAACTGGCTGCGTGGCCGTGCGCAGGCCGCGGGCGCCGCGCGCGAAGCGGCATAGCGGCCGTCCGCCGCGCAGCGGGAAGGCGGCCTCGACCCATGCCGTCGCGTCGCGCGTTTCGTTGCGTCCGCTTCCTTCCTTTTCCCGCTTCGATGGCGGCCTCGGCGTTTTGCCGGCGCCATCCGCTTGCGTTCAGTTCATTGCCGGTCCGTACGCACGCATCTGCATAGGCAAACCGGATGCAATTCATTTTTTAAATATATTTTTCAGATTCAGTGCACCGGCGTAGATTTTCTTCAGCAGAACGCAATGCTCAGGAAACACGGCCGCACGACGCACATCGCTTCGGATTACCGACGCGTTCCGGCTTCGGTGCTTGAACGTCGCGATCGCCTTGCGCAATCGCATCGCGAGCACTGCGGCGAATTGCGGCGAAACGGATTTATCCGTCCATGAACAACCCGATCGATACGCATCAGGAAAAATCAACATGACCGTCGAAGTCACATCCATCGATACGCTGGTGGTCGGCGCCGGACAGGCCGGTATCGCGATGAGCGAACACCTCCGTGCGCACGGCGTGCCGCATCTCGTGCTGGAACGCGCTCGCATCGCGGAGCGCTGGCGCACCGCGCGCTGGGATTCGCTGGTGGCGAACGGCCCGGCATGGCACGACCGCTTCCCCAACATGACTATCGGCGGTGTCGATGCGGACGGGTTCGCAACGAAGGATCAGATGGCCGAGTACTTCGTCGACTACGCGCGCATGATCGACGCGCCGATCCGGACCGGCGTCGACGTCAGGCGCGTGGTCCGCGACGCCGGCCGTCAGGGCTTCGTCGTCGAGACGTCGGACGGCACCTTCCACGCGAACCGCGTCGTGGTTGCGACCGGGCCGTTCCAATGCCCGGTCATTCCGGCCATCGCGCCCACCGACGCGCGCCTGACGCAGATTCATTCCGCCGACTACCGCAATCCGGCGCAACTGCCCGCCGGCAACGTGCTGGTCGTCGGCGCGGGGTCGTCGGGCGTCCAGATCGCGGCCGAACTGCAACGCTCGGGCCGTCAGGTCTATCTGTCCGTCGGCCCTCACGACCGTCCGCCGCGCGCGTATCGCGGCCGCGATTTCTGCTGGTGGCTCGGCGTACTGGGTCTGTGGGACATGGAAACGATGCGCCCCGGCCGGTCGCACGTGACGATCGCCGTGAGCGGCGCGGACGGCGGCCACACGGTCGACTTCCGCCGTCTCGCGCACGACGGCGTGACGCTGGTCGGCGTGACGCGAGCGTTCGATCAAGGCATCGTCACGTTCGAAGCGGATCTCGCGGCCAACATCGCGGCCGGCGACGAAAACTATCTGTCGCTGCTGGACGCCGCCGACGCGTACGCCGCCAGCAACGGTCTCGATCTGCCGGAGGAACCCGAAGCCCGCCACATTCCCGCCGATCCGCCATGCCTGGCCGACCCGCTCACGCAACTCGACCTCGCCGCGACTGGCGTCACGTCGATCATCTGGGCGACCGGCTACGCGAACGACTTCGGGTGGCTGCAGGTCGACGCCTTCGACGAGCACGGCAAGCCGAAACATCAGCGCGGCGTCGCCAGCGAGCCCGGACTCTATTTCCTCGGTCTGCCGTGGCTGTCGCGGCGCGGCTCCGCGTTCATCTGGGGCGTCTGGCACGACGCGAAACATGTGGCCGGACATATCGCGACGCAGCGCAGCTACCAGCACTATCACGAGGCTGCCGCGCGACGCAGCATTGCGGCCGCGCCGCAAGCCGACGATCACGTCGCCGAGCCAACCATCCCGAGCCCGATGCCGACCCGCGCCGCCGCGCACTGAACGCACGACCGAGTCGCACCGCACGGTCTACCGAACCCTCCTTCAGGAATTCATGACGATGAGCCAGCCGACCCACACCCGTATCCGGATGTTCAACACGAAAGACACCTACCCGAACCAGGCGCTCGACAACGATCTGTGCCAGGCTGTCCGGGCCGGCAACACGGTCTACGTGCGCGGCCAGATCGGCACCGACTTCGACGGCAATCTGGTCGGCCTCGGCGATCCGCGCGCGCAGGCCGAACAGGCCATGAAAAACGTCAAGCAACTGCTCGAGGAGGCCGGCAGCGACCTCACGCATATCGTCAAGACCACTACGTACCTGATCGATCCGCGTTATCGCGAGCCGGTCTATCAGGTCGTCGGCAAGTGGCTCAAGGGCGTCTATCCGATTTCGACCGGCCTCGTGGTCAGTGCGCTGGGCCAGCCGGAATGGCTGATGGAAATCGACGTCATCGCCGTGATTCCCGACAACTGGCAGCCGACCGCCGCCGCCGGAGCGTGACATGACATTCTCGATCGTCGGACGGTGTGCCGAAACCGGACAACTCGGCATCGCGATCAGCTCCTCGAGCATCGCAGTGGGCGCGCGCTGCCCGTGGGTTCGCGCCGGCGCGGGCGCCGTGGCGACGCAGAACGTCACGCTGCCGTCGCTCGGCCCGCAGGTGCTCGACCTGCTCCGCGACGGCGCGGCCGATCCGGCGCAGGCGCTCGAAGCCGCGCTCGACACCGATCGCTGGCGCGACTACCGGCAGGTCACGGTCGTCGATGCGCAGGGCCGCACCGCATTCTGGACCGGCGCGCAGGCGCTCGGCCTGCATCATGCGGTGGCGGGCCGACAGTGCGTCGTCGCAGGCAACATGCTGGCCAGTCAGGACGTGATCGACGCGATGGTGCCGGCGTTCGAGCAGACGCCCGGCCCGCTCGCCGATCGTCTGCTCGCGGCGATGCAGGCCGCGATCGACGCAGGCGGAGAAGCCGGCCCGGTGCATTCCGCCGCGTTGAAGATCGTCGATACGCAGGTGTGGCCGCTCGTCGACCTGCGCGTCGACTGGACCGACGATGCGCCGATCTCGGCACTCGCCGCGCTGTGGCATGCATACCGTCCGCAGATGCAGGACTACGTAACGCGCGCGCTCGATCCGACGACCGCACCGAAATACGGCGTACCCGGCGATGAGTGAGCCGACCAGCCGCACGCTGCTCGCCGAACTGATCGGCTTCGATACGGTCAGCCGGCACTCGAACCTCGCGATGATCGAGTTCATCCGCGACTATCTGGCGGGCTACGGCGTCGACAGCGAACTGTTCTACAACGACGCGCGCAGCAAGGCGAACCTGTTCGCCACGATCGGGCCGCGCGAGCGCGGCGGCATCCTGCTCTCGGGTCATACGGACGTGGTGCCCGCCGACGGCCAGACATGGACCGTCGAGCCGTTCCGGATGAGCGAACGCGACGGCCGGCTGTATGGCCGCGGCACCGCGGACATGAAAGGCTTTCTCGCGTCGATGCTGGCCGCGGTACCGATGTTCGTCGAGCGACCGTTGTCGTTGCCGATCCATCTCGCGTTCTCGTACGACGAGGAGATCGGCTGTCTCGGCGTGCGGCCGATGCTGGCCGAACTCGCGAAGCGCCCGCATCGGCCCGTGCTCTGCGTGATCGGCGAGCCGACCGAATTGAAGCCCGTGCTCGGCCACAAGGGCAAGCTGGCGATGCGCTGCCACGTCAAGGGCGCCGCGTGTCATTCCGCGTATGCGCCGTACGGCGTCAATGCGATTCAGTATGCGGCGCGTCTGGTCAACCGGCTGGAGGAAATCGGCGAGCGCCTCGCGCAACCGGAGCATCACGACGCTCGCTTCGATCCGCCGTTCTCGACTGTCCAGACCGGCGTGATCCACGGCGGCAAGGCGTTGAACATCGTTCCCGATGCATGCGAATTCGATTTCGAGGTCCGCACGCTGCCCGGCTTCGACGCCGATGAAGTGACCACCGAATTGCAGGCCTATGCGGAGCAGCAACTGATGCCGACGATGCGCGCGGTTCATGCGGACTGCGATATCCGGATGCAGCCGCTGTCCGCCTATCCGGGGCTTTCGACACCGGACGACAGCGACGCCGCCCGCCTGCTGGCGATACTCAGCGGATCGAGCGCGTTCGGCACCGTCGCCTTCGGCACGGAAGGCGGACTGTTCGAGCAGGCCGGCATCCCGACCGTGGTGTGCGGACCGGGCAGTATGGATCAGGGGCACAAGCCGGACGAGTTCGTGAGCGTCGAGCAACTGCAGGGTTGCGATGCGATGCTGCGCCGGCTGGCCGACCATCTCTCCACGACCGAAACGACCGATCGCAAGACTGGCTGATTTCGGTTCCGGCAGCGTACGTGGCGGGCCGGCGCCACGCAGGGTCGCTCGATACGGCGAGCCGGCAGGCGATGCTGCATTGGAAAAACCTGCGAACCCCATTCGAAAAGAGTTTTTCCCGATCAATATTGACCACGTAAAGTCGGCTCGTCGAACTCGCATTGCGCCTTTCGCCCGACACGCGTGAATACGGCGCGGCGACCCGAACCGATCGAGGCAATCATGAACGCAGTCAGCGCCCTCCCCGCAAGCGGACCCGCCGCAACGCTCGCCCCGGCGTCCGCCACGTCGCTTGTCGAAGTCAAGGGTTTGCACAAGCGGTTCGGCGAGACCGACGTGCTGCGCGGAATCGATCTGTCGATCGCGACATCCGAAGTGGTCTGCCTGATCGGTCCGTCCGGATCCGGCAAGAGCACGCTGCTGCGCTGCATGGCCGCCCTCGAAACCTACGATCACGGCGAGATCCGGATCGGCGGCGAGATGCTCGGCTATGTCGAACGCAACGGCGCGCGCGTGCGCGCGTCGAGCGCCGAGATCAACCGCGTGCGCCGCAACATCGGCATGGTGTTTCAGCAGTTCAACCTTTGGCCGCACATGAGTGTGCTCGGCAACGTCACCGAAGCGCTGCGGCGGGTGCGCCGCATGTCGCGCGCCGACGCGAACGCCGTCGCTGGCCGCATGCTCGAAATGGTCGGCATGTCCGGCAAGGCGGACGCCCATCCGTCGAAACTGTCCGGCGGCCAGCAGCAGCGCGTGGCGATCGCCCGCGCGCTGGCGATGGAGCCGCACCTGATGCTGTTCGACGAGCCGACCTCCGCGCTGGACCCGGAACTCGTCGGCGAAGTGCTGCAGGTCATGAAGCAGCTCGCGCGCGACGGGATGACGATGGTCGTCGTCACGCACGAGATGGGCTTCGCCGCCCAGATGGCCGATCGCGTCGTGTTTCTCGACCATGGCCGGATCGCCGTGAGCGGCGCACCGGGCGACGTGTTCCGCCGCTCCACGAACCCGCGGCTGCAGCAGTTCCTGCAAAACTATCGCGACCGCAACGCATTCTGGAAATCGGACGACGCAACGGCCGACGCGAACGGACCGCCGTGAGACAGCAAGCGGGTCGATGCATCGACGCATGGCCGGCGCTCGGCCGCCCGACTGGTCGAGCCTTTTCTGCAACTCGGTGCGTCCAACCATGAACTTGCGGCCGGCGCCCCGTTTCTCACACTTCCGATCACGCACTTCGACATGAACGAAACCCAGCTTCGCATCGATCTCGCCGCGGCTTTCCGCTGCTTCGCCCGCCTCGGCATGCATGAAGCGGTCGCGAACCACTTCAGCGTGGCCGCTTCGGACGACGGCCGCCGCTTCCTGATGAACCCCAAATGGATGCACTTCTCGCGGATCCGCGCGAGCGATCTGGTTCTGCTGGACGCCGACGATCGGTCGAGCCTCGAAAACGGCAGCGTCGACCCGACCGCGTGGGCGATCCATGGTCAGTTGCACCAGCAACTACCGCATGTACGCGTCGCCATGCACCTGCATCCCGTCCATGTCACCGCGATCTCGACGTTGTCCGATCCGACCATCCTGCCCATCGAACAGAACACGGCCCGCTATTTCAATCGCGTTGCGCTGGACACCGCATTCTCCGGAATGGCGGATACCGAAGACGAAGGCGCCCGCCTCGTGTCGCTGCTCAAGGACAAGTCACGCCTGCTGATGGGCAATCACGGCGTACTGGTGACCGCACCCACGGTCGGCGAGGCGTTCGACGACATGTACACGCTCGAACGCGCTTGCCAGATCCTCGTCAACGCGTACGCGACCGGCAAGCCGATCAACGTGCTGTCCGACGAAGTGGCCGAGAAGACCGCGCGTGACTGGGAAGGCTTTCGTGAATTCTCGATCGCGCATTTCGACGAGATGAACCGCATCCTCGACGTCGAGGAGCCGTCGTATCGCGATTGAATCGATGCGAATCGACGGATGCGGATAAACCCGATGCATCGACTGGCTATCACCACGGTCAGGGTTGCCCACGCTCCGCCACCGCCGCATGACACACGGCCTCGATCCGGTTGCCGGCCGGATCGACCAGAAAAGCCGCGTAGTAGTCGCCGTGGTACTGCGGCCGCAAGCCGGGATCGCCGTCGGACTGCCCACCCGTAGCGAGGCCCGCCTCGAAAAAAGCATGCACCTGCTCGCGGGAAGCGGCCTTGAAACACCAGTGCCGCTTGCTCGCCCCGACTTCGGCGGGATCCAGATACACCGCCAGAAAGGTCGATGCCGGATCGTTCGCGTTGCAACGCTCGCCATAGCCGAGCGCATTGGGCCGGTCATAGACCTTGGTCGCGCCGAGCGCAGCCATGACGGCGTCGTAGAAGGGCCGTGCCAGATCGATGTCCGGCACGCTGATCGACACGTGATCGAGAAGTTGCATGGTGTGGGCTCCATTGAACGAGCACGAGTCTACACAACCGCCCCCGCTCCAGCCGAGCAACCTTACCGACGACTACACTACCGCCCCCGCCGCCTACGTGATCTGATACGTCGACGCAGGCACGAATTCCTCGGGCATCGGCCGATCGCCGAGTTCGAGCACCGATCGCTCGATCGTGCGCGTGATCGCATCGAGCGCGAGCGCATTCGGCGCAAGACCGAACGGTTCCGCCACTTCGTTCGCAATTGCCTCGAGCGCGATCAGCGTGTAGGAAATGAACACGCAGATCAGCGGCGTGAAGAACTCCGTCGAATCGACGAGCCCGAACGGCAGCAACACGCAATACGCATACACGGTGCGATGGAGCAGCACGCTGTAGGAAAACGGAATCGGCGTCGACAGGATGCGCTCGCAGCCACCGATCGCCTTGCCGAGCGCATCGAGTTGCGTCTCGACCATCCAGCACGTCGCGTCGCTGCCGGGCGCGCGCCCCATCGCACGGACGATGCCGCCGCGCAATTCGTCGAGGATCGCGACCGGCTTGTAGCATTTGCCGCCGAGCGCGGCCGTGCGCTCCGTGCCGAGGATGCGCACCAGGTCTTCGGTCGGATCGGTATGACGCAGCTGGTGTTTCAGCGCATAGGCGAGCGCGATCAGCAGATCGGCAAGCCGGTTGCGCTCGGCGTCGCTCACGCCGTCGGGCAGGTAGCGATGCAGTTGCGACGTCACGGCGCGTGCGGCGATCAGCAGGTTGCCCCACAGATGCCGCGCCTCCTTGAAGCGCTCGAAGCTCGCGTTATTGCGAAACCCGAGGAAGATCGCGAGCGCGAGCCCGAACAGCGTGAACGGCGCGGTGTTCAGCGGAATCTTCTCGCCGAAGATGCGCCCGTTCGTGAAGACCGCCAGCGTGCTGACGATCGCCATGAACACGAGCTGCGGAATGATCGATTGCAGCACGGAGCCGTTCCATACGAACAGCATCCGGAGCCAGTTCTGTCGTGGTCGGACGATCATGATGTTTTCTCGACTGGCAAAGGAATAGGGAACCCGAATACGCAACCCGTTGCGCCCGCACCCGATGTGCAACGGCCCGCGCGTGGCGGGCCGCTTTTCGGTCGGGTGTCGGCCGGACGCCGCGCGGCGCGTGATGACACGCGAGCGCCGCGCCCGTCACCGCGCTTGCCGCTCAGTGATAGCCGATATCGCCCTCGCGCACCTTGCCGCGGAACACGCGGTACTGCATCGCGTTGTACACGAGGATGATCGGCAGCACGATCACGGTGCCGACCAGCGCGAACAACTGGCTCGAGTGGCTCGACGACGCGTCCCAGATCGACAGCGACGGCGGCACGATGTTCGGCCAGATGCTGATCACGAGCCCCGTGTAGCCGAGGAACACGAGCGCGAGCGTCAGCAGGAACGGCGTGGCCTCGTGCGCACGCTTCACCGCGTAGAAGATGCCCCACACGCATGCGACGACGAGGATCGGCACCGGCAGGAACCAGCCGAGGTTGCCGCTGCCGAACCAGCGGTGCGCGACGGCCGGCAGCCCGATCACGGTCCACAGGCTGACCACGCCCATCATCGCGAGCAGCACGCCCGCGAGCGGCTTCATCAGCAACCGCATCTTGCGCTGCAGTTCGCCGTCGACCTTCAGGATCAGCCAGCCGCAGCCGAGCGTCGCATAGGTGACGAGCACGCCGATCCCGCACAGCATGCTGAACGGCGACAGCCAGTCGAACGGCCCGCCCGCGAACTGGTTGTTCTCGATCTTGATGCCCTGCAGCAGCGAACCGAGCACGATCCCCTGGCAGAACGCGGCGAGCGCCGAGCCGCCGATGAACGCGAGATCCCACATGTGCTGCGTGCGGGTGGCTTTCGCGCGCAGCTCGAACGCCGCGCCCCGGAAGATCAGCCCGACCAGCATCAGCACCAGCGGCAGGTAGTTGGCCGGCAGCAGCGTCGAATACACGACCGGGAACGCGCCGTAGAGGCCCGCGCCGCCGAGCACGAGAAACGTCTCGTTGCCGTCCCACACCGGCGCGACGGTGTCGAGCATCACCTGGCGCTCGGCCTTCGCGTCGAAGAACGGAAACAGCAGCCCGATGCCGAGATCGAAGCCGTCCAGCATCACGTAGATGAATACGCCGAGGCCGATGATCGCGGCCCAGACGACAGGAAGATCGATGTGCATGGTTACTCCGCCTCGGTCACGTTCAGCGGCGTGGACAGCGCGCTCTTGCGCAGCCCCGGATGCCGGTGCAGCTCGATGTAGCCGGCCTGGGCCGCCGGCCCGCGCTTCATCAGTTTCATCATGTAGTAGATACCCGTTCCGAACACCAGGAAATACACGACCACGAAGACCAGCAGCGACACGCCGACCTGCTGGGCGGTGAGCGGGGAGACCGAATCGATGGTGCGCAGCACGCCGTACACGGTCCACGGCTGCCGCCCGACCTCGGTCGTGATCCAGCCCGCCAGCAGCGCGACGATGCCCGACGGCCCCATCGCGACCACGAACCACTGGAACCAGCGTGTCTCGTACAGGCGCCCGCCCTTTCTCAGCAGCAGCCCGAGCAGCGCGGTCAGCAACATCAGCATCCCGAGGCCGGCCATGATCCGGAACGTCCAGAAGATGATCGGCGAATACGGGCGGTCCTGCGGCGGAAATTCCTTCAGCCCGCGGATCTCGCCGTCCCAGCTGTGCGTGAGGATCAGGCTGCCGAGGTGCGGCACCTGGATCGCATAGCGGGTGGTTTCGGCCTGCATGTCGGGCAGCCCGACGAGGTTCAGCGCGGTGCCGCCCTTCTCCGTTTCCCATAGTCCTTCGATCGCCGCGATCTTCGCCGGCTGGTATTCACGGGTGTTCAGCCCGTGCGCGTCGCCGACGAAGATCTGGATCGGCGCGAGCACCAGCAGTATCCACAGCGCCATCGAGAAGCTGCGCTTCACCGGCTCGTCGCGGCGCCCCTTCAGCAGGTGCCACGCGCCGCAGGCGGCGACGATGAAGCCCGCGACGATGAACGCCGCGATCGTCATGTGCGCGAGACGGTACGGAAACGACGGGTTGAAGACGATCTTGAACCAGTCGACCGGCACGACGAGGCCGTTCTCGATCTTGTAGCCCTGCGGCGTCTGCATGAAGCTGTTCGACGCGAGAATCCAGAACGTCGAGATCAGCGTGCCGACCGCGACCATCAGCGTCGCGAAGAAGTGCGCGCGCGGGCTGACGCGCTGCCAGCCGAACAGCATCACGCCGAGGAAGCCGGCTTCGAGGAAGAACGCCGTCAGCACTTCATACGTGAGCAGCGGCCCGGTGATGTTGCCCGCGACGCGCGAGAACCCGGACCAGTTGGTGCCGAACTCGTACGCCATCACGACACCGGAGACCACGCCCATCCCGAAGCCGATCGCGAAGATCTTCGACCAGAACTGAAACATGGACTTGTAGGCGGCGTCGCCGGTGACGAGGTAGCGCCATTCCAGCACCGCCAGGAAGCTCGCCATGCCGATGCTGATCGCGGGGAACACGATGTGGAACGACACCGTGAATGCGAATTGCAATCGGGCGAGATGGAACGCATCGAAGATTTCCATGACCGTAATTTGCTCGTGGTTGTGAGGACGTACGCTCGAAGCAGGAAATCGCGCGACGGCTTGACGACGACACATGCGCGCACCAGCGGTTGCTCGCACGGCATCGAAGCGTGAACGACGATATCGCGTTTGCAACGATACTCGCAATCATTCGAACGTGCGCTGAAACTGTGCTGCTTGCGCCGCCGAAGATGTGTGCACGGAAAATAGTTACCATGCCGGCGGGACGCTCAGCTGTACTGCTTCCCGCGTGGCGGCGCTGTGCGTCGGGCGCACTGTTCACTCCACTTAACATGTCGTGCAACGCCTGCCCGCGGCGGTCGCGCGCCCTTCGGCGCCCGCCCGGCGGCATCGATACCCGTGGTTCGGCGTACGCGCCGAGCCCGGCCGGCCCGCCGGCCGCCCCGCCTGGAGAAACCCGCATGGAGTCCTGCATTCGCCGCGACGACCCGACCGGCAGCACCGCGTGCCGGGTGACGCGCCATCGTGCCGGCGACGCGCGCGACACCGTCGATCGCGTCGTCGACGAAACCCCGGTTGCACTCGTGTTCAACGGCATCTCGCACACGGTCATGATGGCGACGCCGATCGACCTCGACGCGTTCGGCCTCGGCTTCGCGCTGAGCGAAGGCATCGTCGAGCGCGCGTCGGACGTCTTCGACATCGAAAGCGAATGCCGGCCCGGCAGCGCCGAAGTGCGGCTCACCGTGTCGCAGCAAGCGTTCATGACGCTGAAGGCCCACCGCCGCGCGCTGGCCGGCCGCACGGGCTGCGGCGTGTGCGGCATCGAAAGCATCGCACAGCTCGACCTGCACCCGCCACGTATCGCGGCCGCCGGCACGGCCGCGGGCATCGGCGCCGACGCGATCGCGTGCGCCGCGCGTGCGTTGCCGGCCCGGCAGACGCTGATGCGCGAGACGGGCGGCATCCACGCGGCCGCGTGGTGCGATAGCAACGGCGTCGTGCTCGACGTGTGCGAGGACGTCGGCCGCCACAACGCGCTCGACAAGCTGATCGGGCAGTTCGCACGCCGCCGCGCCGACCTGCACGCGGGCTTCGTGTTCCTGTCGAGCCGCGCGAGCTACGAACTGGTGCGCAAGGCCGCGCGGGTCGGCATCCCGATGATCGCGACGATCTCGGCGCCGACGTCGCTCGCGATCGACGTCGCCCGCGAAGCCGGCGTGCGGCTGCTCGGCTTCTGCCGCAACGACGGCTTCGTCGAATACGTGTCGCCCGCCGCCGTTCACCCCGATCCACACGAACCCGCACCGGCACATCCGGCCCACGCTTCATGACACACCTGTCCGATTTCGATACCGCGCAGCAACGGTTCGCCAGCGCGTTCGCGCCGCTCGAGGCCGTCACCTCCGTGCCGATCGCGCAAGCGGCCGGCCACGTGCTGGCCGCGCCGCTGACGGCCGTGCTCGACCAGCCGCCGGCCGACCAGAGCGCGATGGACGGCTACGCCGTGCGTCATGCGGACCTTGCGCACGGCGAGCCGCTGCGTGTCGCGCAACGCTGCTATGCCGGCGATACGCCCGCGCCGCTCGCGCCGAGCACGGCCGCCCGCCTCTTCACCGGCAGCCTGATTCCGCCCGACGCCGACACCGTCGTGATGCAGGAGCATGCGCACGAACTGGACGGCCGCGTCACGTTCGACATGCCGCAGCGCAGCGGGTCGCACATCCGCCGCCGCGGCGAGGAAGTACGCGCCGGCGCGCTGCTCGTGCCGGCGGGCGTGCGGATGGGCGCGATGCACGTCGGCGTGGCCGCCGCGCAAGGTCTCGCCCGAATCGACGTGCGCGCGGCGCTGCGCGTCGGCATCCTGACGACCGGCGACGAGCTGGTCGCATGCGGCCAGCCGCGCGCGCCGCAGCAGATCTACAACAGCAATGCGCCGATGCTCGCCGCGCTGGTCGCCGGAACCGGCGCCGACGTCGCGGCGAGCGTGCACGCGGCCGATACGGTGGCCGCCGTCGAACGGGCGCTGCGTGACCTGCACGCGCAGTGCGACCTCGTGATCTGCGTCGGCGGCGCGTCGGTCGGCGACAAGGACCTGCTGCGCCCCACGCTGGCCGCGCTCGGCGCGTCGTTCCTCGTCGCCGGCGTGCGCATGAAGCCCGGCAAGCCGGTCGCGCTCGCGCGGCTCGATGCGCGGCCCGTCGTGCTGCTGCCCGGCAATCCGGGCGCCGCGATGACGACGTTCGCACTGTTCGTCGCGCCGCTGATCCGACGCCTGCAGGGGCGCGACGCTTGCGTGCCGGTCGTGCCGTCGCTGCCGATCGACACCGGCTTCGAGCCGGACGCGCAGCGCGAGCGCTTCGTGCGCGTGCGCTGGACGGTGGGCGCGGACGGCGCGCTCGCGCTCGACACGCTGCGTCAGCAAGGCGCCGGCACGCTGCAGTCGCTGGTGCAGGCCAGCGGGCTCGCGCGGCTGCCGGCGGGACTCACCATCGCGCGCGGCGACGCGGTTCCGTACTACGAATTCGCGCGCTGGCTCGCATGAGCGCGAAGTCGACTATCCGCCCGATAAGGCGCGCCTGCCCCGTTCGCCGCGCGTGTCGCGCGTCCCGCGCGGCGAACTGTATTCCTGCAATTCGGGCGCGATTGTGTCCCTGCCGGCCAAACGCGGCGGACTATGCTCACGATGAGGCTCGTCACGACCTGTGCGCCGACACGTCGGCATCCGCACGGCCGAGCGGCGACGCCCCTCCGCTTACTTCATGCAGGCCGACGACCCGATCGTGAATGCCATCGTTTCCGCCGCGCCGGCCGCCGCCGCTTCATCCGGCGACGCATTGCCCGGCGCTTTCTCCCGCCCGTCCGACACGCTCGGCCGTCCGCTGCGCGACCTGCGCCTGTCCGTCATCGACCAGTGCAATTTCCGTTGCGGCTATTGCATGCCGCGCGAAAGCTTCGGCGCCGACTACGCGTTCATGCCGTCGTCCGAACGATTGTCGTTCGCGCAACTGGAAAAGATCGCCCGCGCCTTTACGTCGCTCGGCGTCGAGAAGATCCGCATCACGGGCGGCGAGCCGCTGCTGCGCCGCCACCTCGAAGCGCTGATCGAACGGCTCGCCGCGCTGACGACCGTCGACGGCAGGCCCGTCGAAATCGCGCTGACGACCAACGGCTCGCTGCTCGCCGCGAAGGCGCGCACGCTGCGCGACGCGGGGCTGTCACGCGTGACCGTGAGCCTCGATGCGCTCGACGACGCGGTGTTCCGCCGGATGAGCGACGCCGACGTGCCGGTGTCGCGCGTGCTGGCCGGCATCGAGGCCGCGCACGCGGCCGGGCTCGCGCCGGTCAAGGTCAATGCGGTGATCGAGCGCGGCGTGAACGACGACCAGATCCTGCCGCTCGTGCGGCACTTCCGGCATACGGGCGTGGCCGTGCGTTTCATCGAATACATGGACGTCGGCGGCGCCAGCTTCTGGTCCGGCGACAAGGTGATGCCGGCCGCGCGGATGCGCGAGCTGATCGACGCACACTATCCGCTCGTGCTCGTCGGCGAACCGGGGCACGACGCCACCGCGATTCGTTGCGCGCACATCGATGGTGCAGGCGAAGTCGGCTTCATCGCGAGCGTGTCGCATCCGTTCTGCGGCACCTGCTCGCGCGCCCGCGTGTCGGCCGACGGGCAGCTTTATACGTGCCTGTTCGCGACGCAAGGCACCGACCTGCGGCCGTGGCTCGACGATGCGGCGTCGGCCGCCGACCTCGCCGCCGCCGTGCGCGAACGCTGGACGCGGCGCGACGACCGCTATTCCGAGCGCCGGGCCGCACGGCCGGCCCGCGCGCCGGGCAAGACCTATCCGACCGTGCGCATGTCGCTCGTCGGCGGCTGAAGGGCCGCCGCGCGACACCGGATGCGCCGCCCACTGGAGAACCTGTCATGACGACCTTCACCGAATCCCGCGCCGGGCTGCCCGACGATCCGCCGCGTGCCGGCAGCCCCGCGCCGACCGTCGATGCGGTCGACCCGCACCCCGAAGCGGCACCCGCGATCGCCGCCGGCTTCGAAGTGCGCGTGCAGCATGCGCCGATCGACGCGGGCGCGGAGCTTGCGCCGATCGTTCGCAATCCGAATGTCGGTGCGGTCGTGAATTTTCTTGGGGTCGTGCGCAAGGAAGGCGACGTCGACGACGTCGTCGCGCTGGAAGTCGAGCATTACCCGACGATGACCGAACAGGCGCTGTGGAGCATCGTCGAGGAGGCGAGCGCGCGCTGGCGGCTCGAGGCGGTCAGGATCGTGCACCGCGTCGGCCGCATTCCGCTCGGCCAGCCCGTCGTGCTGGTCGTGGTGGCCGCCGCGCATCGCGCGTCCGCGTTCGATGCGTGCGAATTCCTGATGGATTTCCTGAAGACTCATGCGCCGTTCTGGAAGAAGGAGATCCGGCACGACGGCGAATCCGGCTGGGTCGAGGCGAAGGCGCACGACGACCAGGCGATGCGGCGCTGGGGCTGATTGCGTTCGCTTCGTGTTTCCAATTCCGCCGCTGCTGCTGACGACATCCTATGAAACTGACGATCAAATACTTCGCGAGCATTCGCGAACAACTGGATCTTGACGTAGAAACCGTCGAGATCGACGCACGCGAACTCACCGTCGACGCGCTGCGCGGCACGCTGGCCGCACGCGACGCGCGCAGCGCGGACGCGCTGCGGATGGACCGCCCCGTGCGGGCGGCCGTGAACCTCGAAATGGTGACCGGGGACTTCGTCGTGCGGGAGGATAGCGAGGTTGCGTTCTTTCCGCCGGTGACGGGGGGATGACGCGACGCGCGGGGCTGCGCGCTCGCATGCAGTCATTTCGCCGCGATCGACGCATCGAGCGCGGTCATCGGCGCCAGCGTGGAAAAACAAAGGTTCGTCGCGGAGTCCCTGGGGACACCGGGGAGAAACGTCGGCGGTCGGCCAGAAGTTGTCATTCGTGCTTTGATGTTGGAGGACTGCAACCGGCGTGTAACCGGCCATTCGATTGCCGGAACAATTCGTTGCAGTACCCCTGGCTTGTACGGGCCGGTGCTCAATGGTCGATCGCTCCCAAGGGAGTCAAGAATTTGCGCGGCGGCGCCCTTCGCTGCCGTGATAAATGCCAACGCTCACGAAAGTTCATATTGCCAAGTCCAATGTGACTCCACGGTCAAAAGCTCTCTACCCAGGGCCGCACCTCGATTTCCCACGACCATGCACTGCGGTGTTGGCGCAAGAGATCGATATAGCCTCGAGCGATGGCGTCCGGATCAAGCGTGCGATCCGATGGATCCACGCGTCCGCTCGCCCGCACACTGCCGTCGACGATTACGTGGGCGACGTGGATGCCTTGAGGCGCAAGTTCACGGGCAGCACTCTGGGCCAGTCCCCGCAGAGCGAACTTACCCATCGCAAAAGGTGCGGAGCGGGCAAATCCTTTGATGCCGGCGGTCGCTCCGGTCAACAAGACTGCGCCTCTGCCCACAGGAACCATGTGCCTGGCAGCTTGCTGTATCGCGTAAAACGCGCCCAATGCGGTGACGGATACTGCATGTTCGACATGAACCGGATCGAGCTCAACGATAGGACCGCGGACGACGCTACTGGCGTTATAGATAACGATCTCGGGCGGCCCGATTCGCTCCACCGTCTCTTCGAAAAGGCGCGCGACCTGCGCGGCTTCTGATGCATCGACCTGCAGCGCGACGGCTCCCGTCTCGCTCACCAGCGGCGCCAATCTATCGGGGTTTCGTGAGGCGATAATGACGGGAAGACCTGCGGAACGCAGCGCCCGCGTGAGGGCTGCACTAATGCCGAAGCCAGCCCCGATGATGAGCGCATTGCCGTAGGGAATATCACTCATGGCTTCACCGTTGGTCGAGTGTTGGTGACGAGATCCGGCTCCGGTCCTTCATCGACGGGGAGCAGCTGCCGGTTGACGATGTCGAGCACTTCACCCATCCAGACCGGATGGTCGAGGTGGTCCGCGAGTGGATGGCCGGTATTGGGATGAACGAGTACCGTCAGTCCACGACGATTTATCATGAGCCAAGGCAGGAAACGACCGAATTCATGTCGGGAAAAGGCGACCTGATACATCGGCTTCGCATGAGGGCCAATCGGTCGATCGTGCCAGCGACCGAGAACGACCGGGAAGCGTTGCGCGATGTGTTCCCGCAAGACTTCGGCGACACGCCGTTGCTCCGGGCCGTCAAAGTAAATATGCGCGTGATAGCTGCGTATCGTTTCGAGCGGCTGTACTTTCAAGTGTTCCTGCGAGTCCGCCGGCGTCACTGCATCGGCTTCAAGCATTGGCATCTCCTTCGTTTGCACTCCCGCGCCGCGTTGGCCACGGCGAGCAGCGCGTGAGGCACCGTTCGCGCGTCTCGCGCCGCAGCATTTGCATCAGTTCGGGTAGCTGAATTGCGGTAAAAAAACCTATACATGGCGTCTCGTGGACGCCATGCTTGCGACCTGCTATTGAAACACTGCCTCAAGCGACCGGCACTGCAGGCGAATCGAACTCGTCGGCCTTGCCGCCCGTATAGCCCTGGCGGGTTTGGGGCGCGTCGATCACCGTGTACGGAAAGATGGGTGGAATCGCGCTCGCGATGTCGAGGCGGCCGATCTGCTCTACCGAAAGGGTGACCCGGATAGCGGCCAGATTGCTCTGGAGCTGCGCCAACGTGCGCGGCCCGATGATAGGCTGCACGCCCTTTCCGGCAACCCACGCGATGGCGATTTCTCCGGGAGTCACGCCCGCTTCGTCTGCAACGGCAATCAGCGCGTCGAGGATCGCCGTACGTTGCGGGGTATTTTCGGGCTGGAACACGTTGCCGCCAAAACCTTCCCGCCTCCCGGTTTCGCCATTACGGTATTTTCCGGTAAGCATGCCGCCGCCCAACGGGGACCAGCCAACGATCCCCAGTCCCAATGCCTTGCCGGCCGGAAGAAGTTCATGCTCGCTGCTACGTTCCACGAGGCTGTATTCCAGCTGAAGACCCGCGACAGGCACCGTACCG
>NZ_JBYQCG010000070.1:0-4319 GCF_057837105.1 Burkholderia sp. APQ4-4ca | reverse complement strand
GAGCTGGCGCACGATGAATGCCGTCTTCAGCGGCAGCTTGGCTGCGGCCAGACGGAACGCTTCGCGTGCCAGTTCTTCGGTTACGCCGTCCATTTCATAGAGCATCTTGCCCGGCTGAATCTCGGCGACGTAGTACTCCGGGTTACCCTTACCGTTACCCATACGCACTTCGGCCGGCTTCTGCGAAATCGGCTTGTCCGGGAAGATCCGGATCCAGATGCGGCCGCCACGCTTGATGTGACGCGTCATTGCACGACGCGCCGCTTCAATCTGACGTGCGGTCAAACGACCGCGACCGATCGCCTTCAGACCGAACTCACCGAACGACACTGCGTTGCCGCGCGTCGCCTTGCCGGTGTTACGACCCTTCTGCTCTTTACGATACTTTCTGCGTTTCGGTTGCAGCATCGTTATTCTCCAGTCTTGCCGTCTTCGGGCTTGCCGGCGCCACGGCGCGGTGCGCCACGACGAGCACCCGGAGCGCCGCCTTCGCCGTCACGGCGCGGACGACGGTCGCCCGGACGCGCATTGCGACGCGGACGCTTGTCTTCGGCTACTTCTTCCACCACCGGTGCGTCGTTGCGGCCGAGCGTATCGCCCTTGTAGACCCACACCTTGACGCCGATGATCCCGTAAGTCGTCTTCGCTTCCGAAGTCGCGTAGTCGATATCGGCACGCAGCGTGTGAAGCGGCACGCGACCTTCGCGATACCACTCCGTACGAGCGATTTCGATACCGTTCAGACGGCCTGCGCTCATGATCTTGATGCCTTGGGCACCCAGACGCATCGCGTTCTGCATCGCACGCTTCATCGCGCGACGGAACATGATCCGGCGCTCGAGCTGTTGCGTGATCGAGTCAGCGATCAGCTGAGCATCGGTTTCCGGCTTGCGGATTTCTTCGATGTTGACGTGAACCGGCACGCCCATGCGGCGTTGCAGTTCCGTCTTCAGCTGTTCGATATCCTCGCCCTTCTTGCCGATGACCACGCCCGGACGCGAGCTGTAAATCGTGATGCGCGCGTTCTTCGCCGGACGCTCGATGACCACCCGACCGACCGAAGCGTTCTTCAGCTTCTTCTTCAGGTATTCACGAACACCGATGTCTTCCTGCAGCATCGCCGCGAAATTGTTGTTGTTCGCGTACCAACGCGAAGCCCAATTGCGGCTGACAGCCAGGCGGAAGCCAGTCGGATGAATTTTCTGTCCCATCGTATGGCTCCTTAATTCCCGACCGTCACAGTGATGTGACAGGATTGCTTCTCGATGCGGTTACCGCGGCCCTTGGCGCGCGCGGTGAAACGCTTGAGCGATGCAGCCTTGTCGACGTAGATGCTCTTGATCTTGAGCTCGTCGATATCAGCGCCTTCGTTGTGCTCCGCATTCGCGATTGCCGACAGCACAACCTTCTTCACGATGCCAGCCGCCTTCTTCGGCGAGAACGTCAGAACGTTCAGCGCCTTGTCGACCGGCAAACCGCGGATCTGGTCAGCCACAAGGCGCGTTTTCTGCGCCGAGATGCGGGCACCGCGATGAATTGCTTTCACTTCCATCTTGATTGCCCCTTATTTCTTGGCCTTCTTGTCGGCTGCGTGACCCTTGAACGTACGGGTCAGTGCGAACTCGCCAAGCTTGTGGCCGACCATGTTTTCCGAGATATACACCGGAACGTGTTGACGGCCGTTGTGAACAGCGATCGTCAGGCCGATGAAATCCGGCAGAATCGTCGAGCGACGCGACCAGGTCTTGATCGGCTTTTTGTCGCGCGAAGCTGCAGCCGCCTCAACTTTCTTCAGCAAATGGGCGTCGCAGAACGGACCTTTTTTAACAGAACGTGCCATTGCCTACTCCTTAACGCTTGTGACGGCGCTGGACGATCATCGTCGTCGTGCGCTTGTTGCTGCGGGTGCGGTAACCCTTAGCCGGCGTACCCCACGGGCTCACCGGGTCGCGACCTGCAGCCGTCTTGCCCTCACCACCACCGTGCGGGTGATCGACCGGGTTCATCGCAACGCCACGCACCGTCGGGCGGATACCGCGCCAGCGGTTCGCGCCAGCCTTGCCGATCTGGCGCAGGCTATGCTCTTCGTTGCCGACTTCACCGATCGTTGCACGGCACTCGATGTGCACGCGTCGGATTTCGCCCGAACGCAGACGAACCTGCGCGTAGACGCCTTCACGTGCCAGCAGCATGGCCGACGTGCCAGCCGAACGCGCCATTTGCGCGCCCTTGCCCGGCAGCATCTCGATGCAGTGGATCGTCGTACCGACCGGAATGTTGCGGATCGGCAGCGTGTTGCCTGCACGGATCGGCGCTTCCGAACCCGACATCAGCTGTTGGCCGACGGTCAGGCCCTTCGGGGCGATGATGTAGCGACGTTCGCCGTCTGCGTAGAGCACCAGCGCGATGTTCGCGCTGCGGTTCGGGTCGTACTCGAGACGTTCGACCTTTGCCGGAATGCCATCCTTCGTGCGACGGAAATCGACGATACGGTAGTGCTGCTTGTGACCACCACCCTTGTGACGCGTGGTGATACGGCCGTTGTTGTTACGACCGGCGGTCGAGCTCTGCGAGTCGAGCAGTGCCGCGAACGGCTTGCCCTGGTGCAGGTTCTTGTTGACCACCTTGACCATCGCGCGGCGACCCGGCGATGTCGGCTTAACTTTAACGATTGCCATGATTACTTGGCCTCCGCTTCAAAGTTGATTTCCTGGCCGGGCTTCAGGCAAACGTACGCCTTCTTCACGTCCTTGCGGCGGCCCATCGAACGGCCGAAGCGCTTTTGCTTGCCCTTCTGAACCAGCACGTTGACCGAATCAACTTCAACCTTGAACAGCAGCTCGACAGCCGCCTTCACTTCCTGCTTCGTGGCATCCGGTGCGACTTCGAACACGACTTGCTCGTTCTTGTCGGCAACCAGCGTCGCCTTTTCCGAGATCACCGGTGCGAGCAGGACCTGCATCAAACGATGATCGTTCTTGCGAATCTCGCTCATGACAGCAACTCCTCGATCTGGGCGACCGCAGCCTTCGTGACCAGCACTTTCTTGAAGTAGATCAGCGACAGCGGGTCAGCGTAGCGCGGCTCGACAATCGCCACGTGCGGCAGGTTGCGCGAAGCCAGGTACAGGTTCTCGTCGACCGTGTCCGTGATGATCAGAACGGAATCGAGACCCATGGTCTTGAATTTGTCGGCCAGCAGCTTGGTCTTCGGCGCTTCGAGGATGATGTCCTCGACGACCGACAGGCGGCCTTCACGGGCCAGCTGCGAGAAGATCGAGCAGAGACCTGCGCGATGCATCTTCTTGTTGACCTTGTGCGAGAAGTTTTCTTCCGGCGAATTCGGGAAGATACGACCACCGCCACGCCACAGCGGGCTCGACGACATACCGGCACGAGCGCGGCCCGTACCCTTCTGGCGCCACGGCTTCTTGGTCGTGTGCTTGACTTGCTCACGGTCCTTCTGTGCGCGGTTACCCTGGCGAGCATTCGCCTGGTATGCGACGACGACCTGGTGGATCAGCGCTTCGTTGTAGTCACGACCGAACACGACGTCCGATGCGTTGACCACTGCACCTTCCTGACCATTTTCGTTCAGGAGCTTGAGTTCCATTATTTCGCCCCCTTGGTCTTGACGGCCGGCGTCACGAAGACCTTGCCGCCCTTCGCGCCCGGAATCGCACCCTTCACGAGCAGCAGCTTGCGCTCTGCGTCGATACGAGCGATTTCGAGGTTCTGCACCGTCACCGTCACGTCACCCATGTGACCCGTCATGCGTTTACCCGGGAAAACACGACCCGGATCCTGCGCCATACCGATCGAGCCCGGCACGTTGTGCGAGCGCGAGTTACCGTGCGTGGCACGGCCGGAGGAGAAGTTGTAACGCTTGATCGTACCGGCGTAGCCCTTACCGATCGACACGCCTTGCACGTCGACCTTCTGGCCCACTTCGAAAAGATCTGCACCGACCACGGCGCCATTCGACAGCTCGGCTGCCTTGGCCGCGTCAATGCGGAATTCCTTGAGGATTTCACCGGCTTCGACACCGGCTTTGGCGAGATGACCTGCCAGCGGCTTCGTCACGCGCGATGCGCGGCGGGAGCCGAATGCAACCTGCACGGCCGTGTAGCCGTCGGTTTCAACAGTCTTGATCTGCGTCACGCGGTTGTCCGACACGTCCAGCACGGTGACGGGAATCGAATCCCCTTCAGCCGTGAAGATACGGGTCATGCCAACCTTGCGACCTACGAGTCCAAGGCTCATCATTTTCTCCATTCCCGACTGCGATTGGTCGGGGCTGATTTACAAAATGCCGGGCAC
>NZ_JBYQCG010000069.1:0-48124 GCF_057837105.1 Burkholderia sp. APQ4-4ca | reverse complement strand
ATCACCGGCGACCCGAAGGAAATTGCCGACGAGCTGATCACGAACGCGGCGATCGACATGATCACGTTCACCGGCGGCGTGTCGATCGGCAAGTCGATCGCCGCGCGAATGGGCTACCGGCGCGCGGTGCTCGAACTCGGCGGCAACGATCCGATCATCGTGATGGAAGATGCCGATCTCGACGAAGCGAGCACGCTCGCGGTGTCGGGCTCGTACAGGAATTCGGGGCAGCGCTGCACGGCGATCAAGCGGATGCTCGTGCACGAGGCGGTGGCCGATCGCTTCACGGAACTCGTCGTCGAGAAGACGCGCGCGTGGTCGTACGGCAATCCGTCCGATCCGTCGGTCGACATGGGCACGGTGATCGACGAAGCGGCCGCGAAGTTCTGCGAGCGGCAGGTGAACGACGCGATCGCGCGCGGGGCGCGGCTGCTGGTCGGCAACGTGCGCGACGGCGCGCTGTATTCGCCGACCGTCGTCGATCGCGTGACGCCCGACATGCCGCTGGTGAAGCATGAAACCTTCGGCCCGGTGTCGCCGATCATGCGCTTTCGCGACATCGACGAAGCGATCCGGATGTCGAACAGCACCGACTACGCGCTGTCGTCGTCGGTGTGCACGAACCGCTTCGACCACATCACGCGCTTCATCACCGAGCTGGAAGTCGGCAGCGTGAACGTACGCGAGGTGCCCGGCTATCGGCTCGAACTGACGCCGTTCGGCGGCGTGAAGGATTCGGGGCTCGGATACAAGGAAGGCGTGCAGGAAGCGATGAAGAGCTTCACGAATACGAAGACGTATTCGCTGCCGTGGTAAGCGATGTGCAGGACGTTTGCGCCGTCTTCGCAGGTGCGGCTGAGCGACGAGCCGACGTCGGCGCCTGATCCGGCGTTGTCCGTCGAAGTGGTCGAGGTGTTGCGCCAGCTCGCGCGCGAAGGCACGACGATGCTGATGGCCACGCGCGACCTGCGTCTGGCCGCGTCGATCGCGCACGATGCGGGGTTCCTTGCCGACGGCCGCATCGTCGAGGCCGGCGCATCGCGCGACGTGTTCTGCCGACCGCGCGACCCGCGCACCGCGAAGTTCGTCGCGACGCTCGCGCAACGCGTGCCGGGGTTCTGACGCGGCACGCGTTGCGCGATACGGTCATGCTCAGCCGGGCATGTACCCATCGAGCACGGCGGCGACGATCGCTTCCGGCGCATCCTCCTGAACCAGATGGCCCGCGTTCGGGACCCGGATCAACTGGCCGTTCGCGATGCGGTCGGCGAGCGCCTGCCCTTGCTCCAGCGGAATCCACACGTCGTCCTCGCCCCAGACGATGCGTACCGGAAAATCCGGCGGCGCGTAGCGGGCCTCCGCTTCCTCGATGTAGCGCTGGCGCATCTGCGCGATCTGGCGATAGAACGCGGCCTGCCCGGCCGGCGGGAGCCACGGTTCACGGTAGACCGACAGCGCGTCGTCGCTCAACGGTCGCGCGACGGCCTGGCTGATATAAGCCGACAGGAGCGCATGGTGCGCATACGCGGGCAAGCCCGTGAACGCGGCTTCGTGCTGCGCGACGTGGCGCACGAACGGCGAGCCTTGCGGCGCGATCGCGACCGGATTCACGAGCGTGAGATCCGCATACGCGATGCCGTCGAGAAAGTGCGCGCGCAGCACGGTGGCGCCGCCGTAGTCGTGCGCGAGCACGCGCGGCCGCGCGAGTTTCCATTCGTTCAGCAGTGCGCCGAACAGCGCGTTCTGGCGGCCCAGCGATACGTCGGCGTCCGGCATGTCGGACTGCCCGTAGCCGAGCAGGTCGTAGAAATACACGCGGTGGCGCCGCGCGAGCCACGGCGCGATCCGGCGCCATACCTGCGACGAAAACGGCGTGCCGTGCACGAGCACGAGCGGCGGGCCTTCGCCGAGCGTGCCCCATGCAATCCGGTGGCCTTCGAAAGTGAAGCGGTTCGGGAGTTCGAGCATCGGCTTCTCCGTGATAACCTGTTTTGGTTGTTAACAGGTTACGCCGGATTGTCCGGATATGAAACTGAATAGGTGAGAATAAATGGTTACTCGATCCGACCCGGCACGACAAGGGCATGACTGGCGCGCGGCCGATTTCGTCGGCGGCCATCCGGCGCTCGACTTTCTCAACACGGTGGCCGACACGGGCAAGACACGCGATGAAGACAAGCTCGTCGACTGGCCAGCCGTGCGTGCATGGGCCGGGAAGGCGGGGTTGCTGGCGCCGGACGATCTGGCGCGGCTGCTGCGCCATCCTCGGCAGGACGGCTCCGAGGAACTGGCGGCGCTGCACCGCTTTCGCGACGACGCGTACGCGGCGATCGCGTATCTGACGGCCGAAGGCGGCGGCAGCGCGGGCGCGCGCGCGGCGGACCGGCTCGCGGTGGCGATCCGCGACGCGATCGGGCGCAGCGCGTTCGACGCCATCGGCGGCCGCTTCGCGTGGCGGCCCGATGCGCGTGCCGCGTCGCGCTGGATCGATGCGGTCGCGCTCGGCTTCGAGGATCTGATGCGCAGCGACGATTTCGCGCGCGTGCGGCAGTGTGGCCGGTGTACGTGGTTCTTCGTCGATCGCGGCCGCGGTGTCGGGCGGCGCTGGTGCGACATGCGCACGTGCGGAAATCGCGCGAAGGTGGAGGCGTTCAGGGAGCGCTGACGCGCACGTCGTGCCGCGTGCCGCGCCGCGCGTGCGTCATTGAGCGGCTTCGTGCGGACGGTGGTGGTCGGGCCATAACGTCGCGGCGATGAACAACCCCGCTGCAAGGAACGGCGCACCGATCGCGAACAGGATGGCCGTGAGGCCCCAGCGATCCCAGAAGCGGTCGACGAGCGCACGCTCGGGGGTGACGGGATCGTACAGCACGTTGACCGCATCGCCTTCGTGCAGGCCCGGGTGCGACGACGCCGGGCCCTGGGCGAACGTGATCAGCTGCCCGCTGTCGGTGGTGAACGCGACGACGGCCGAATATAGCGTCGTGCGTGACCGCCCGTTTTTCGCGCTCTCGACCACGTGGCCGGTCGAGCGCGCATAGTGGTGGACGATCTGCCACTGATGCAGGCCGGCCGCGCCGGCGCCGGCGAGGAAGCCCGTGCCGATCGCGATCGGAATCAGCACGATCGCGACATCCCAGCGGCGTCGTGCCCGCTTGCGTGCGGCGCGCGGCGGCGCCGGGTCCGATTGCCGGCGACGACGCTCGCCGGCAATCAGCAGGCCGCCGATCGCGAACGACGCGACGGCGAGCAGCGCCGGCACGGCCACCGGAAACCAGCGTTGCGTGAAATCGTCGATCAGCGCGGGGCGCTCGGGGTGGTCGGGGTCGAGCAGGACGTCGACGTTCTCGCCGATGTCGTAGGCGGGGACCGTCGACGCGGTATTGCCGGCGACTTCGCGGCGCTGGCCGTCGTTCGCGAGGTACGCGACGATCGGCCGATATGCGCGCATCGCATCGCTGTCCTGGACGATGCGCACGACCGTGCCCGGCGCGCGGACCAGGTGGCCGGGTTCCCGGCTGGCGGTGATGGCCAGTACGCCGGCCAGCACGAACAGGACGACACCGATCGTCAGCGCGACCAGCGCGTCCTTACCCGGCATGACGCGATCCGGTTCGTGCATCGCACGGATTCGGGTGTGCCCGGGTGCGCGGCCCATCGCGACGGACGGACCGATATTGGCGCAACCATGCCCTCTGAATGGTCGCGCGTCGTTCACATGCTTCCATGTCTGACGTCCCATGCTCTCTCAGTGCCGGCGGGCCAACGACGATGCGTGGCGCCGGTCGTGTGATATTTGTCGGACGATTCTAGCGGAAACGATGCGCAACGGGCGTGCGCTCGCGTACCGGCGCGGAAGATATGCGTCGCGAGTGGGGCCGCCAAAACGGAAAAAGGCCGGTCAGCTTTCGCTGACCGGCCTTTGGAATTCCTGGTGGGGCGTGAGTGACTCGAACACTCGACCTACGGATTAAGAGTCCGCTGCTCTACCAACTGAGCTAACGCCCCCAACAGAAGAAAGATTATGCCGGGGTTTTCAGGGCATGGCAAGCCCTTTCTGCGAATTTCCCGAAAATATTTCGTCGAGGCAACGACGGCTGTCGGCGCGGTAACGAGCGGTCGCAGTTCGCGCGCTCCCGGTATGATGACGCCACACGCGTTGCGCGGCGGTCGCGCAACGCTTTCTGGACACTCGAAGATGGACGAAAACGCAGTCCGCGAATTGCTGGATCGCCTGCTGGCCCCGTGGGTCCGCTCGCTGGGTCTGGTCCCCGTGTCGATCGGCGACGACAGCGTCACGCTGCGCCTGCCGTTTTCCGGCGAGTTCCGTCATTCGGGCGGCGTGATCTGCGGCCAGGTGTTCACGGCGGCGGCCGACACCGCGATGGTGGTCGCGATTTCGGCCGCGCTCGGCGAATTCCGCCCGATGACGACCGTGTCGCTGAACACGAACTTCATGCGTCCCGTGCGCAAGGGCGACGTGCTGGTCACCGCGCGCGTGCTGCGGATGGGCCGCAATCTCGTGTTCGGCGAAGTCGAGCTGTTCGACGAGGACGGCAAGATGGCCGTCCACGCGACGTCGACCTACGCGCTCGTCGGCTGAGCGGCGCGATGTTCGACCAGATCGTCTTTGCGGGCGGCGGCAATCGCTGCTGGTGGCAGGCCGGCTTCTGGGACGTCGCGCAGCCGGCCCTCGGCCTGCGCCCGCGCGTGATCACCGGCATCTCGGCCGGCGCGGCCACCGCCTGCATGCTGTATACGCGCGATGCCGCGTGGGTGATGCGCTATTACGAAGAGGCGCTGCGCCACAACCGGAAGAACGCGTACTGGGGCAACCTGTTCGGGCGGGAGCCCGTATTTCCGCATTACCGGATCTACCGCCAGGCGCTGCTCGACATCTACGGCGAGCCGTTCGCGAAGCTCGCCGCGGCGCCGGAGATCCGCATCGGCGTGTCGCACGTGCCGCGCTGGCTCGGCGCGCGCAGCGCGGTCGCGGCCGGCCTCGTCGCATACAACATCGAAAAGTACGTGCGCAAGACGCTGCACCCGACGCTCGGGCGCACGCTCGGCTTTCGGCCGGAATTCGTGCGCGCGCAGGCCTGCGCACACGTCGACGAACTCGCCGACCTGATCCTGCAGTCGTCCTGCACGCCGCCGTTCACGCCGGTGCTGCGGCGCGGCGGCCGGCCGGTGCTCGACGGCGGGATGGTCGACAACGTGCCGGTCGATGCGCTCGATCCGTCGCCGGGCGACGTGCTGGTGCTCGTCACCCGGCTGTATCCGCGTCCGCGGATGTTCACGGTCGCGCATGGCGACCAGCGGCGGCTGTATGTGCAGCCGTCGAGCAAGGTGCCGATTTCGAGCTGGGATTACACGAGCCCGTCGCAGATGCGGCATGCGTACGATCTCGGGCGGCGCGACGGCGAGCACTTCCTCACGCGCGTCGGCGCGATGACGGGCGGCCGCGTGGCCGCCTGACGATCACTCGGGAGAGCCACGGGCCGCGCGACGCGCGCAGCCCGTGGCGATCAGCGCTTGCGGATCGGCGTCAGCGCTTCCGGGTTGGCGACGCTCGACATGTCGCCGTCGTCGAACGCGAGAATGTTGCGGAATGCGGCACTGAAATACAGCTCGTAGCTTTCGCGTTCGACGTAGCCGATGTGCGGCGTGCAGATCACGTTTTCCATCCGCAGCAGGCTGTAGCCCTGCAGGATCGGCTCGCTTTCGAACACGTCGATCGCGACCATTCCCGGACGGTTGTGCGACAGCGCGTTGACGAGTGCGTTTTCCTCGAGCAGCTCGGCGCGGCTCGTATTGACGAGCAGCGACGTCGGCTTCATCCGCATCAGGTCTTCCTGCTTCACGATCCCGTGCGTGTCGTCGTGCAGGCGCAGGTGCAGCGACAGCACGTCGCTCTGCTCGAACAGCGCCTCGCGGCTCCCGGCGGCCGTATAGCCGTCGGCGCGCGCGGCTTCGAGCGAATGCTCGCGGCCCCAGATCAGCACGTTCATCCCGAACGCCTTGCCGTAACCGGCGACGAGCCGGCCGATCTTGCCGTAGCCCCAGATGCCGAGCGTCTGGCCGCGCAGCACCTGGCCGAGGCCGAAGTTCGGCGGCAGCGCCGACGTCTTCAGGCCCGACTGCTGCCAAGCACCCTGTTTCAGGTTCGCGACGTATTGCGGAATGCGGCGCTGGGCGGCCATCACGAGCGCCCAGGTCAGCTCGGCCGGCGCGACCGGCGAACCGGTGCCTTCGAGCACCGCGATGCCGCGGTCGGTACACGCGTCGAGATCGATGTGGCTCGACACGCGGCCGGTCTGGCTGATCATGCGCAGATTCGGCAGCTTGGCGAGCAACTGCGACGTAATCGGGGTTCGTTCACGAATCAGCACGAGCGCCTCGACTTCCGCCAGACGGCTGGCGAGCTGTCCGAGGCCGCGCACCGTATTGTTGAAGACCTTTACGTCGTGGCCGGCGAGCATCTCGAAGCAGTTCAGCTTGCGGACGGCGTCCTGGTAGTCGTCGAGGATGGCAATTTTCATGGTGAACGGGGTGTCGCGCGTTGAAAGCGGCAGGGCGGCGGCGCAGCTTGCGCGCCCGTCTCGCCCGGCCGGGGCCGACATGATGCAACGTCGGCCGCCTTCATGGTGTCTTTTTAACAGGTTGTTACGCTCCGCCGCAATCGGCTTCCGCCGCCCCGGGCGCCGCTCCCGCGCCGTGCAAAGGGGTGCGCTGTTGTGTCGCATCGAACACGTCCTTCCTGATTCGGCCGCTTACTCGACGAGGTTCACCCAATTGTTGCTTCAAGCAGAATAATTGGATCAAGTATCCGCAGAAGGCGAGGATTTTTGACTATTTTTATCGTCAACCGGCCCCTTGTTGAGCAACTCTGCATCATTTCCGCTGTCGTAGGAGAATTACGCATTTGCATCATCTTTTTGAAGTTGTAACAGCGGCAGGAGTCGTTATGGATCATTTGCAGTCGATGCGCGTGTTCGTCAAGGTTGCAGATCTCGGCAGTTTCGCGCGGGCCGCGAGCGCAATGGATATCTCCAACGCGGTCGCGACGCGCCACGTCGCCGATCTGGAAGGCCGGCTCGGCACGCGTTTGCTTAACCGCACCACGCGCAGCCTCTCCCTGACGGAGTCGGGTCAGGTCTATCTGGAGCGTGCCCGCCAGATCCTCGACGAGCTCGAGGACGTCGAGCAGATGGTCGTCGCCCGCAATCACGAGCCGGTCGGCACGCTGCGCATCGTCGCGCCGGTCGTGTTCGGCCTGCACAACCTCGCCCCCGTGCTGCAGTCGTACACGGAGAATTTCCCGAAGGTGGTGCCCGATCTCACGCTGGTCGACCGGCAGGTCGATCTCGTCGAGGAAGGCTTCGACGTCGGCATCGTGGTCACGCGCCAGATGCGTAGCGCGAGCATCGTCACGCGGCGCCTGACCACCGGTTGCATGACCGTGTGCGCGACGCCCAGCTATCTGGAGAAGCACGGCGTGCCGATTCATCCGGAACAGCTCGCCGAGCACCCGGCCCTGAGCCTGCCGACCGAATACTGGGGCGACGAGCGTGTGTTCACCGGGCCGGACGGCGAAGTGCGCGTGCGCCCGACCAACGTGATCGTCGCGAACAACACCGCGATGCTGCGCCAGTTCGCGCTGCTCGGGATGGGCGTCGCGATCCTGCCGAGCTACCTGATCGGCAGCGACATCGCGCGCGGCGCGCTCGTGCGGCTGCTGCCGGATTTTCGGCTGCCGCAGGTCGAGATCAACATCGCCTACCCGAGCCGGCGCCATCTGCCGGCGAAGGTGCGCACGTTCATCGACCACCTCGTCGAGCATTTCAGCCACTCCACCGACGCGACGATGGGCGAACAATGGGCCGCGCAGAGCGCGACGGTGCCGCCGATCGGCGTCGAGATGCGTGCCGAGCAGCCCGAATCGACCGATCCGAACCTGCAGCCGCGGATGGCGCGCTCGCCGCGCGCGCGCGTGGCGGTGCCGTCGCCGCTGTAACGGCTCGGCGCCCGGTAGCGCTACGCCGGCGCAAATAAAAAACGCGGATCGATCGATCCGCGTTTTTTTATGGCTGCGTGCCGGCGCCGGGCGCGCCCGAAGCGGCGCCCGGCGGCCGGGCCGTCACGAACCCGTCTTGCGCGCCGTCGTCTTGCGGGCGGCGGTCTTGCGTGCCGGCGCCGGTTTCTCTTCGACGCCTTCGGTCACGGTTTCGGCATCCTTCGTCGCCGATTTGGCCGTCTTCTTCGCCGCGGCCGCCTTCGGTTCCTTCTTCTCGAACTCGAAGCCGATCTTGCCGTCCGGCTGCTTCACGAGGAACGCCTTGAAGTTGCGGCCGGTACGCGACGACTTGAAGCCCGGCAGCAGATCCGTGCGGCCGTCGGCCAGCAGCTTGCCCATCTGCTCGCGCGTGATTTCCTGCTGCAGGATCACCTTGCCCGAGCGGAAGTCGCAGGTCTTCGGGTTAGCGACCGAGTGCTCGCACACGTAGCTCATCCCGTGCTCGAACACGCGGCCCTTGCATTTCGGGCACGCGCCGACCGGTTCCTGCGCGGAGAAGTCGGGCGCTTCGCCTTCCTCGCCGCCCTGGTCCTGGCCGAAATCGAACTCGAGCTTGTAGTTCTTCGTCTCGTCGTCGAAGGACAGCTTGAGGATCGCCGAGAACGGGCGGCCCATCTTGCTGCGGAACCCGGACAGCGGCCCGATTTCCTTCTTCTGCAGCAGCTCCTCGACTTCCGGGATCTCGAACTGCCGGCTGCCCGGGATCTTCGAGATCGAGAAGTCGCACTTCGTGCACGCGAAGCGGCGGTAGTTTTCCTTCACCTGGCCGCCGCAATTCGGGCACGGCGTCTGAAGGGTCGCGTAGTCGCCGGGGATCGTGTCGGAATCGTATTCCTTCGCGCGCTTGACGATCTGCTGCGTCATGCGGGCGATTTCCTGCATGAACGCGTCGCGGCCGAGATTGCCGCGCTCCATCTGCGACAGCTTGTATTCCCATTCGCCGGTGAGCTCGGGCGCGGTGAGTTCCTTCACGCCGAGGCCGCGCAGCAGCGTCATCAGCTGGAACGCCTTCGCGGTGGGGATCAGTTCGCGGCCCTCGCGCAGCAGGTACTTCTCGCCGAGCAGACCTTCGATGATCGCCGCCCGGGTGGCCGGCGTGCCGAGGCCCTTCGCGGCCATCGCCTCGCGCAGCTCGTCGTCCTCGACCAGCTTGCCGGCGCCTTCCATCGCGGACAGCAGCGTCGCTTCCGAGTAGCGTGCGGGCGGCTTGGTCACGAGCGCGACGGCGGCGATTTCGTCCGTCTTCACCTTCTCGTCCTTCTGCACCGGCACGAGGTTCGCGTCCGCGCCTTCGGCATCGCGGCCGTACACCTGCAGCCAGCCCGGTTCGACGAGCACCTTGCCTTCGGTCTTGAAGTGATGGCCGGCGACTTCGGTGATGCGCGTCGTCACGCGGAATTCGGCTGCCGGGAAGAACACCGCGAGGAAGCGCTTCACGACCATGTCGTACAGCTTCTGCTCCGGCTCGGACAGCGATTTCGGCGCCTGCAGCGTCGGGATGATGGCAAAGTGGTCGCTGATCTTCGAGTTGTCGAAGATCCGCTTGTTCGGCTTCACCCAGCCCTTGTCGAGCACCTGCTTCGCGTGCGGCAGATAGTTGTTGCTTTCCTTGAGCATCTCCAGCGTGGACTGGACCGTGGACAGGTAGTCTTCCGGCAGCGCGCGCGCGTCGGTACGCGGGTAGGTCAGCACCTTGTGCTTTTCATACAGCGCCTGCGCGAGGCCGAGCGTGTTCTTCGCCGAGAAGCCGAAGCGGCTGTTCGCCTCGCGCTGCAGGCTCGTCAGGTCGAACAGCAGCGGCGACAGTTGGGTCGACGGCTTCGATTCCTCGGACACCGTGCCGACCTGGTCGCGGCAGGCGGCAACGATCGTTTCGGCGGCCGGCAGGCTCCACAGACGGGAGTCGCGCTTTTCCGGATCGAATTCGTCGCGCTTGAATTTCGGGTCGTACCACTTGCCTTCGTAGAAGCCGCCCGCGCACGCGAATTCGGCCTTCACTTCCCAGTAGTCGCGCGGGACGAAGCGGCGGATTTTCTCTTCCCGTTCGACGACGATCGACAACGTTGGCGTCTGAACGCGGCCGACGGTGGTCAGGAAAAAGCCACCGCCCTTGCTGTTGAACGCGGTCATCGCACGCGTGCCGTTGATCCCGACGAGCCAGTCGGCTTCCGAGCGGCAGCGCGCGGCGTCGGCGAGCGGCTGCATGTCCGAGTCGCTGCGCAGGTTCGCGAAACCGTCGCGGATCGCCTGCGGCGTCATCGATTGCAGCCACAGGCGCTGGACCGGCTGCTTCGCCTTCGCGTGCTGCGCGATCAGGCGGAAAATCAGCTCGCCTTCGCGCCCCGCGTCGCATGCGTTGATCAGGCGGTCGACGTCCTTGCGCTTCATCAGCTTCGTGAGCACCTTGAGGCGCGACTCGCTTTTTGCGATCGGGTTCAGGTCGAAATGCGGGGGAATGACGGGCAGATGCGCGAAGCTCCATTTCCCGCGCTTGACCTCGTACTCCTCCGGGGCGGCGATTTCCAGCAGGTGGCCGACAGCGGACGAAAGGACGAAATCGTCGCTCTCGTAATACTCGTCATGCTTGGTAAAGCCGCCCAAAGCGCGTGCGATGTCGTTCGCGACAGAAGGCTTTTCCGCAATGATCAGTGCTTTGGACATGACAGGTGTGTGTTGGTAGACCGGGTTCGCCGGTGTGGGTCCCTTTTACGACCGCTTTATAGCACACGCCGCAGCGACGGCGGCTCAGCGTGTAAAAAGCGGCTCATCATAGAGGGGGGCCGCAACGGCGGCAAGCGCCGGGCGCGGTGGGGCGCGCAAACCTGCGCCAAACCGCCGCGCCGGCCCGCGGATTCAGGCTTCGACGTTCAGGACGTCGCGCAATTTCGGTGCGTGCGGCGCACCGGGCACCGCGCTCAGGTCGGACAGCATGCGCTCGACGATCGCCGCGTGCGGCAGCACCGTGCCGAAGAAGCGCGCGGTGTGGGCATCCTCGATCAGGATGGTCGGGAAGTTCTCGACGTCGAGATCGTCGAGCCGGTCGGCATGGGTTTCGATGTCGATCCACGCGAAGCAGGCGTCCGGATGCGCATCGGCGAGCTGGTCGAAGGCGGTCCGGTAGTCGCGGCACGTGCCGCACCAGTCGGCGCACAGGCACGCGACCAGCAACGTGCCGGGATCGGCGAGGCGCTCGGCGATCCGATCTGCGTCGGTGTCGAGATTCAGCGCGGGCATGGCATTCCTTGGGTTGCGTCGGCGGCCGGGCCGCCCCTATGCCGGGGAATGTAGCACGCCCCGCGCGGACGGGGTGGGCGCCGGGTCAAGCCGCGTGAAGCGTCCGCCGGCGACGCTCGCGACGCGGCCGGCCAGTTCCAGCGCGAGCAGCGCACCGTGCAGCACGTCGTCGGACAGGCCGCTGTGCTCGGCGAGCCATTCGTACGTCACGGGGCCGTATCCCAGCGCGGCGAGCACGACCTGTTCCGACGGGTTGCCCGGTGGCGGGGCTTCGATGCGGGGCGGCGCGGCGGATGCGGCGGCGCGATCCGGTTGCGCGACGCCGTCAGCTTCGGGCTCGCGAATTTCGCCCCCGTTCGGGCCCGGGTTGCCGGCCCGCGCCGCGCCGACCGTCGCGCGCGCGGCCGGCTCGCCGAGCCCGTATTCCTCGAGCACGTCGAGCGGCGCCGCGGTGAGCTTTGCGCCGTCGCGGATCAGCGCGTGGCAGCCCTGCGCGAGCGGGGCGTGGATCGAACCGGGCATCGCGAACACATCGCGCCCCAGTTCGTTCGCGAGCCGCGCGGTGATCAGCGAGCCCGAGCGCGGGGCGGCCTCGACGACGAGCACGCCGATCGCGAGCGCGGCGATCAGCCGGTTGCGCTGCGGGAAATGCGCGGCGCGGGCCGGCGTGCCGAGCGGCCATTCCGACACGATCGCGCCGTGCGCGGCGATCTCGTGGGCGAGCGCGCGGTGCCGCGCCGGATAGACGAGATCGGCGCCCGTCGCGATCACCGCGACGGTGCCCGAGCGGCCGTCGAGCCCGCCACGATGCGCGGCGCCGTCGATCCCGAGCGCCAGGCCCGAGACGATCGTGAGGCCCGCGTCGGACAACGCGTGGGCGAAATGCGTGGCGTCGGCGAGCCCCTGCGGCGTCGCATGGCGGCTGCCGACGATGGCGAGGCCGCGTGCGTGCAGCAGGTCGAGCCGCCCCTTTACATATAGCAGCGGCGGCGGATCGTGCAGGTCGCGCAGCCGCGGCGGGTAGGCCGGGTCGCTCAGCGTGACGAGCACGTTGCCCGGGCCGTCGAGCCATGCGAGCGCGGCGCGCGTGCGCGTATCGAGATCGGCGCGCTCGCTCGTGCGCACGGCCTGCGCGGCGGCGGGGCTGCTCACGGCGGCGATGGCTTCGTCGGACGCGCACAGTAACGCCTCCGGCGAGCCGAATACCTCGAGCAGCACCTGCAGCACGGCGGGCGGGAGACCGGGCGCATGCGCGAGCTGCAGCCAGGCGCGCAGCGCGGCGGGCGTCAGCGCTTGCGGGGACATGAGGCTGTCCTCCAATGCGGCAGCCAGCGGAGCGCGTGGCGCCATGATAAAATTTTCATCATCCGAAATACTCGACAGGGCCGTGCGCGCAGGCGCCCGGCCGATTGCAGGAGGCGCGATCCGCGGCATTGATATGCCACGCATCCGCCTCATCTTCATTGCATCCCGGCGGCGGCGCCAGCCGGCCGGATGGCCGATGCGGCGCGCCGCTCCACCGAATACCGAACACCATGGCTTTGCTCAATATTCTTCATTACCCCGACAAGCGGCTGCACAAGGTCGCGAAGCCCGTCGACAAGGTCGACGACCGGATCCGCAAGCTCGTCGCCGACATGGCCGAGACCATGTACGCGGCGCCCGGCATCGGCCTGGCGGCCACGCAGGTCGACGTGCACGAGCGCGTGATCGTGATCGACGTCTCCGAGGAGAAGAACGAGCTGCGCGCGTTCATCAACCCGGAAATCGTGTGGTCGAGCGACGCGAAGCAGACCTATGAAGAAGGCTGCCTGTCGGTGCCCGGCATTTACGACGAAGTCGAGCGCCCCGACCACGTGCGCGTGCGCGCGCTCAACGAGCAGGGCGAGACGTTCGAGCTCGACTGCGAAGGGCTGCTCGCGGTGTGCGTGCAGCACGAGATGGATCACCTGATGGGCCGCGTGTTCGTCGAATACCTGTCGCCGCTCAAGCAGACGCGTATCAAGACGAAGATGAAGAAACTCGAACGCGCGATGTGATGCGCGTGCGCCCAGCCCGACCCCGAACGCTGTCATGACCCATACGTTGCGCGTGATTTTTGCCGGCACGCCGGAATTCGCCGCGGCTGCCCTTGCCGCGATCCACGAGGCCGGTTTCCCGGTGCCGCTCGTGCTCACCCAGCCCGATCGCCCGGCCGGGCGCGGGATGAAACTCCAGGCGAGCGCCGTGAAGCGCTACGCCGTCGAGCACGGGATGACCGTCGCGCAGCCGCCGTCGCTGCGCCGCGCGGGCAAGTACCCGGCGGAGGCGGCCGACGCGATCGAGCTGCTGCGCACGACGCCGCACGACGTGATGGTGGTGGCCGCGTACGGCCTGCTGCTGCCGCAGGAAGTGCTCGACATCCCGCGCGCCGGCTGCATCAACATCCATGCGTCGCTGCTGCCGCGCTGGCGCGGCGCCGCGCCGATCCATCGTGCGATCGAGGCCGGCGACCCCGAGACGGGCGTCACGCTGATGCAGATGGATGCCGGCCTCGACACCGGCGCGATGATCGAGGAGGCGCGCCTCGCGATCGCGCCCGACGATACGACCGCGACGCTGCACGATCGCCTCGCCGCCGACGGCGCGCGGCTGATCGTCGACGCGCTCGTGCGGCTCGAGCGCGACGGCACGCTGCCGGCGACGCCCCAGCCGGCCGACGGCGTGACCTACGCGGAAAAGATCGGCAAGCACGAAGCGGCGCTCGACTGGCGCAAGCCGGCCGACGTGCTCGCGCGCCAGGTGCGTGCGTTCGATCCGTTCCCGGGCGGCGTCGCGACGCTCGATGGCGCGGCCATCAAGCTGTGGGCGGCGGAGCCCGTGGCGGCGCGCGGCCCGAGTGCCGACGCGGCGCCCGGCACGATCGTCGAAGCCGCGCCGGAAGGCGTGGTGGTCGCGTGCGGCAGCGGTGCGCTGCGCGTGACCCAGTTGCAGAAGCCGGGCGGCAAGCGGCTGCCCGCTCGGGAATTTCTCGCCGGTTCGCCGCTCGTCGCCGGCCAGCGTTTCGCGCTGCCAGACGCCGACTGACAGGACCTGAGCGCCATTCGACCCGATCCGCCGGCCCGGCGCAACTAGCCGGACGGCCGAGTCGCGTGGGGCGGCAGGCGCGCGTAGAATTTCCCTGCGCTCTCCGGTTTCGAGGTTTTCATGTTCGGCATCACCCATTTCGGCTTCTTCGTGTTCGCGGTTTTCCTGCTGAACATCACGCCTGGTCCCGATACGGCCTACATCGTCGGCCGCAGCGTCGCGCAGGGGCGCGGCGCGGGGCTGATGTCGGCGTTCGGCATTTCGGCCGGCTGCTGCGTGCACGCGCTCGCCTGCGCGTTCGGCCTGACCGCGCTGCTGGCCGCGTCGGCAACCGCGTTCACGGTGATCAAGCTGGTCGGCGCCGCGTACCTGATCTATCTCGGCGTGCGGATGATCGTCGCGAAGCAGGCCGCCGCGCCATCGGGCGCCGAAGCCGCGCGGGTAGCGGCCGCCAAGCCGCTGCGCCAGTTGTTCATGCAGGGTTTCTGGACCAACGTGCTGAATCCGAAGGTCGTGCTGTTCTTCGTGTCGTTCTTTCCGCAGTTCGTGTCGGCCGACAGTCCGCACAAGGCCTGGGCGTTTCTGACCCTCGGGGCGGTGTTCGTCGCGATGAGCACGGTCTGGACGAGCGGGGTCGCGTGGGTGGCGGGCAGCGTCACGCAGCGCTTTTCCGGCAAGCCGGGCGTCAGGAAGTGGCTCGACCGCACGGTCGGCAGCGCTTTCGTCGGCCTCGGCCTTCGTCTTGCAGCTTCGCAACGCTGAGATTGAATTTTTCCGGCAAGACCTTATCTAACAAATCGCTTACAATTTTCCGCCGTGCGCTGTGATGCGCGGCGGGTCCCCTGACGGATAAGGAGTGGGTATGTTCAATTGGGTCAAAACGGCGATGCTGATGGCCGCGATCACGGCCCTGTTCATCGTGATCGGCGGGATGATCGGCGGCTCGCGCGGCATGACGATCGCGCTGCTGTTCGCGCTCGGCATGAATTTCTTCTCGTACTGGTTCTCGGACAAGATGGTGCTGCGCATGTACAACGCGCAGGAAGTCGACGAGAACACGGCGCCGCAGTTCTACCGGATGGTGCGCGAGCTGGCCACGCGCGCGAACCTGCCGATGCCGCGCGTCTATCTGATCAACGAGGACGCACCGAACGCGTTCGCGACGGGCCGCAACCCCGAGCACGCGGCGGTCGCCGCGACGACGGGCATCCTGCGCGTGCTGTCGGAGCGCGAGATGCGCGGCGTGATGGCGCACGAGCTCGCGCACGTGAAGCACCGCGACATCCTGATCTCGACGATCACCGCGACGATGGCGGGCGCGATCTCGGCGCTCGCCAACTTCGCGATGTTCTTTGGCGGGCGCGACGAGAACGGGCGGCCGGCCAACCCGATCGCGGGGATCGCGGTCGCGCTGCTCGCGCCGATCGCCGGCGCCTTGATCCAGATGGCGATTTCACGGGCGCGCGAGTTCGAGGCCGACCGCGGCGGCGCGCAGATTTCCGGCGATCCGCAGTCGCTCGCCACCGCGCTCGACAAGATCCACCGCTATGCGGCGGGCATCCCGTTCCAGGCGGCCGAGGCGCATCCGGCCACCGCGCAGATGATGATCATGAACCCGCTGCACGGCGGCGGTCTGCAGAACCTGTTCTCGACACACCCGGCCACCGAGGAGCGCATCGCGCGCCTGATGGAGATGGCGCGCACCGGCCGCTTCGAGTGACCCGTCGGCGGACCCGTGCGGCAACGGCCGCGCGGGGTCGCCCCGCCACCCCGCATGCTTCGCGCTGCGGGGTGTTTCATTTGTGCGCGCCGTAAACGGGCCAAAGGGGCGGCATGGCCGCGCGCTACAATGCGCGGTTTGGGATCGCGGGCCGTCTGGCGGTTGCGATTCCGCCGTTTGCCGCATGTGTTTGCCGCACCGATTGCCGCACCGATTGCCGCGCCTGTTTGCCGATTCCGCACCGATGACACGACCTCGTTCTTTCGCTCCCACTACTTCCGGCCGCCCGGCGCGCCTGGCTGCGCTGCACCTGGCGCCCGATTCGCTCGGCTTCGCGCTCGACGCTGCCGCGCAGGCGGTCGATGCGGTGCGACGCGGCACCGCGTTGCCGGCGGCGCTGTCGGCGGTGTTCGCGCAGATGCCGTCCGGTGCGCAGGCGCTCGCGCGCGGCGCGACGCAGGATGTCGCCTACCGGACGATGCGCCGCCTCGGCAGCGCGGACTGGCTGATCGGCAAGTTCGTCAGCAAGGCGCCGCCCGCGCACGTGCACGCGGTGCTCGCCGGCGCGTTCGCGCTGCTGCTCGATCCGGCGGACGAGGCCGCGTACCCGGCGTTCACGGTGGTCGACCAGGCCGTCACCGTCATCGGGGCGCGGCGCGAATTCGCGTTCGCGAAAGGAATGGTCAACGCGGTGCTGCGCCGGTTCCTGCGCGAGCGCGACGCGCTCGTCGCGGCGATGCAGGACGACCCGGTCGCCCGCTGGAACTACCGCGCATGGTGGGTCGATGCGGTGAAGCGCGCATGGCCCGACGCGTGGCAGGCGATCCTCGCGGCCGGCGAGCATCAGGGGCCGCTGACGCTGCGCGTGAATGCGCGCCGCGCGAGTGTCGATGGGTATCTCGACACGCTGCGCGCGAACGGAATCGACGCGACCGCGATCGGCCGGCACGCGGTGCGGCTCGCGTCGGCGCTGCCGGTGGATCGCATTCCGGGATTCGCCGACGGCGTGGTGTCGGTGCAGGACGCGGGCGCGCAGCTCGCGGCCGAATGGCTCGGCGCGCGCGACGGCATGCGCGTGCTCGACGCGTGCGCGGCGCCCGGCGGCAAGACGGGCCATATTCTCGAACTCGCCGATGCGGAGGTCGTGGCGCTCGAAAGCGACGCGACGCGCGCCGCGCGGATCGGCGAGAACCTCGTGCGCCTGTCGCTCGCCGCGAACGTGTGCGTCGGCGACGCCGGCGCGCCGGAAGCGTGGTACGACGGGCGTCCGTTCGATCGCATCCTGGCCGACGTGCCGTGCTCGGCGTCCGGCATCGTGCGGCGCCACCCCGACATCCGCTGGCTGCGCCGCGAGGCCGACATTCCGGCGCTGGTCGCGGAGCAGCGGCGCATCCTGTCGGCGCTGTGGCCGCTCGTGAAACCGGGCGGCGAACTGCTTTACGTGACCTGCTCGATCTTCCCCGAGGAAGGCGAAGGGCAGGCCCGCTGGTTTGAAGCGGCCTGTGAAGATGCGGTACGATTGGACGCCCCCGGCCAACTGCTGCCGGGCGGCGTGCAGGGACGGGCGGCCGCCGGCGCACTCGACCAGAACACCGATCACGACGGATTTTTCTACGCGCGGTTTCAGAAACGGTGACGATCAAACACCTTTTTCCCTTTCGGCTCGCGGCCGTCTTGCTGGTCGCGTTGACGCTGTGTCTGGCCGTCGTCCGGCCGGCGCATGCCGAATCGATCGCCGTGCAGCGCGCATCGCTCCAGTCCGACGGAAGCGGCTGGAGCCTCGACGCACGGTTCGACTTCGAGCTGAATCCGAACCTCGAGGATGCCGTCAACAAGGGCATCCCGCTTTACTTCACGACCGACTTCGAGCTGAGCCGCGCGCGCTGGTACTGGTTCGACGAGCAGCCGGTGTCGGTCACGCAGACGATCCGCCTGTCGTTCCAGCCGCTCACGCGCGAGTACCGCGTGTCGACGGGCGGCCTGCAGCTCGGCTTCCCGTCGCTGAAGGATGCGCTCGCGGTGGTCCGGCACATCACGTCGTGGCACGTGATCGACCGCAACCAGGTGCGCGTCGGCGAAACCTACACGGCGTCGGTGCGGATGCAGCTCGACACGGCGCTGATGCCGAAGCCGTTCCAGGTCGATGCCGTGAACAACCGCGACTGGACGCTCGGGTCGGACTGGAAGCGCTTCAACTTCACGGTGACCGAACGTGCTAAATAAAGTGCGCCGCGCGGCCAGCGGGAAGAGCCTCCTCATTCGCGTGATCGTGTCGACGGTCGCGCTGACCGCGCTGCTGCTGCTCGTGCTGCTCGCGGCCGCGAGCGCGAACACCGAATTCTTCGACCGCTACTACTCGTGGCTGTACGCGACGAACATCGTCGTCGCGCTCGTGTTCCTGCTCGTGGTGCTCGGGCTGATCGGGATGATCGTCGCGCGCCTGCGGAAGGGCAAGTTCGGCACGCGGCTGCTCGCGAAGCTCGCGGTGTTCTTCGCGCTCGTCGGCGTGGTGCCGGGCGGGATCATCTACATCGTGTCGTACCAGTTCGTGTCGCGCAGTATCGAGTCGTGGTTCGACGTGAACGTCGAGACGGCGCTGACGGCCGGCCTGAACCTCGGCCGCGGGATGCTCGATGCATCGCTGTCCGATCTGCAGACGAAGGCGCGGCTGATGTCCGACCAGCTCGCGAGCGTCGATGCGAACACGAACGGCACGACGCTCACGCTGCTGCGGCTGCGCGACCAGTTCGGCGTGCAGGACGCGACGATCGTCGAGCCGAGCCGCGGCGGCTCGGGCGCGGCGCCCGACCTGCACATCGTCGCGCAGGCGTCGGGCAATTTCGCGGCGCTGATTCCGGACGACCTGCCGACACCGCTGATGCTGAGCCAGGCGCGCGAACACGGCGCGTACGCGGCGATCGAGGGCGAGGTCGACGGCGACCCGCGCGCGCACGGCGCGAAGGGCGCGCTGCGGCTGCGCGTCGTGCGGCCGATTCCCGATGCGACCACGTCGCTGCTGCAGCCGGCGGAGCGGTTCCTGCAGCTCACGCAGCCGGTGCCGCCCGGGCTCGCGCACAACGCGGACGCCGTGCAGCGTGCGTATCGCGAATACCAGGAAAAGTCGCTCGGCCGCACGGGCCTGCGCAAGATGTACATCGGCACGCTGACGCTCGCGCTGTTCCTCGCGACCTTCATCGCGATGATGCTCGCGCTCGCGCTCGGCCAGCAGCTCGCGCGGCCGCTGTTCCTGCTCGCGCAGGGCACGAAGGAGATCACGGAAGGCGACTACACGCCGAAGCGCGAGATCAAGACGCGCGACGAGCTCGGCTTCCTCACGCAGTCGTTCAACGCGATGACGCGCCAGTTGTCCGAGGCGCGGCTCGCGGTCGAGAAGAACCGCATCGCGCTCGAGCATTCGAAGACGTATCTCGAGAGCATCCTCGCGAACCTGACGGCCGGCGTGTTCGTGCTCGATCGCCAGTTCCGGCTGACGACGGCCAATCGCGGCGCCGAGCGAATCTTCCGGCAGCCGTTCAATTCGCTGATCGGCACGACGCTCGACCGGATCGGCGTGGCCGCCGGGTTCGGCGCGATGGTGCGCAAGGCGTTCGCCGATCGCGAGGCGGCGTCCGACGGCGGCAGCGGCGATCGCGGCCACTGGCAGCAGCAGTTCGCGATCGAGGTGCCGGGCGAAACCGATCCGCTGACGCTGCTCGTGCGCGGCACGCGGCTCGTGTCGACGGTCGAGGGGCAGGCCGACGACCCGCAGACGTCCGGCTACGTCGTCGTGTTCGACGACATCTCCGACGTGATTTCCGCGCAGCGTTCGGTCGCGTGGGGCGAGGTCGCGCGGCGGCTCGCGCACGAGATCAAGAATCCGCTGACGCCGATCCAGCTGTCGGCCGAGCGGCTGCAGATGAAGCTGTCCGACAAGCTCGCGCCGCCCGACGCGGACGTGCTCAAGCGCGGTGCGACGATGATCGTGAACCAGGTGGCCGCGATGAAGCGGATGGTCGACGATTTCCGCGAATACGCGCGCACGCCGCCGGCGGTGCTCGCGAACCTGCAGTTGAACGAACTGGCGAGCGAGGTGCTCGGGCTGTACGGCGTCGGCGAAGGCAAGAGCCCGATCGTCGCCGAACTCGCGCCGTCGCTGCCGGTGATTCGCGGCGACGCGACGCAATTGCGCCAGGTGATTCACAACCTGCTGCAGAATGCGCAGGATTCGGTTGCGGAGTCCGCGCATCCGCGTGTGTTGATCGAAACCAAGACAGTAGAATATGGCGACCCCGACGCCGAGGGCAAAACGCGCGTCGCGGTGCGTCTGACGGTGTCCGACAACGGGCCCGGTTTTCCGGCACGCATCCTGACCCGCGCGTTCGAGCCTTACGTGACGACGAAGGCGAAGGGCACGGGGCTCGGGCTGGCCACGGTCAAGAAAATCGTTGACGAGCACGGCGCGCGGATCGATCTGCGCAATCGCATGCACGGCGAGACCGTCGAGGGTGCGCAGGTGTCGATCCTGTTCCTGCAGATGGCGAGCGATACGCCAGGCGCCGTACCGGGTGCGCAGGACGGGGCGACTCCCGCCAAGACAAAAGCAAGTGAGCAGACAAAGGCAGCGTAAATGGCAACCATCCTGGTGGTAGATGATGAAATGGGCATCCGGGAATTGCTCTCGGAGATCCTCAGCGATGAAGGACATGTCGTCGAGGCGGCGGAGAACGCGCAGGCTGCGCGGGAATACCGGCTGAATCAGGCGCCCGATCTCGTGCTGCTCGATATCTGGATGCCCGATACCGACGGCGTCACGCTGCTCAAGGAATGGGCGGCGCAGGGGCTGCTGACGATGCCCGTGATCATGATGTCCGGGCACGCGACGATCGATACGGCCGTCGAGGCGACCAAGATCGGCGCGCTCGATTTTCTCGAGAAACCGATCGCGCTGCAGAAGCTGCTGAAGTCGGTCGAGCACGGGCTTGCGCGCGGCGCGGCGCCGGTGTCCGCGAACGCGGCGGCGAAGGCGGGTGGCGGGCAGGCCGCGGGGCCGGCGGCGGTGGCGTCCGCGGCGGCGCTGCCGACGCTCGGCGACGACATGGCGTCGGCGCTCGGCGTCGCGGGCCAGACGGCCGCGATCCCGTTCGACATCCCGTTGCGCGAGGCGCGCGATGCGTTCGAGCGCGCGTACTTCGAATATCACCTCGCGCGCGAGAACGGCAGCATGACGCGCGTCGCGGAGAAGACGGGCCTCGAGCGCACGCACCTGTATCGCAAGCTCAAGCAGCTCGGCGTCGAGCTCGGCAAGAAGCCGTCGGAAGGCGCGCTGTAAAATATTTCGCGAAAGCACTTGCTCAGGGGCGGATAGCTCGATATACTTTCATTCTTCGTTGGCCCGGTAGCTCAGTTGGTAGAGCAGCGGATTGAAAATCCGCGTGTCGATGGTTCGATTCCGTCCCAGGCCACCAGCATTTAAAACCCCAAGAATCGGAAGGTTCTTGGGGTTTTTCGTTTGTGGTGGATATCGCGGGTCGTGGGCGGCAGGCCCGGCAGCATTCGTCGGGGCATGATAAAATCCGTGCCCGCTCAATGACTTAGCGCATCGCTTCATGCGCATGGCAGGCTGCCCGCGGCTCGCCTGCCGTGGCGCGCGGCAACGATGCCGCGATGAGCGGTATAAGCGCGCCGCCGCATTCGCGGCCCACCGCGCTGCCTATACTGGTCGGGCCGGCGCAGGCCGGCCGCGTCGGCCGCCCGGCGGCAGCCGGCCTCGGGCGCAGTGCGACGCGAGCCTATACATTCACGGAGTATCACGGTGATTCGGACAGACGCTAAAGACGGCGCGCTCGTGTTGTTTTCCGGCGGGCAGGATTCCGCCACGTGCGTGGCATGGGCCCTCGAACGCTACCAGACGGTCGAGACGCTCGGCTTCGATTACGGCCAGCGTCATCGCGTCGAACTCGAGTGCCGGGAAGGCGTGCGCGAAGCGCTGAAGCACAAGTTTCCGGCGTGGTCGGATCGGCTCGGCGACGATCACATGATCGACTTGTCGGTGCTCGGCGCGATCAGCGATACCGCGATGACGCGCACGATCGAGATCGAGACGACGGCCAACGGCCTGCCGAACACGTTCGTGCCGGGCCGCAACCTGATGTTCATGACGATCGCCGCGGCGATCGCCTATCGCCGCGGGCTGCGCGTGCTGGTCGGCGGGATGTGCGAAACCGATTTTTCGGGCTATCCGGACTGCCGCGACGACACGATGAAGGCGCTGCAGGTCGCGCTGAATCTCGGGATGGATACGCGCATGGTGCTCGAGACGCCGCTGATGTGGCTCGACAAGGCGCAGACCTGGCAGCTCGCCGAACAGCTCGGCGGCGACGCGCTCGTCGAACTGATCCGCGTCGAGACGCACACGTGCTACGTGGGCGAGCGCGCGGAGCTGCACGACTGGGGCTTCGGCTGCGGCGAATGCCCGGCCTGCAAGCTGCGCAAGCGCGGCTACGAGGCCTACCTGAAGGGCGAGCGGGTGACCGAAGCGCCGCTGTAACGCGGCTGCGCGGGCAGCGCTTGACAACGGATTCTGATCGACAACGAGCGGCGCGAGCCGGACGAAGCACGATGACTTACGCGGTCAAGGAAATTTTCTACACGTTGCAGGGCGAGGGCGCGAATGCGGGCCGGCCGGCCGTGTTCTGCCGGTTCGCCGGCTGCAACCTGTGGTCGGGCCGCGAAGAGGATCGTGCGGAGGCCGTGTGCCGCTTCTGCGATACGGATTTCGTCGGTACCGACGGCGAGAACGGCGGCAAGTTCAAGGACGCCGCCGCGCTCGTCGCGACGATCGCCGGCCTGTGGCCGGACGGCGAAGCGCACCGCTTCGTCGTCTGCACGGGCGGCGAGCCGATGCTGCAGCTCGATCAGCCGCTCGTCGACGCGCTGCATGCGGCCGGCTTCGAGATCGCGATCGAGACCAACGGTTCGCTGCCGGTGCTCGACACGATCGACTGGATCTGCGTGAGCCCGAAGGCCGATGCGCCGCTCGTCGTCACGAAGGGCAACGAACTGAAAGTCGTCGTGCCGCAGGACAACCAGCGGCTGGCCGATTACGCGAAGCTCGATTTCGAGTATTTTCTCGTGCAGCCGATGGACGGCCCGTCGCGCGACCTCAACACGAAGCTCGCGATCGACTGGTGCAAGCGTCATCCGCAGTGGCGGCTGTCGATGCAGACCCACAAATATCTGAACATTCCCTGAGCCACGGCTTTTGACATCGTGCTGATTACCCGAAAACTCGAATTCGACGCGGGCCACCGCATTCCCGATCACCGCAGCCAGTGCAGGAACCTGCACGGCCATCGCTACGTGCTCGAAATCACGCTGCGCGGCGATCTCGTCGATACCGAGGGCGCGCCCGACCGCGGCATGGTGATGGATTTCGCCGACGTGAAGGCGCTCGCGATGGAGCACCTCGTCAGCAAGTGGGACCACGCGTTCCTGGTCTATGCGCGCGACGAGGTCGTGCGCTCGTTCCTCGAGCAGATGGCCGACCACAAGACCGTCGTGATCGACCGGATCCCGACCGTCGAGAATCTCGCGGCGATCGCGTTCGACCTCCTCGCGAACGTGTACGACGCGCATTACGGCGTGAATCTGCGCCTCGAGCGCGTGCGTCTGTACGAAACGCCGAACTGCTGGGCCGACGTCGAGCGCCAGCCCGGCCGCTGAGCCTGCCTACCCCGGCAGCCCCGCCGTCCGGCGCGGACTGCCCGTCGCCGCGCCTGGCGGTCGCCCCTTCCGTCCCGCGCCGGGACGGCTTCCCCCGTCTGTTCCCGCATCGAGCACCCGCCGCGCTATGATCGTCGTGCGGCACCGAAAAACGCTCGCATGAGTCATCGCGCGGCCCGCGCTGTCAGATCGGCGGCCCCGGCCCGACTCACGTTCTCCGGCGCGCGATCTGCCGCCGCCGCCATGCTTCGATTGCGTGGCGGTGCGCGTTTCGCTTCGCCTGTTGCTTGTCCCGTTCGATTGCCGTTCCGTTCCGGAGGCCGTATCGATGAGCACCTTCACCAATTCCCTCAAACACCGCCTGCGCGACGGTGACGAGCCGCTGTACGGCCTGTGGCTGTCGCTCGGCAGCGATTCGGCCGCGGAAGCGCTCGCGCATGCCGGTTACGACTGGCTCTGCATCGACATGGAGCATGCGCCGAACGACAGTCGCGACGTGGCGTCGCAACTGCGCGCGATCGCCGCGGCGCACCTGCCGAGCGAGCCGGTCGTGCGCGTGCCGGCGCGCGAGCCGTGGCTGGTGAAGCGCGCGCTCGACGCCGGCGCGCGCACGCTGATGTTCCCGTGTATCGAGACGCCCGACGACGCCGCGCACGCGGTGCGGCTCACGCGCTTCCCGTCGCCGGAATCGCCCGACGGGCTGCGCGGCGTGGCGGGCATGGTGCGCGCGGCGGCGTTCGGCATGCGCCGCGACTACCTGCAGACGGCGAATGCGCAAGTCGCGGTGATCGTGCAGGTCGAATCGGCGCGCGGCATCGACGAGGTCGAGCGGATTGCGGCGACGCCCGGCGTCGATTGCCTGTTCGTCGGCCCGGCCGATCTCGCGGCGAGCCTCGGGCATCTCGGCGATATCCGCCACCCGGACGTCGAAACCGCGATGGCGCGCGTGCTCGCGGCCGGCAGGCACGCGGGCGTCGCGGTCGGCATCTTCGCAGGCGATACGGCGGCCGCGCGCCAGTATCGCGACGCCGGTTACCGGATGATCACGGTGTCGGCCGACGTGAGCTGGCTGTTGCGGGCGACGCGGCAGGCGTTGCAGGAGGTACGGTCATGAACGACGCAGATGCAGTGTGCCGCAGGCGCGCGCGGATCGCGGTGATGGTCGGCCTGTGGGCCGTGTGTGTGGCCGCCGCCGCGCAGGGCGCGCCGCAAGTGAAGCCCGACCCGTCGCACGAGACGCAATCGGCGGTCGCCGACTACAACGCCGGCGACTATCGCGCGGCGCTCGTGCAATTCCACGATGCGGCCGAGCGCGGCGATCGCCTCGCGCAGTTCAACTACGCGATGATGCTGCTGACGGGCGAAGGCGTGACGGCGAACGTCGACGAAGGGGTGCGCTGGCTGAAGCGCGCGGCGGAAGCGAACATGTCGCACGCGCAGTACGTGTACGGCCGGATGTTCGACGACGGCGAGTTCGTCGCGCGCAATCCGGCTGAAGCGCATCGCTGGTTCCTGCGGGCCGCGAAACAGGGACACGTGCAGGCCGCGCTGTCGCTCGCGAACCAGTTCCTCGACGGGCGCGGCACGCCGCGCGACAACCGGCAGGCGTTCGTATGGTACAAGCAGGCCGCCGACGCGGGCGAGCCCACCGCGCAGTACGTGACCGCGTCGTTCTACGAGCGCGGCGGCGACGGCGTCGCGCAGAACCTGAACATCGCGCGCGCGTATTACGCGGCGGCGGCCGCGCAAGGCGACGAAACGGCCGGGCTGAAATTCAAGGAGCTGAGCGCGCGGCTGAAGGCGCCGATGCCGGCCTCGGGCGCCGGTGCGGAGCCAGGCAAGCCGCACGCGCCGCCGCAGTAAGCGACCCTCGCCCAATGAAAAACGGCGCCGGGGCGCCGTTTTCGTGCGTCGCGGTGCAGATCGCGCGGTCAGCTCTTCATCAGCCGCCGCTGCCGCCCGACGCTCATGATCATCCCGATCGCGATGCCGAGCGTCGTGAGCGCGGTGCCGCCGTAGCTCATGAACGGCAGCGGCACGCCGACGACCGGCAGCACGCCGCTCACCATCCCGATGTTGACGAACGCGTAGACGAAGAACGCGAGCGTGAGCGAGCCCGCGAGCAGCCGGCCGAACTGCGTCGCGCCTTGCGCGGCGATGTAGAGGCCGCGCGCGATCAACGCCATGTACAGCGTCAGCAGCACGAGCCCGCCGGCGAGCCCCCATTCCTCCGAGAACACCGCGAAGATGAAGTCGGTGTGTTTTTCCGGAATGAATTCGAGGTGCGCCTGCGTGCCTTTCAGATAGCCCTTGCCGAGCACGCCGCCCGAGCCGATCGCGATCACGGCCTGGATCGTGTGGAAGCCCTTGCCGAGCGGGTCGGACGTCGGGTCGAGCAGCGTGCATACGCGGTGCTTCTGGTAGTCGTGCATCAGCGGCCACTGCACGTCGGGCTGGCAGATGCGTTCCTCGAACACGGCGATCGAGCCGACCGCGATCACGCCCGCGACGAGCACGGGCACGATCAGCTTGAACGACAGGCCGGCGAGGTAGATCACGAAGAAGCCGGCCGCGAACACGAGCAGGCCTGTGCCGAGGTCGGGCTGCTTCGCGATCAGCCCGACCGGCACCATCAGGATCCCGAACGCGGCGACGAAGTCGTACCAGCGCAGCCCGCCTTCGCGGCGCTGGTAGTACCACGCGAGCATCAGCGGCGTCGCGATCTTGAGGATTTCCGACGGCTGGATCACGACGCCGACGTTCAGCCAGCGCTTCGCGCCCTTCTTGGTCATCCCGAACAGCGCGACGGCAATCAGCAGCGCGACCCCGAACGTGTAGAGCGGGACCGCGAAGCGCATCAGCGTGGTCGGCGGGATGTTGGCGATCACCCACATCAGCACGAACGTCAGCAGGATGTTGCGCAACTGGTCCTCGACGCGGCCCGGCATGTCGATCGACGCGCTGTACAGCGTGACGATGCCGACGCACAGCAGCAGGAACACGATGAGGGCGAGCGGGCGGTCGAAGCCCGCGAACATCTGCTTGATCTTGTCGAGCCAGGCGCGCTTGTCGAATTGCATGCCTTTCTCCGTTAATGAGCGGTGCCGGCGTCCGCCGCTTTCGCGGGGGCCGTCGCACGGTGGTTGTCGTCCCGCGGCGTGCCGACGACCGGCTGCGCGTCGCTGGCGGGCCGGCGCGGCCGGTGCGGGCGCCGGATCGGCGGCAGGCTCGCGGCCGTCGGCGCTGCGGCGCTCGCGTCGGTCGGCGCGGCGGCACTGGCGCTCGCCGCCCCCGAGGCGCCGGACGCGGCCGATGCCGCGTCGGCCGCGCTGGCCGCCGACGGCACGACCGGCTGCGGCAGCGCGGTGAAGCCGGCCGCGATCGTGGCCGGCTTCGACGTGTCGCCGACCACCGGCGTGCTCACCGGCTCGGTGGCCGACGCCGCGGCGGCCACGGCCGCGGCCTCGTTCTTCGGGTTCTGGCGCTCGACCAGGTAATAGTCGAGCACGCGGCGTGCGATCGGGCCGGCGGCCTGCGCGCCCCAGCCGCCGTTCTCGACGACCAGCGCGATGGCGATCTGCGGATGGTCGACCGGCGCGTACGCGATGAACAGCGCGTGGTCGCGCAGGTGCTCGGCGAGCAGGTGGCCCTTGTAGTTCGAGCCCTGCAGCGAGAACACCTGCGCGGTACCGGTCTTGCCGGCCGCGAGGTACGGTGCGCCGCGGAACACCTTGTACGCGGTACCGGACGGGTTCTCGATCACGTTCTCCATCCCGCGCTTCACGACGTCGATGTCGGCCTGCTTGAGCGGGATCACGTCGCTTTCCTTCGGCACGGTCAGGTGGCGCGCGCGCGTGATCGGATCCTCGACTTCCTTCACGAGGTGCGGCTTCATCACGACGCCGTTGTTCGCGAGCGTCGCCGTGGCGTGCGCGAGCTGCAGGATCGTGAACGAGTTGTAGCCCTGGCCGATTCCGAGGCTGATCGTCTCGCCGTCGAACCATTTCTGCTGCGCGGCCTTCTTGAACGCCTTCTTCTTCCAGTCGGTCGACGGCAGGATCCCGCGCGCCTCGCCCTGGATGTCGATCCCGGTGATCTGGCCGAAGCCGAACGGCTTCATGAAGTTGGCGATCGCGTTCACGCCGAGGTCGCGCGCGAGCATGTAGAAGTAGGTGTCGTTCGACACCATGATCGCCTTGTTCATGTCGACCCAGCCCTGGCCCGAGCGCACGTCGTTGCGGAACGTGTGGCCGCCGAACGTGAAGTAACCGGGATCCTGGAAGCCCCAGCCCGGCGTGCGCTTGCCGAGCGTCAGGCCCGCGAGCGCCATGAACGGCTTGTACGTCGAGCCGGGCGGGTAGGTGCCGTGCAGCGGGCGATTCAGGAGCGGCTTGTCGGGCGAGTTGTTCAGCTCGTCCCAGGTCTGCTGGTCGATGCCGTCGACGAACGAGTTCGGGTCGAAGCTCGGCGACGACACGAACGCGAGCACGTCGCCCGTCTTCGGCTCGATCGCGACGAGCGCGCCGCGCTTGCCGGCGAACGCCTGCTCGGCGACCTGCTGCAGCCCGATGTCGAGCGACAGCACGAGGTTGTTGCCGGGCGTCGCCTGCGTGCGCGACAGCGTGCGCACCGGCCGGCCGCCGGCCGTCACCTCGACTTCCTCGAAGCCCGTCAGCCCGTGCAGCTCGGTCTCGTAGCTCTGCTCGACGCCGATCTTGCCGATGTAGTCGGTGCCCTTGTAGTTGTTCGCGTCGCGGCGCGGATCGTAGTGCTCCTGGTCGCTGTCGTTGTCGTCGCTCATCGCGTCGATGCGATCCTGATCGCGCTTCGAGATCCGGCCGATATAGCCGATCACGTGCGCGGCCGTCATGCCGAGCGGGTACTGACGGAACAGCCGCGCGCGCACCTCGACGCCGGGGAAGCGGAAACGCTGCGCGGTGAAGCGCGCGACTTCGGCGTCGGTGAGCCGCGTGCGAATCGGCAGGCTCTCGAAGTTCTTCGAATCTTCCTGCAGCTTCTTGAAGCGGCGGCGGTCGCGTGCGTCGATCGGGATGATCTCGGACAGCTTGTCGATCGTGTTGTCGAGCGTGTCGTCGAGCTTCGACGGCGTGATCTCGAGCGTGTACGCCGAGTAGTTCTTCGCGAGGATCACGCCGTTGCGGTCGGTGATGATCCCGCGGTTCGGCACGATCGGCGCGACGGAGATGCGGTTTTCCTCGGCCTGCAGCGCGTATTTGCCGTGCTGCATCAATTGCAGGTAGAAGAAGCGGCTCGCGAGCAGCCCGAAGCAGACGAACACGAACACGCCCGCCGCCGCGACGCGCAGGCGGAACCTCGAGAGCTGCTGTTGGGTGTCGTTGAATTCGGTCATTTAAGGGCAATCTGGCCCGCGCGCGGGCGCGGGCGAGGTGCCGCCCCGGAGCGCGGCGCGCGGCGGGCGTGGGGGCGGCGGGTGTTCAAGGTCGGTCCGGCTCAGATCGGGCGCGTATCGTCCGGGTCGACCGGGCGGCGTTGCGGCATCAGCAGCAGGTGGCTCGCGATCGGCCACAGCGCGGCTTCGACGAAACCGTCGACCAGATAGCGCCAGCCGGGGAACGCGGCGCCCATCAGCAGGCGAATCACGAACGGTACGAGCTGCGCGGCGACGAGCAGCGGCGTGACGTACAGCACCTGCACGCCGATCGGCATCCACAGCACGCGGCGGTGGATCGTGATCGCGCCGTACGACAGCAGCGTATAGGCGAGCGCGTGCTCGCCGAGCAGCCCCGCGTCATGCACGTCCATCAGGATGCCGAGCGCGAACGCGACACCCATCCCGACCTTGCGCGGCTGATGGATGTTCCAGAACAGCAGCACGAGCGCGACGAAATCGGGCACGCCGGGGAGGCGCCCCCACGGCATCAGGTTCAGCAGGAACGCGGCGGCGAGGCTGAAGACGATGAAGTACGGATTGACCGGCTGCAGGATGTATTGCGGGCGGTTCATCGCTGGGCTCCTGATTGCCCGGCGGCAGGCCTCGCGGGCGCGGCGGCGGGCTTGGCCGGCGCGGCGGGGGCCGCCGGCGCCGGTTGCGCGCCGGGCTGGGCCGCGGCGGCCGGCTTCGCGTTCGCGTCGGCCTTGTCGGTTTTCTCCGCTTTCTCGCCCTTCGCGGCGGCTTTCGCGCCCTTCTTGCCCTTCGCGATCTTCTCGGCCGCCGGATCGGGCTCGGCCGGGCGCGGCGGGATGTCGTTGCGGTAATGCAGCACGAGCATCTGGCGCGCGCCGCGCACGGCCGCGACCGGTGCGCAGGTCACGCGGGCGAACGCGGTGTCGGCGAGCTTGTCGACGCGCACGACCTTCGCGACCGGCAGGCCGGGCGGATAGACGCCGTCGAGGCCGCTCGTGACGAGTTCGTCGCCGGCGACGAGATCCGCGCTCGTCGGCACGAAACGCAGGTCGAGCGAATCGCCCTTCGGCGTGCCGTAGATCACGCTGCGCAGGCCGGTGCGCAGCACCTGCACGGGAATCGCGAGATCGCGGTCGGTGACCAGCGTGACTTCGGATTGCAGCGGGAACACGCGCGTGACCTGACCGATCACGCCGTCCTCGCTGACGACGGGCGAGCCGTCCTGGATGCCTTGCTGCGAGCCTTGCCCGATCACGATCTTCTGCGTGAACGGATCGCTCGTGTCGTACTGGATCTCGACCGGCGTCGATTGCGTCGCGATGTGCTGGCGCAGCTCGAGCACCGCGCGCAGATGGATGTTCTCCTGCGCAAGCACCGCGGCCTGGTTGGCCTGCGTGGACAGCTGCAGGTTGCGTTTGCGGAGGTCGTCGTTCTCGTGGCGCAGCGATGCGCCGGTGACGGCGATGTCGGCCGCGCCCATGAACAGGTCGCGCGGCACGAGCGCCGCGCGTTGCAGCGGATAAAGCACGGTGCCGAGCACGCCGCGCACGATTTCGAGCGTGCTGAAGCGCGCGTCCGACACGAGGAGCGCGATGGCGAGGGCGACGAAGAAGATGAGCCGCGCGAGCGCGGGCGGACCTTGCTTGAAGAGGGGCGGCGGACTGTATTCCATGGTCGGCGCCGGGCGCGTGTGATCGGTTAAATAATGCTCAGACGCGCAAACGGCGCGGCGGTTCGTTCTGAACGAGCGATCCGGCCACGCCGCGGGTGCGTCATATCAAACGGGACTGCTTAGGCGATCACTCGCGATCACTCGTACGAGAAGATGCTGCCCAGCTTGTCCATGCGCTCGAGCGCCATGCCCGACCCGCGTACGACGCAGGTGAGCGGATCTTCGGCGACGAGCACCGGCAGGCCGGTTTCTTCCGCGAGCAGGCGATCGAGATCGCGCAGCAGCGCGCCGCCGCCCGTCAGCATCATCCCGCGTTCGGCGATGTCGGCGCCGAGTTCCGGCGGCGTCTGTTCGAGCGCGATCTTCACCGACGACACGATCTGGTTCAGCGGATCGGTCAGCGCTTCGAGGATTTCGTTGCTGGAGATCGTGAAGCTGCGCGGGATGCCTTCCGACAGGTTGCGGCCCTTCACTTCCATTTCCTTGACTTCGGAGCCCGGGAACGCGGAGCCGATTTCCTTCTTGATCGCCTCGGCGGTCTGCTCGCCGATCAGCATCCCGTAGTTGCGGCGGATGTAGTTGACGATCGCCTCGTCGAACTTGTCGCCGCCGACGCGCACCGAGCCCTTGTAGACGATGCCGCCGAGCGAGATCACGCCGACTTCGGTCGTGCCGCCGCCGATGTCGACGACCATCGAGCCGGTGGCTTCCGACACCGGCAGGCCCGCGCCGATCGCGGCCGCCATCGGCTCCTCGATCAGGTAGACCTGCGACGCGCCGGCGCCGTGCGCCGCTTCCTTGATCGCGCGGCGCTCGACCTGGGTCGAGCCGCACGGCACGCAGATGATGATGCGCGGCGACGGCGAGAACATGCGCGACTCGTGGGCCGTCTTGATGAACTGCTTGATCATCTGCTCGGTGACGGTGAAGTCGGCGATCACGCCGTCCTTCATCGGGCGGATCGCCTCGATGTTGCCCGGCACCTTGCCGAGCATCTGCTTGGCTTCCTTGCCGACCGCCTGGATCGTCTTCTTGCCGTTGGGGCCGCCTTCCTGGCGGATCGACACGACGGACGGCTCATCGAGGACGATGCCCTTGCCGCGCATGTAGATCAGGGTGTTTGCGGTGCCGAGGTCGATCGCGAGATCGTTGGAGAAGTAGCTGCGCAAAAAACCGAACATTCAGAATCCTGTTTCGCTCTGGGCCGGCCCTGCATAGCGAGCGCTGAGGGCGGCAGCGGAAAAAATAACAGCCTCGGGAAGCGTGGCGGAAGCGGCCGCCGCGGCGCACGAAGCTGCGAGTGATGTCTACCGGGGATCGCACGAAGCACGCACGGCTTGCCGAAACAAGGCGAAACGGTGCGGGAAAAGGCAGCCGGGTTTGGGTCGAACGCGTAATGATACCTTATAATTTCACGGTATTTGAATCGAAACGGGCGGTATTTTTGCCGCTTCGGCCCCGATTTTTGAGGGTGGGATCGCACCCTCCAACCCCCGCCGCAGTGCTGCCGTCGATGCACTGCGCAGCCTTGTTTTTCCGGTGATCGCATGGCCCTGACCCTGACCGATGTGAAACGCATCGCGCACCTGGCGCGACTCGAAATGGCCGACGCCGACGCCGAGCACATGCTCGGCCAGCTCAACGAATTCTTCGGCCTCGTCGAACAGATGCAGGCGGTCGACACCGCCGGCATCGCGCCGCTCGCCCACCCGATCGAACAGATCCAGGAAGTCGCGCAGCGCCTGCGCGACGACGCCGTGACGGAAGTCGTCGATCGCGACGACAACCAGCGTCCGGCGCCGGCCGTCCAGGACGGCCTCTATCTCGTGCCGAAGGTGATCGAGTAAGCATTCGATGACAAGCGCGCCGGCCGTCCAGCGCCGCGCGCCACCCAGAATTCCCAGGAAAACCACTCAATGCACGCAAAAAGCCTGACCGAACTACGCGCCGCGCTCGCCGCCAAGGAATGCTCGGCCGTCGAGCTCGCGCGGCACTACCTGAAACGGATCGACGCCGCGCGCGACCTGAACGCGTTCGTTCAAGTCGACGCCGATCTCACCCTCGCGCAGGCGAAAGCCGCCGACGCCGAACTCGCGCGCGGCGCGGGCGGCGCGCTGACCGGCCTGCCGATCGCGCACAAGGACGTCTTCGTCACGCGCGGCTGGCGCTCGACCGCCGGCTCGAAGATGCTCGCGAACTACGAGAGCCCGTTCGACGCGACCGTCGTCGCCCGCCTGCAGGCGGCCGGCATGGTCACGCTCGGCAAGACCAACATGGACGAGTTCGCGATGGGCTCGTCCAACGAGAATTCGGCGTTCGGCGCGGTGAAGAACCCGTGGGACACGAACGCGGTGCCGGGCGGCAGCTCGGGCGGCAGCTCGGCGGCCGTCGCCGCGCGCCTCGCGCCGGCCGCGACCGGCACCGACACCGGCGGCTCGATCCGCCAGCCCGCGTCGTTCGCGGGCGTGACGGGCATCAAGCCGACCTACGGCCGCGTGTCGCGCTACGGGATGATCGCGTTCGCGTCGTCGCTCGACCAGGGCGGCCCGATGGCGCAGAGCGCGTCCGACTGCGCGCTGCTGCTGAACGCGATGGCCGGCTTCGACGAGCGCGATTCGACGAGCCTGGAGCGCGACGATGAAGACTTCACGCGCCACCTCGGCCAGCCGTGGGCGGCCGGCAACGATGCGGGCAAGCCGCTCGCCGGCCTGCGCATCGGCTTGCCGAACGAGTATTTCGGCGCGGGCCTCGCCGACGACGTGCGCGCGTCGATCGACGCGGCGCTCAAGCAATACGAAGCGCTCGGCGCGACGCTCGTGCCGGTGTCGCTGCCGAAGACGGAGCTGTCGATCCCCGTGTACTACGTGATCGCGCCGGCGGAAGCGTCGTCGAACCTGTCGCGTTTCGACGGCGTGCGCTTCGGCCACCGCGCCGCGCAGTACGGCGACCTGCTCGACATGTACAAGAAGTCGCGCGCCGAAGGCTTCGGGCCTGAAGTGAAGCGCCGGATTCTCGTCGGCACCTACGTGCTGTCGCACGGCTACTACGACGCGTACTACCTGCAGGCGCAGAAGATCCGCCGCATCATCGCGAACGATTTCCAGGAAGCGTTCAAGTCCTGCGACGTGATCATGGGCCCGGCGTCGCCGACGGTCGCATGGGATCTCGGCGCGAAGGGCGACGATCCGGTGCAGATGTATCTCGCGGATATCTACACGCTGTCGGTGAGCCTCGCGGGCCTGCCCGGCATGAGCGTGCCGTGCGGCTTCGGCGCGGGCGCGAACGCGAAGCGCCCGGTCGGCCTGCAGATCATCGGCAACTATTTCAACGAAGCCCGGATGCTGCAGGTCGCCGACGCGTTCCAGCGTGCGACCGACTGGCACAAGCAAGTTCCGGCGGGGGTATAAGCATGACTCAATGGGAAGTCGTCATCGGTCTCGAGACGCACGCGCAACTGTCGACCGTCTCGAAGATTTTCTCGGGCGCATCGACGCAGTTCGGCGCGGAGCCGAACACACAGGCGTGCCCGGTCGACCTGGCGCTGCCGGGCGTGCTGCCGGTGCTGAACCGCGGCGCGGTCGAGCGGGCGATCCGCTTCGGCCTCGCGATCGGCTCGACCATCGCGCCGCGCAGCATCTTCGCGCGCAAGAATTATTTCTACCCCGATCTGCCGAAGGGCTATCAGATCAGCCAGTACGAGATTCCGGTCGTGCAGGGCGGCCAGATCACGATCCAGGTGCCGGCCAACGAGAAGGCCGGCAAGGCCGCGTACGAGAAGACCGTCAACCTGACCCGCGCGCACCTCGAGGAAGACGCGGGCAAGTCGCTGCATGAAGACTTCGCCGGGATGACCGGGATCGACCTGAACCGCGCGGGCACGCCGCTGCTCGAAATCGTCACCGAGCCGGAAATGCGCAGCGCGGCCGAGGCCGTGGCCTATGCGAAGGCGCTGCACGCGCTCGTCGTGTGGCTCGGCATCTGCGACGGCAACATGCAGGAAGGCTCGTTCCGCTGCGACGCGAACGTGTCGGTGCGACCGGTCGGCCAGGAGAAGTTCGGCACGCGCGCGGAAATCAAGAACCTGAACTCGTTCCGGTTTCTCGAGGAAGCGATCAACTACGAAGTGCGTCGTCAGATCGAGCTGATCGAGGACGGCGGCGAGGTCGTGCAGGAAACGCGCCTGTACGACCCGGACAAGCGCGAGACGCGCTCGATGCGCAGCAAGGAAGACGCGCACGATTACCGCTACTTCCCCGATCCCGACCTGATGCCGCTCGTGATCGGCCAGGACTGGATCGAGCGCGTGCAGTCGGGCATGCCCGAGCTGCCGGCCGCGATGCAGCAGCGCTTCGTCGACGAGTACGGCGTGTCCGCGTACGACGCGGGCGTGCTGACGTCGAGCAAGGCGATGGCCGCGTACTTCGAGTCGGTGGTCGCGAAGGCCGGCGCGGCGAACGCGAAGCTCGTCGCGAACTGGCTGATGGGCGACGTGTCGTCGCAACTGAACCGCGACGGCATCGAGATCGACGCGATTCCGGTGTCGGCCGCGCAGCTCGCGCTGTTGCTGCAGCGCATCGCCGACGGCACGATCTCGAACAAGATCGCGAAGGAAATCTTCGCGACGATCTGGGACGAGAAGGCGACCGACGAAGGCGCGGCCGACCGCATCATCGACGCGAAGGGCCTGAAGCAGATCTCCGACACCGGCGCGCTGGAAGCGATCATCGACGAAGTGCTCGCGGCGAACGCGAAATCGGTCGAGGAATTCCGCGCGGGCAAGGAAAAGGCGTTCAACGCGCTGATCGGCCAGGCGATGAAGGCGACCAAGGGCAAGGCCAATCCGCAGCAGGTCAACGAGCTGCTGAAGAAGAAGCTCGGCTGAGCATGCGCGCGCGCCTGAACCGCGCTTGACGACGGGCCGCTCCGAACCAGTTCGGGGCGGCCCGTCGCGTTTGGTGGATGCGTTATCGTATGCATCGCACCGTCCAACGGAGGAACGAATGGCGAAACAACCGTCGCTCGACGATTTCCGCGTGCCCTACAGCACGCGCGAGAAGGAAACCGCCGCATTCAAGCTCGACGCGTTCGACCCGGCCGCGAAGCCGTTTTCGTCCGGCTCGAAGGAAGCCGACCGCGAACGGCTGTCGGCCGTGTCGACCGAGCTCGACGTCCAGCAGGAGCGCCTGCACACGCAGCAGAAGAAGCGCGTGCTGCTCGTGCTGCAGGGGATGGACACCAGCGGCAAGGACGGCACCGTGCGCGCGGTGTTTCGCGAGGTCGATCCGCTCGGCCTGCGCATCGTGCCGTTCAAGGCGCCGACGCCGATCGAGGCCGCGCACGACTTCCTGTGGCGCGTGCATGCGCAGGTGCCGGCGGCCGGCGAACTCGCGATCTTCAACCGCAGCCACTACGAAGACGTCCTCGTGCCGCGCGTGCTCGGCGCGATCGACGACAAGGAATGCGAGCGCCGCTACCGGCAGATCCGCGATTTCGAGACGATGCTGTTCGAGAACGGCACGACCATTGTCAAGTGCTTCCTGCACATCTCGAAGGACGAGCAGCGCGCGCGGCTGCAGGCGCGCATCGACGACCCGACCAAGCACTGGAAATTCGACATCTCCGATCTCGACGCGCGCAAGCACTGGGACGCCTACCAGTCCGCATACCGCGACGCGCTCGCCGCGACGTCGGCCGAGCATGCGCCGTGGTACGTGATCCCCGCGAATTCGAAGACGCATCGCAACGTGATGATCGCCGAGCTGCTGCTGCGCACGATGACCGACATGAAGCTGGAATTCCCGCCGCCGAAGCCCGAGCTCGAAGGCGTGAAGATCCGTTAAGCTGCGACCCTGTAAAAACATCGAACTGAACGGAACCCGACATGATGCGAGTGATTACCGCCAACCTGAACGGCATCCGCTCCGCCGCGAAGAAGGGCTTCTTCGACTGGCTCGGCGAACAGAACGCCGATTGCGTGTGCGTGCAGGAAATCAAGGTGTCGGCCGACGACCTGCCGGCCGAATTCGTCGAGCCGCACGGCTTCAAGAGCTATTTCCACCACGCCGAGAAGAAGGGTTACAGCGGCGCGGGCGTGTACAGCCGCCGCGAACCCGACGACGTGATCATCGGCTTCGGCAGCAGCGAATTCGATCCCGAAGGACGCTACGTCGAGGCGCGCTACGGCAAGCTGTCGGTCGTGTCGGTGTACGTGCCGTCCGGTTCCAGCGGCGAAGAACGCCAGCAGGCGAAGTACCGCTTCATGGCCGAATTCATGCCGCACCTCGCCGCGCTGAAGAAGAAGCGCGAGGTGATCCTGTGCGGCGACGTGAACATCGTCCACAAGGAAATCGACATCAAGAACTGGAAGAGCAACCAGAAGAACTCGGGCTGCCTGCCGGAAGAGCGCGAATGGCTCACGAAGCTGTTCGACGACGTCGGCTACGTCGACGTGTTCCGCACGCTCGATCAGCGCCCCGAGCAGTACACGTGGTGGAGCAACCGCGGCCAGGCGTACGCGAAGAACGTCGGGTGGCGGATCGATTACCAGATCGCGACCCCGGGCGTGGCCGGCACCGCGAAAAGCACGTCGATCTTCAAGGACATCAAGTTCAGCGATCACGCACCGCTGACGATCGATTACGACTACGCGAAGTGATTCGTCAGGCTACGCCTCGCGCGTGGCCGGATAGCGCGATGACGCAAAACGGGCCGCATGTCCAACATGCGGCCCGTTTCGTTTGATGCCGCGCTTACTGCTTCAGCGACGCCATATCCACCACGAACCGGTATTTCACGTCGCTCTTCAGCATCCGTTCGTAAGCGGCGTTGATCTGCTGCATCGGAATCGTTTCGATATCGGACGTGATCCCGTGCTCCGCGCAGAAATCGAGCATTTCCTGCGTTTCCGCGATCCCGCCGATCAGCGAGCCCGCGAGGCGGCGGCGCTTGAAGATCAGGTTGAACACCTGCGGCGACGGGTGGTCGTGCTCCGGCGCGCCGACGAGCGTCATCGTGCCGTCGCGCTTCAGCAGGTTCAGGAACGGGTTCAGGTCGTGCTGCGCGGCGACCGTGTTCAGGATGAAGTCGAAGCTGTTCAGGTGCGCGTTCATCTGCGCTTCGTCCTTCGAGATCACGACTTCATGCGCGCCGAGCCGCTTGCCGTCCTCGATCTTCGACGGCGACGTCGTGAACAGCACGACGTGCGCGCCCATCGCGTGCGCCAGCTTCACGCCCATGTGGCCGAGGCCGCCGAGCCCGACGATGCCGACCTTCTTGCCGGGGCCGACGTTCCACTGCCGCAGCGGCGAGTAGGTCGTGATCCCCGCGCACAGGAGCGGCGCGGCGCCGGCCGGGTCGAGCGTGTCCGGCACGCGCAGCACGAACGCCTCGTCGACGACGAGCTGCGTCGAATAGCCGCCGTACGTGATGTCGCCCGTCACGCGATCCTGGCCGTTGTAGGTGCCGACGAAGCCGTTCTCGCAGTATTGCTCCAGGCCCTCGGCGCAGCTCGCGCAGGTGCGGCACGAATCGACGAGGCAGCCGACGCCGACCAGCTCGCCGACCTTGAAGCGCGACACCTGCGGGCCGGTCGCGGTCACGCGGCCGACGATTTCATGGCCCGGCACGACCGGGTAGACCGTGTTGCGCCATTCGTTGCGCGCCTGGTGAAGATCCGAGTGGCAGACGCCGCAGTAGAGGACGTCGATCTGGACGTCGAGGTCGCGCAGCGCGCGACGCTGGAATTCGAACGGGGCGAGCGGCGACTGCGAATCGGTCGCCGCGTAGGCATAGGTTGTGCTCATGCAATGGGCTCCTTGTCCGGAAAACGTCCGGTGAAACGGACTGCCGCCGCACCATGTGGCGATGCGGCGAGACAGGACCTCATCGTAAGGAGCGCGGCGCCGCCGCGAAATACATGAAGGTCTTGAAGGTTTGCCTATTCCTCTCGAATTGCGCGCGAACGCCCGTCAAAACACGTTCAAGGTGCTAAATTGCCAGCCAGATTCTCTTGCCGGACAGGACCACGCAGATGAGCTTCCAGCCCCTTTTTGCCGACTCGGGCGACCACGTGCGGCGGCGCATGATCGAGCTGCACACGCGCCTCGCGCCGAACGAGGGCGACACGCTCGCGGCGCTCGACGGCGTGCGCTTTTTTCGCGTCAGCCGTCCCGCGCCGCGCATGCCCGTGCTGTACGAGCCGAGCATCATCGTCGTGTGCCAGGGGCGCAAGCTCGGCTATCTCGGCGACCGTTCGTTCGTCTACGACGCGCAACAGTATCTGGTGCTCTCGGTGCCGCTGCCGTTCGAATGCGAGACGTTCGCGAGCATGGAGGAGCCGTTTCTCGCGATCTCGATCCGCGTCGATCTCGCGGTGATCGCCGAGCTCGCGATCCTGCTCGACGAGACGCTCGGCGCGGCGGTCAGCGAGCCGCTCGGCGTCTATTCGACGCCGCTCGATGCGCCGCTGGCCGATGCGGTCGTGCGGCTGCTCGAAGCGCTCGCGTCGCCGTACGACACGCGCGTGCTGGGGCCGGCGATCATGCGCGAGATCGCGTATCGCGTGCTGACCGGCGAGCAGGGCGACGCGATGCGCGCGGCGCTCGTGCAGCAGCATCATTTCGGCCGCATCGCGAAGGCGTTGCGGCGCATCCATGCGGAGCTGAAGGCCGATCTCGACGTCGAGACGCTCGCCCGCGAAGCCGGGATGAGCCTCGCGGTGTTCCACGCGCAGTTCAAGCACGTGACGGCGACGTCGCCGATGCAGTACGTGAAGGCCGCGCGGCTGCACCAGGCGCGGCTGATGATGGTGCGCGACGGGCTGGGGGCCGGCGCGGCGGCCGCGCGGGTCGGCTATGCGAGCGCGTCGCAGTTCAGCCGCGAGTTCAAACGGCTGTTCGGCCGCAGCCCCGCCGATGAAGTGCGCTCGATGCGTGACAGCGGGCTGCGCCCGGCGATGGCCGACGCGCACGCGTAGCGTCCGGCGTTGCGCGGCGGCTCAGCGCCGCACGATCTTGCGCCGCTGCGCGCTGATGCCCGCGTAGTCCGGCAGCGATTCGACGCGCTTGCCCGTTGCCTTCGCGTACAGCGGCATCAGGTCCGGCAGCCGGTTCAGCAGATCCTGGCGGCGCGCGGTGCTGTACGGATGCGTGTAGATGAAGCCCGACGCCTTGTTCGCGCGCGTCGCGGCCGCGAGTTTGTCCCACAGCGTGATCGCCGCGCGCGGGTCGAAGCCCGCGCGGGCGGCGATGTCGCCGCCGATCACGTCGGCTTCGGTCTCGTCGGTCGGATCGTAGTGGAGCGACTGCAGGCGCTCGCCGAGGTTCAGCGCCTGCGGCAGCGGATCGCCGACGCCGAACAGCGGCGGCAGCGCGGCCGCGCGCAGCGACGTTTGCGAGGCCGTGCTGAAGTTGCTGCGCGCGTGTTCGCGCAGCGCATGCGCGATGCCGTGCGCGAGCAGCACGCCGAACTCGTCGTCGTTCAGGCGTACGCGGTCGAGCATGCCGCCGTACACGAGCACCTTGCCGCCGGGCAGGCAGGTCAGGCGGATGTCGCGCGAGCGGATCGCGTTCACGTCCCACGCCCAGCTTTTCACGCGGTCGTTCCATTTCACCGAATACGGCGCGAGCTTCGCGACGATCGCGCGCAGGCGCTTCACGCGCGGCTGGTTCGCGCTCAGCAGGCGGTTGCTGTCGGCGGCCGTCTGCACGATCTGCGCGTATTCGTTCGCGGTCAGTTGTTCGAGCAGCGGCGACGGGATCAGCGTGCGGAACGCGATCGCGTTGCCGTAGCGCACCTGCTGCGGCGTCGGCGTATAGGCCTTCGCCGGCACCGCGGCGCCGGTCGGCTGCGCGCCTTCGGCGGCGGACGGCGGGACGGGCGCGGCAGAGGTTGCAGCGGCGGGCGGCGCGGCCTGCGCGGCGGCCGGGTTGGAGCCTGCCGCGGTCGCGCCGGTGTCGGCCGCGTACGTGCTCGTCGCGGCGAGCACCGCGGCGCCGACGCCCAACGCCGCCGCCGCGTGTGCGAGACGATGCGGGCGGTTACCGCGCACGGCTCGCCTCGCCGTTGCGCGTGGCGCCGTTCCACGGCGCGATCCTGAACAGCAGCAGCATGCCCGGAATCGCGAGCACGGTACATACGATGAAATAGTCGTACCAGCCGATCTTCGCGACGACGAAGCCGCTCGCGGCCGACGCGAGCGTGCGCGGCACCGACGCGAGGCTCGTGAACAGCGCGAACTGCGTGGCCGTATAGCGCGGGTCGGTCGTGCTCGCGATATACGCGACGAACGCGGCCATCGTCAGGCCGGTCGTGAAAGTTTCGAAGCCGTAGACGATCGCGAGCGCGACCGTCATCGGGCTCAGCGTGGGCGTGATCTCGATACCGAACACCGACATGAACGACGCGAGCGCGTGGCTGGCCGCGACCGTGAAGTCGTAAAGCATCGCGAGCACCGGCGAGCCGGGGCCGAGCTGCGCGAGCCACGCGAAGCCGAGCGTCGACACCATCTGCAGCGCGCCGAAGATCCACAGGCCGCGGCCGATGCCGATCTTCACGAGCCAGATGCCGCCGATGATGCCGCCGGCGACGCTCGCGACGAGCGCGGTGGTTTTCGCGACGATGCCGATCTCGGTGCGCGAGAAGCCGATGTCGAGGAAGAACGACGTCGACAGCGTGGTGGCCATCGTGTCGCCGATCTTGAACAGGAAGATGAACGCGATGACGAGCAGCGCGCCGGCCCAACCGTCGCGCTGGATGAATTCGCGGAACGGCAGCACGATCGCGTCGCGCAGGTTGCGCGGCGGCGCACCGACCACTTCCGGCTCGCGCACGACGAGCGTCATCAGGATGCCCGGCAGCATGAACGCGCCGGTGATCGCGAACACGGCGTTCCACGGCAGGTGATCCGACAGGATCAGCGCGAGCGAACCGGGGATCAACGCGGCGAGCTTGTACGCGTTCACGTGCACCGCGTTGCCGAGGCCCTGCTCGGTGTCGCGCAGCAGCTCGCGGCGGTATGCGTCTATCACGATGTCGGCGCTCGCGCCGAAGAACGCGACGAGCGTCGTGAGCGCGGCGACCGTCCAGATCGAGTCGCGCGGCGACACGAAGCCGAGCGCGGCGATCGCGCCGGCGACCAGCAACTGCGTGAGCAGCAGCCAGCCGCGCCGGCGGCCCGGCCGCCAGCCGGGCAGGCGCGGGATGTAGCGGTCCATCAGCGGCGCCCACAGGAACTTCCACGTATACGGGAACTGGATCAGCGCGAACAGGCCGATTTCCTTCAGGTTCACGCCCTCGGAGCGCAGCCATGCCTGCACGAGGTAGACGAGCGTGAAGAGCGGCAGCCCCGACGTGAAGCCCAGGAACACGCAGATCAGCATGTGCGTGTTCAGATAGGCGCGCCAGCCGGGGTGATCCTCGTGAGCGTTGAGTGCGGGCGCCTCGTGTGGCGTTTTCGACATGGACTGGAACTGGGTAGCGTTGACTGATGGCGGCGGCAGCGCAGGCGGCGCGCACGGCGCTGCAGGGGCGGCGGCGCGCGCGGGCGGGCCGGATCTTCCGTCAACGGCTCCCCGGCTCAGCTGCGCTTGACGCGATAGACAGCAAGACTACCACGCCAGTTCGCTCCCCATCGAATCGGCTGGCCTTCGTGCAGCACGACGCGGTCGAGAATCGTGACGCCTACTTCGGGCGCCAGTGCCTCGAAATCCTCGATCGTCAGCACCCGGACGTTCGGCGTGTTGTGCCACTGGTAAGGCAGCGACTTCGACACCGGCATCCGGCCGTTCAGCACCGACAGCCGGTGCGGCCAGTAGCCGAAGTTCGGGAACGACACGATGCACTCGCGGCCGACGCGCGCCGTTTCGCGCAGGATCGCGGCCGTCTGGTGGATCGTTTGCAGCGTTTGCGACAGGATCGCGATGTCGAAGCTGTGGTCCTCGAACAGGCGCAGGCCATCCTCGAGGTTCTGCTGGATCACGTTGATGCCGTTCTTCGCGCTCGCGAGCACGCCCGCGTCGTTCAGTTCGATCCCGTAGCCGGTGACATCCAGCTCCTCCATCAGCAGCGCGAGCAGCGAGCCGTCGCCGCAGCCGAGGTCGAGCACGGTCGAGCGCGGCTCGACCCAGCGCGCGATCGTACGGAAGTCCGCGCGCGCGGACAGGGAATTCAGCGCTTGCTGGTTCATGCGCCCACCTCGTTGGCGATTCGTTCGTAATACGCGCGGATCAGGTTGTGATAGCGCGCGTCGTCGAGCAGGAATGCGTCGTGACCGTGCGGCGCATCGATTTCCGCATAGCTGACCGTGCGCTTGTTGTCGAGCAGCGCCTTCACGATCTCGCGCGAACGCGCCGGCGCGAAACGCCAGTCGGTCGAGAAGCTCGCGATCAGGTACTTCGCCTGCGTGTGCGCGAGCGCGGCCGTCAGGTTGCCGTCGAATGCCTTCGCCGGATCGAAGTAGTCGAGCGCGCGGGTGATCAGCAGGTAGGTGTTCGCGTCGAAGTAGTCGGCGAACTTGTCGCCCTGGTAGCGCAGGTACGACTCGACCTCGAATTCGACGTCGAAGCTGAAGTTGTACGCGTCGAGCGCGCCGTCCGCGCGGCGCAGTGCGCGGCCGAATTTCTCGGCCATGTCGTCGTCGGACAGGTACGTGATGTGGCCGATCATCCGCGCGACGCGCAGGCCGCGCTTGGGTTTCACGCCGTGCGCGTAGTAGTCGCCGCCGTGGAAATCGGGATCGGACAGGATCGCCGAGCGCGCGACCTCGTTGAACGCGATGTTCTGCGCGGACAGCTTCGGCGTCGACGCGATGTCGATACAGTGCGCGACGCGTTCCGGATACATCAGGCTCCATGCGAGCGCCTGCATGCCGCCGAGGCTGCCGCCCATCACCGCGGCGAAGCGCTCGATGCCGAACGCGTCGGCGACGCGCGCCTGCGCGTGCACCCAATCCTCGACGGTCACGACCGGGAACTTCGCGCCGTACGGCTTGCCGGTCGACGGATCGATGCTCATCGGGCCGGTCGAGCCGAAGCACGAGCCGAGGTTGTTCACGCCGATCACGAAGAAGCGGTTGGTGTCGAGCGGCTTGCCCGGGCCGACCATGTTGTCCCACCAGCCGGTGCTGCGCGGATCGTCCGCGTAGACGCCGGCGACGTGGTGCGACGCGTTCAGCGCGTGGCACACGAGCACCGCGTTCGAGCGCGCGGCGTTGAGTTCGCCGTACGTCTCGACGACGAGCTGATAGTTGCCGAGCACGCTGCCGCTTTGCAAGCGCAGCGGTTCGGCGAAGTGCATGGTCTGTGGAGCGACGATGCCGATCGATTCCATTCGTTCCGCCTTATGACTGGGCGGCTAAACGGTGTCGGCGAGGCGCGGAGGCGAAGGTGCGCGGCTGACGACCTCTTTAGCCGCATTTGTAGTGAACCGCCGGGGAACGACGCATGACGCATCAAAGACCCCGGCCGGTTCGCGCGCCCGCAATCGAGTCAGCAAATCGGCGCGCTTCCGACCTGCCGCCAAGCGGGCGGCAAGTCGGCAAAGTATAGCGGATTTTTCCCGGCGGGCGCGTGCGCGATCGGAGGGGCCCGATCGTGCCCGGTATCGACGCGTGCGGCCGTGCCTGATTCGCGTTCCGCGAGACCGATGCTCCGATTTTCAATACAAAAAATATCAAATTATTCAGTCGGCAGCATGACGCGCTGAATCCTTCAAATCTTGTAAAAATTCATGGACATCAAAAATAAATAGTACGAGTTCTAGTTTCATGCGGACTGATTTAGTAACAGTCCCGTTTTCGAGATGGGTGCCCGCCCATAGAGTTCCAACCAGCTTTCACTATCCGGTTGAAACGCGTGATTCGGCGGCCTTGTCGGCATGATCTTCCACCCCCGCGCGGGGATTTCTCCGCACGCACGTTTCGCATTTCTTTCCGGAAAGCCGTAAGCGTTGAGCTTATTTGTCATCGCTCTCGCCGAGTCGTCGTATCGATATCGCTGTACAGGACCGATGCGCATCGTGGAGAGGTTTACCAAAGGAAAACGTTCGTATGAACAAGTCGTATCGTGTCGTGTGGAACGCATCGACCAGCACCTGGTGCGCGGCATCGGAAATTGCCCGAGGGCGCTCGAAATCGTCGCGCTCCGCGAAATCGAAGATCGCGGCCGCCGCCGCGCTCGTCGTTGCTTCCATGGGGTCCGCGTACGCGGACGAGGTCGACGCGGCAGATCCGTCGACCGACGATCGCGTTCCGCTGACGGAAGTGAAGCTCGAGAATCCGGAGAACCTCAAGCGGGGCGCGCCCAACACGCGGGCCGTCGTGACCGACAACAGCGCATACGTGAAGGTCGACGCGAAGGGCGACGGCTCGGACAACGCATCGGCGATGGGCCAGAATTCGATCGCGATCGGCGCCAAGGCGAGCACGCGCCCGTCGGCGACGGGCCTCGGCGGTGCGGTGGCGATCGGCAATGCGGCGATGGCGTCGGGCAACAACGTCGCGTTCGGCGCGAATGCGGCGGCACTGGGCGAAGAAGGGGCGATCGCGCTGGGGGCGGGCGCGAACGCGAGCGGCAAGTCGTCGATCGCGCTGGGCAACGACTCGCAGGCGACCGGTTGGGGCGCCTACGCACTCGGCCGGAAGGCAAAGGCGACCGGGGAGTCCGCGCTGGCGATCGGCGATTCGTCGATGGCGACGCGCCAGGGCACGATGGCGATCGGCTCGCAGGCTGCAGCTGCCGCGGAAAACGCGATCGCGATCGGTCAGAGCGCGGCGGCGCGCGGTGCCGAATCCCTCGCACTCGGCTCGTACTCGGAAGCCGACCGGGATCAGACGGTATCGGTCGGTACGGTCGGCTTCGAGCGTCAGATCGTCAACGTCGGCCGCGGCACGCAGGCGACCGACGCCGTCAACGTCGCGCAGCTCAAGGGCGTGACCGACGCGCTGGGCGGCAACGCCGGCGTCGACACCACCGGGAACATCAAGAAGCCGACCTACACGATCGACAACAAGACCTACGACAACGTCGGCGATGCGCTGCTGGCCGCCTCCAAGTCGGGTGGCGGGGCGGCGAACGCGGTCGAGTACGACACCGACGCGAAGGCTTCGGTGACCCTCGGCGATACGGGCGCGCCCGCGGTCAAGCTCACCAACGTGCGCGCGGCCACGCTGTCGGCGAACAGCACGGACGCCGTCAACGGCGCGCAACTGTTCGCGACCAACAACCGCGTGACCAAGGTCGAGCAATCGCTGAACGACAGCGGGCTGATCGATCCGTCGACCGGTGAGTCGCTCGCGGTTGTCTACAAAGATGCCACGAAGAGCGCCGTCGCACTGGGTGGCACGGGCGGCACGGTCGTGACGAACGTGAAGGCCGGCAAGGTCGAGTCGGCCAGCAAGGACGCCGTGAACGGCGGCCAACTGTACGACGTGTCGTCGAGCGTCGCGTCCGCACTCGGTGGCCAGACGACCGTCAATACGGACGGCACCCTTTCGAAGCCGACCTACAAGATCGGCGACAAGACCTACAACAACGTCGGCGATGCGCTGCAGGCCGCAGCCTCGTCGGCCGGTGCCGGCGGCGAGGATCCGAACGCCGTGCACTATGACGGCACGAACAAGTCGAGCGTGACGCTGGCCGGCACGACTGCGACGAAGCCGGTCGCGCTGAAGAACGTCGCGACGGGCACGGCCGCGACCGATGCCGTCAACGTCGCTCAGCTTCAAAGCGGCATGAGCGACGTCAGGGACGAGATCAAGAAGGATCTCGGCGACGGCACGCTGGACATGAAGTACATCAAGGTCAATGCCACGGGCATGCAGGCCAATGCGCTGGGCAAGAACAGCGTGGCGATCGGCTCGCAGGCGATGGCGACGAACGCCGATACGCTGGCGATCGGTTCGGGTGCCCGGGCGTCGGGCAGGAACTCCGTCGCGATCGGGATCAACTCGGTCGCGTCGGGCGCCAATACCGTGTCGGTCGGTGACACCGCGGCGACGCGCCGGATCGTCAACGTCAGCGATGGTGTCGACGAAACCGATGCCGTCACGATGAAGCAGTTGACCGATGCGATGCAAACCACCAACAAGCGCATGATGCGGATGACGCGTGACGTCGAATCGAAGCCGGGTACCTTCGTGGCAATCGAAGGGATGGGTGCGGACGGCACCATGCCGAACGTGGCATCGATCAACGGCGCTGATCCGACGCTGGGAACGGCTGCGGCCATCGGTGTAGGGAGCGCTGCGGGCGGCCTCGACACGGTCGCGATCGGCCTGCAGGCGGCTGCCCTTTCTGAGGGTTCGGTCGCGCTCGGCAGCATTGCGCAGACGGGCGTCGAACAACCGTTCTCGGTCGCGATCGGCAGCATGGTCACGACGAACGGCGCGGGTGCGCTGGCCATCGGTTCCCACGTGAAGGCCAACGGGGAAAACGCGGTGGCGGTCGGTAACAACGGCGCGATGGCCATCGGCAAGAGCTCGATTGCCATGGGCGACAAGGCGACGACGCTGGGCGGCAGCACGAACAGTGTGGCGCTCGGCACGTCTGCGAAGATCGCCCAAAACGTAACCGACGCCATGGCGTTGGGTGCCAACGCAAGCGTGGCGTCGGGCAATAACGGCGGCGTTGCGCTCGGCGCCAATTCCGTCGCCGATCGCGGCAATGCGCTTTCCGTCGGGTCGAACTCGATGCAGCGCCAGATCGTCAATGTCGCGAAGGGCACGAAAAACAACGACGCGGTGAACGTAAGCCAGTTGACGGGCGTGACCAACGCGCTCGGCGGCGGCGCGCTCGTCGATACGGATGGCACCATCAAGGCACCGACGTACAAGGTCGGTGACACGACGTACAACAATGTCGGCGATGCGCTGGACGCCATGGCGAAGAACAGCGGCGGCTCGGATCCGAACGCGGTCGCGTACGACACCGATACGAAGGACAAGGTGACGCTCGCGGGCAAGACTGGCACGACGCTGACGAACGTGAAGGCCGGCGAACTGTCGGCGACGAGCACGGACGCGGTGAACGGCTCGCAACTGTTCGCGACGAACGAGAGCCTGGGCAAGCTGAACGACGCGTTGAAGGACGGTGGCGTCATCGACGGCACGACGGGCGAATCGCTGGCGGTGGTGTACGACAGCACGTCGAAGGACAAGGTGACGCTGGCCGGCGGCAAGACGGGCACGATCCTGTCGAATGTTGCGGCCGGCAAGGCCGACCTGGACGCGGTGAACGTGTCGCAGCTGAAGTC
>NZ_JBYQCG010000068.1:0-9381 GCF_057837105.1 Burkholderia sp. APQ4-4ca | reverse complement strand
AAAGGCCGTTGCCACCCCCTTCGATAAGGTGTGCGACATGCCGCTGTCTCCAATCGTTTAATTGTGCGAGCTAATGTCGCTGCCTGTGTTTTTGCTGTCAATTGATGAACCCGTCTAAAAAAGGCGATTGAAACGGGATCGTCTAATTGAATGCTTGCCCAATAAGGCTATTGGTAAGAATTTAAACGCGAGACGGGCCGCTGAAAGCTGCCGCAGTGGGGAACGCGCGACGCCCGGCACGCTCTCGCGGCGCCTTCTCGCGTATAACGGCAGCGTTTAAACAGACGGTATCCGGTTTATCCCTATTCGGGATTGACTGGATAAGGAAGGGGCTGGATTAATCCACTTGTAATCGCGCAATCGAAAGCTTGTAAATATTTGTAAATGCGCGGTGTAGTGGTTTATATATTGCCTGACACGGGTAAGTAAAAAGCCGGCCAATGGCCGGCTTTGCATGGCATGCGATGTTGAATCAGCGTTTGAGGCCCGCGTCCTCGGCCGCGCCGATGTTGAGGTTCATGCACTGGATTGCGGCGCCCGACGCGCCCTTGCCGAGGTTGTCGAGGCGCGCGACCGTGACGAAGCGCTCCGCGTTGCCGAACACGAACAGGTCGACACGGTTCGTGTCGTTGTTCGCCTGCACGTCGAAGAAGCCGCCGTCGAGGTTCGCGTCCGCATCGAACGGGGCGACGCGCACGAACGCTTCGTCCGCGTAGTATTCGGCGAACACGCGCTGCACGTCCTGCGGCGTCGCGCGCTTCGCGAGCTGCTCGGGCGTGAAGTAGGTCGTCACCGCGAGGCCCTTCAGGAACGGGCCGACGATCGGCGTGAAGATCGGCGCGTGCGCGAGGCCCGTGTGCGCGGCCATTTCCGGCAGATGCTTGTGCGCGAGGCCGAGCGCGTACGGGCGCGGGCTCGCGAGCTTGCCGCCCGGCGCGGCGCTTTCGTACTCGGCGATCATCGACTTGCCGCCGCCGCTGTAGCCGGTGATCGAGTAGCTGTGCGCGGCGAACGTCGGCGCGACGATGCCCGCATCGACGAGCGGGCGCATCGCGAGCACGAACGCCGACGCGTGGCAGCCGGGCACCGCGATGCGCTTCGACGTACGAATCTTCTCGCGCTGCGCGCGGGTCAGCTCGGGCAGGCCGTAGGCCCAGTCGGCGCTGGTGCGGAACGCGGTGCTCGCGTCGATCAGCGTGGTGTTCGGGTTCTCGACGAGCGAGGCCGATTCGCGCGACGCGACGTCCGGCAGGCACAGGAACGTGACGTCCGACGCGTTGATCAGGCGGCGGCGCTCGTCGACGTCCTTGCGCTTCGCTTCCTCGATGCGCAGGATCTCGATGTCGCTGCGTGCCGACAGGTATTCGAAGATCTTGAGGCCGGTCGTGCCTTCCTGGCCGTCGACAAAAACTTTGGTGCTCATTTCGCTCTCTCTGAATGAAACGGGAGCCGCGGCGCCCTGAAACCGCCATTTTAAGACGTCATCCGGCGGCACTGCACCGCGCGGGGCGAAAAAAGACGGCCCGCGGGCCGTCTTCGTGTCCGTCTTTGCGTCCCTTCGACGCCCGCCGGTACGCGCGCGGGCCGCAGGAGGGGCGCGTTCAGCGGGCGCCGGCGTCCCAGCGGGCGGTCGCTTCGGCGACACGCCGGCCGAATGCCTTGCCGGTCTCGAGGTCGCCCGGCAGCGGCCCCTCGTCGGGCGTCGCATCGGCCGGCGACTGCGCGAGCAGGCCCGTCGAGCCGCCGAGGTAGTTGATGTCGTTGCGCGTGGCCGCCTTCGAGTTCGCCGGCATCAGGCTCGTGCCGACCCACACCATCCCATGCTGCATCGCCAGCGTGACGAAATATTGAATCGTCGAGAACTTGTCGCCGTTCATCGTCGCGGAGTTCGTGAAGCCCGCGGCGATCTTGTCCTTCCATTTCTGCGTGAACCACGCTTTCGACGTGGCGTCGGCGAATTGCTTGAACTGCGCGGACGGGCCGCCCATGTAGGTCGGCGCGCCGAAGACGATCGCGTCCGCCGCGTCGAGCGCGGCCCAGCCTGCGTCGTCGAGGTCGCCGACGGCGATCAGGCGCACGTTCGCGCCGGCGTCCTGCGCGCCGGCGTGCACGGCTTCGGCCAGTTTCTGCGTGTGACCGTAGCCGCTGTGATAGACGATGACGATGTTCGACATGAAGCGTTCTCCGGAAAGGGACGGGAACGGCGGACCGCCACGGCTCGCCGCGTCACGCGTCGCCGGCGGGCGGCGCGACGGTCGCGCGGCAGGGGATGCCGCGACCGGTGACGACGAGTCTAGCAAGCCGAAATGACGAGACGACGTGCGCGCGCGGCGCCTGGAAAGGCGCGGCGGCCGGCAATTGCGGCGGCGCGACTACTGGCCGTAAGTGACCGTGAGCTGCGCGGTGCCGATCGCGAGCGTGCCGATCTCGTGCTCGAACATCGGCGCGGGGCGGCCCTGCGAGATGCGCAGGTCGGTGCCTTTCAGCGCGTAGACGGTGATCACGTAGCGGTGCGGCTTGCCGGGCGGCGGGCACGGGCCGCCGTAACCGTCGATCCCGAAATCGTTGCGCGCCTCGCTCGCGCCGATGCGGCGCAGGAAGCCGGAGGCGCTCGCGTCGGCCGGCAGGCTCGTGACGGTCGCCGGAATGCCCGCGACGGCCCAGTGCCACCAGCCGTGCCCGGGCGCGTCGGGATCGAAGATCGTGACCGCGTAGCCGCGGGTGCCGGGCGGCGGGTTGCGCCATGCGAGTTGCGGCGAGCGGTTCGCGCCCTTGCAGTCGCCGCGATCGAACACGTTCGCGGCCCGCACGCGGGCGCCGGGCGTCAGGTCGTCGCTCGTCACGGTGAACGGGCCTTCCGCATGCGCGGGCAGCGCCGCGAAAAAGGCGGCGCACAGGAGGGCGGGGAGGAGCAACGGAGACGGGCGACCCGATGGCGCAGGCGGAGTGATCCGGCGATCCACACGCATATGGCGCTTCTCCCGTCACGTGGGCCGGGCCGCGGCGCCCGGCATTGTTGGCGTGGTGTGTTGCCCGCGCGCTCGCGGCGGCGATGGATCAAGTCTAGCATTAGGGTTCGATGAGCGACGCACGCGGGCGCCCGCGATTGCGATCGGTCAGGGCGCCGGCCGACGGACGAAAAAAAGCCGCCTGCGATGAAGCAGGCGGCTCTCCAGCCAGCGCGCCGGCACGCATGCCGGCGTGGCGTCATTCCTTCGGGGCCGTCGCGCCGCCGTGCGCGGCCGACCATTCGGCCGGTGCGTGCAGGAATTTCTCGACTTCGTCGAGCGTCTTCGTCTCGAAGTAGCCCGACGCCTTCGCGACGCGCAGCACGTCCCACCACGTGGCGAGCGCGTGCAGGTCGACGTCGATGTCCTTCAGGACCGACACGCTTTCCTTGAAGATGTCGTAGTGGAACAGCACGAAGCAGTGGTTCACCGTCGCGCCCGCGGTGCGCAGCGCGTTGACGAAGTTGATCTTGCTGCGGCTGTCGGTCGTCAGGTCTTCCACCAGCAACACGCGCGAGCCTTCTTCCAGATGGCCTTCGATCTGCGCATTGCGGCCGAAACCCTTCGGCTTTTTGCGCACGTACTGCATCGGCACCATCATCCGGTCCGCGATCCATGCCGCGAACGGGATGCCGGCCGTCTCGCCGCCCGCCACCGCGTCGATCTGTTCGAAGCCGATGTCGCGCGTGATCGTCGTTTCCGCCATTTCCATCAGCGCACGGCGCACGCGCGGATACGAGATCAGCTTGCGGCAGTCGATATAGACGGGGCTTGCCCAGCCGGACGTGAAGATGAACGGTTTTTCGGCATTGAAGTGCACCGCCTGCACTTCGAGCAGGATTTTGGCGGTCGTATCCGAGATCGACTGACGATCGTAGCCTGTCATGGGCATTCCTTGGGTGATGAGCGAGGAGCGGGCGCGGGCCCGGTGGCGCAGCAAGAGAACCCGCCGGGGGGCCGGGGCGCGATCGGCAGGCCAATCGCATCGCTGCGCGCGTAGCCCGCTATTTTACCCGATTCAGCCCAGTTTTCGGCGGAATTCGCGCGTGCCGCCGCGCCGCTCATCACCGGCGAAACAAACGGGGCGCGACCGTCCCGATGCGGATGCCGGGGATGCGGCGGTGCACCAACGGAGGTCATTTAGGGGGTGTACACTAGGCGACCCTAAGAAATCGTTCAGTACTTTGTACTTTCCTCTTGCCACCCGCCAAGGTTCGATGGCGTGCCGATCCGGCGCGTCGCGGGCCGTCTCGCAGTCGACCATCCCCTCGATTCAAGCAGACGCGGCCGAAGGTGCTGTGTACTGAGTCGTCAATATTTCGCATGTCTCTCGCAGGTCAATCATGGACGAACAACTGAAGCAGGCCGCTCTCGCTTATCACCTGAACCCGAAACCCGGCAAGATTTCGGTCACCCCGACCAAGCCGCTGTCGAACCAGCTCGATCTGTCGCTCGCGTATTCGCCGGGCGTCGCCGCCGCGTGCGAGGCGATCCACGCCGATCCGCTCGACGCGCAGAAGTACACGTCGCGCGGCAACCTCGTCGGCGTCATCACGAACGGCACGGCCGTGCTCGGCCTCGGCAACATCGGCCCGCTCGCCGCGAAGCCGGTGATGGAAGGCAAGGGCTGCCTCTTCAAGAAATTCGCGGGCATCGACGTGTTCGACATCGAACTGTCGGAGTCCGACCCCGACAAGCTCGTCGAGGCGATCGCGATGCTCGAGCCGACGCTCGGCGGCATCAACCTCGAGGACATCAAGGCGCCGGAATGCTTCTACATCGAGCAGAAGCTGCGCGAGCGCATGAAGATCCCCGTCTTCCACGACGACCAGCACGGCACCGCGATTATCGCGTCGGCCGCGATCCTGAACGGCCTGAAGGTCGTCGGCAAGCAACTCGCCGACGTGAAGCTCGTGTGTTCGGGCGCCGGCGCGGCCGCGATCGCGTGTCTGGACCTGCTGGTGAACCTCGGCCTCACGAAGACGAACATCCTCGTCGCCGATTCGAAGGGCGTGATCTACGAAGGGCGCGGCAACCTCGATCCGTCGAAGCAGCGCTACGCGGCGAACACCGACGCGCGCACGCTCGCCGACGCGATCGTCGGCGCGGACGTGTTCCTCGGCTGCTCGAGCGCGGGCGTGCTGAAGCAGGACATGGTCAAGACGATGGGCGACCAGCCGCTGATCCTGGCGCTCGCGAACCCGGAACCGGAAATCCGCCCGGAAGACGCGAAGGCCGTGCGCCCGGACGCGATCGTCGCGACCGGCCGTTCGGACTACCCGAACCAGGTCAACAACGTGCTGTGCTTCCCGTTCATCTTCCGCGGCGCGCTCGACGTCGGCGCGACGACGATCACGGAAGAAATGAAGCTCGCATGCGTGCGCGCGATCGCCGAGCTGGCCCAGGAAACCGACCAGAGCGAGGAAGTCGCGAAGGCGTATGAAGGCCATTCGCTCGAGTTCGGGCCGGACTACCTGATTCCGAAGCCGTTCGACCCGCGCCTGATCATCAAGATCGCGCCGGCCGTCGCTCAAGCCGCGATGGATTCGGGCGTCGCCACGCGCCCGATCCAGGACATGGACGCGTACCGCGAGCAGCTCGGCGCGACCGTCTACCGCACCGGCATGGTGATGCGTCCGGTGTTCGCGACCGCGAAGCAGAAGGAAGCCCGCATCGTGTTCGCCGAGGGCGAGGACGAGCGCGTGCTGCGCGCCGCGCAGTTCGTGCTGCTGGAAAAGATCGCGAAGCCGATCATCATCGGCCGCCCGTCGGTCGTCGACATGCGCCTCGCGAAGATCGGCTCGAAGCTGAAGGCCGGCACCGATTTCGAAATAGTCGATCCGGAAGACGATGCGCGCTACCACCGCTACTGGCAGGCGTATCAGGAGATCGGCGCGCGCGACGGCGTGACGCCGGAAGTCGCGAAGGCCGCGATGCGCAAGTTCAACACGCTGATCGGCGCGATGCTCGTGCACCTGGGCGATGCGGACGGGATGATCTGCGGGATGATCGACACGTTCCACAGCCACCTGAAGTTCATCGAGCAGGTGCTGGGCCGCGCGAAGGGCGCCGAGCATTTCGCCGCGATGAACCTGCTGATGCTGCCGGGCCGCAACCTGTTCGTGTGCGACACGTACGTAAACGAGCTGCCGAGCGCCGAGCAGCTCGCCGACATGACGATCCAGGCCGCGGCCGAGATCGAACGCTTCGGCATCGCGCCGAAGGCCGCGCTGCTGTCGAACTCGAACTTCGGCAGCGCGCCGTCGGCGTCGTCGCGCCGGATGGCCGAGGCCCGCAAGCTCATCGTCGAACGTGCGCCGAACCTCGAAGTCGACGGCGAAATGCACGGCGACGCGGCGCTGTCGGAACTGATCCGCAAGCAGGCGTTCCCGGGCACCACGCTGTCGGGCGAAGCGAACCTGCTGATCATGCCGAACGTCGAAGCGGCGAACATCGCGTACAACCTGCTGAAGATGGTCGGCGGCGAAGGCGTGACGGTCGGCCCGTTCCTGCTCGGCGCGGCCAAGCCGGTCCACATCCTGACGCCGGCCGCGACCGTGCGCCGGATCATCAACATGACGGCCGTTGCCGCCGCGAACGTGAACACGAAGTAAGTCCACGCTTGCGTGTGCCGCGCGTCATGCGCGGCGCAATGAAAAACGCCACGGGACCTGCGTTCCGTGGCGTTTTTTTTGTGAACCGCAAGGGGCGACGGGCGCGCGGGGCGGGCGTCCGGACCGCGAACGCCCGCGGCGCCCGCCGTTACGCGACCTGCTGATGCGACTGGCCGCCTGCCGGCGAACGCCACTTCGCGAGCAGCGTGTCCCACTTCTGCCGCACCGCGCGCAGGTTGTTCTCCTTCACGTGGCCGTAGCCGCGAATGCCGTCCGGCAGCGCCGCGAGCTCGAGCGCGAGCGGCCGGTTGGCCGCGTTCAGCCGGGCCAGCACCTCGCCGATCAGCGCTTCGTACTCGCCGATCAGCGCGCGCTCGGTGCGACGCTCCTCGGTGCGGCCGAACGGGTCGAGCCCCGTGCCGCGCAGGAACTTCGCCTTGGCGAGCAGCCGGAACGCCGACATCATCCACGGGCCGTACGCCTTCTTCACGAGATGGCCGTGGGCGTCCGTCTTCGCGAACAGCGGCGGCGCGAGGTGGAATTTCAGCTTCCAGTCGCCTTCGAACTGCGCGGTCAGGCGCGCGACGAACGCGGGGTCGGACTGCAGCCGCGCGACCTCGTATTCGTCCTTGTACGCCATCAGCTTGAACAGGTTGCGCGCGACCGCTTCGGTCAGCGGCTCCTGCACCGCGTCGCCGTCCGCCAGCGCGCGCTCGGCGGCGCGCACCTTGTCGACGAAGGCCGCATAACGCGACGCGTACGTGGCGTTCTGGTACGCGGTCAGGAATTCCACGCGTTTCGCGATCAGCGCGTCGACCGCCTTCTTCGTGTGCAGCGCGATCACCGTGGCGCCTTGCGCGGGCCGGGCGTCGCCGGCCGCGGCCTGCTTCACGCTGGCCAGGTCGTACGCGGCGCGGCGGCCCCAGTCGAACGCCGCGCGGTTCTTGTCGACCGACACCGCGTTCAGCTCGATCGCGCGTTCGAGCGACGCGAGCGTCAGCGGCAGCCAGCCCTTCTGCCACGCGTAGCCGAGCACGAACGGGTTCGTGTAGATCGCGTCGCCGAGCAGTGCGACCGCGAAGCGGTTCGCGTCGATGAAGTCGACCGATTCACCTGCCGCCGCGCGGATGTCGTTCTCGGCGGACAGGCCCGGGAACGCCCAGTTCGGGTTCTTGATGAACTCGGCGGTCGGCGTCTGCGCGCTGTTGATGACCACGCGCGTCGTGTCGTGCCGCATCCGCGACGTGCACTCGTCGCCGGCCGTGACGATCGCGTCGCAACCGATCACGAGATCGGCTTCGCCCATCGCGATTCGCGTGGCGTGAATATCGGTCGGCGCGTGCGAGATCTGCACGTGGCTCATCACCGCGCCGCCTTTCTGCGCGAGGCCGGTGACGTCGAGCACGGTCACGCCCTTGTTCTCCAGGTGCGCGGCCATCCCGAGCAGCGCACCGATCGTCACGACGCCCGTGCCGCCCACGCCGGTGACGAGCACGCCGTACGCGCGGTCGATCGCCGGCAGCGTCGGTTCCGGAATCGGCGGCAGCGCACCGCCGTCGACCGCTACCGCCTTCGGCTTCTTCAACTGGCCGCCCTCGACCGTGACGAAGCTCGGGCAGAAGCCCTTCACGCACGAAAAGTCCTTGTTACAGCTCGACTGGTTGATCTGGCGCTTCGTGCCGAATTCGGTTTCCAGCGGCTCGACCGACAGGCAGTTCGACTGCACCGAACAGTCGCCGCAGCCTTCGCATACCGCCTCGTTGATCACGACGCGCTTGGCCGGGTCCGGATACGTGCCGCGTTTGCGGCGGCGGCGCTTCTCGGTCGCGCAGGTCTGGTCGTAGATCAGGATCGTCGTGCCTTCGATCTCGCGCAGCTCGCGCTGCACGTCGTCGAGCTGGTCGCGGTGATGGACCGTCACGCCCGGCGCGAGCAGCGCCTTCTGGCTGTCGTACTTCTCCGGCTCGTCGGTGACGATCACGATCTTCTTCGCGCCTTCGGACGCGAGCTGGTGCGTGATCTGCGGCACCGTCAGCACGCCGTCGACCGGCTGGCCGCCCGTCATCGCGACCGCGTCGTTGTAGAGGATCTTGTAGGTGATGTTCGCCTTCGACGAGATCGCCGCGCGCACCGCGAGCAGGCCCGAGTGGAAATAGGTGCCGTCGCCGAGGTTCGCGAACACGTGCTTTTCGTCGGTGAACGGCGCCTGGCCGATCCACGGCACGCCTTCGCCGCCCATCTGGCTGAAGGTGCTCGTGCTGCGGTCCATCCACACGGTCATGTAGTGGCAGCCGATCCCGGCGATCGCGCGCGAGCCTTCCGGCACGTTGGTCGACGTGTTGTGCGGGCAGCCCGAGCAGAACCACGGCTTGCGCTCGGTCTGCACGTGCGGTTTCGCGAGCGCCATTTCCTTCGCGTTGATCACCGCGAGCCGCGCGGCGATGCGCGCGCGCACGTCGGACGGCAATTCGAACTTCTCCAGCCGCGTCGCGATCGCCTTCGCGATGATCGCGGGCGACAGCTCGTAGTGCGCGGGCAGCAGCCAGTTGCCCATCGGCACCGACCATTCGCCGCCGGCACCGTCCTTCTCGTCGAACTTGCCGAACACGCGCGGGCGTTGCGCGTCGGGCCAGTTGTACAGCTCTTCCTTGATCGCGTATTCGAGGATCTGGCGCTTTTCCTCGACGACCAGGATTTCGTCGAGGCCGCGCGCGAACGCCTGCGCGCCCTGCGCTTCGAGCGGCCACACGCAGCCGACC
>NZ_JBYQCG010000067.1:97938-98884 GCF_057837105.1 Burkholderia sp. APQ4-4ca | reverse complement strand
GGAAACGACTCGCGGCACTGTGTATTTAGACGGTGAGCATCGGCGCCTGATCGGGTGATGAGCCGCTTCCAGTATGGATTGCCAGTCGTCGGCGTCCTTCGAAACGCGCGTCGGTGATTGATCGGAGAACGCTCGTCCATGTGGATATCTGGCCTGTTCGATCACTCGAAGCGCTGTGGTTTTCAACGGTGAGGGTGAGCGGATGGCCGGGAGGCAACGAAGCTCCGCACGTGGACAATCGCCATGGCAGCCAATCGAACCCCTGTGTATTTCAACGGTGAGGGCGGGCCGGCAATTGCACGACCTGCGTGTTCAGGCGAGGAGATCCGACCCGCCCGATCACTCGAAGCGCTGTGGTTTTCAACGGTGAGGGTGAGCGGATGGCCGGGAGGCAACGCAAACTCCGGACGTGGACAACTGCCACGGCAGCCAGTCGAACCCCTGTGTATTTCAAAGGTGAGTGCGAGTCGGCAATCGCACGGCCTGCGTGTTCAGACGAGGATATTCGGCCGGCAAAACCACCCTCGCCCCTGTGTATTCGCGTGGTGAGCGTAAGAAGAGGACCGACGAAACCCGGGGATTTCCGATGTGGATATCCACCGCCGCGACCCACTCGCCGCGCTGTGAATTTCAACGGTGAGCGTCGCCGCCCGAGCGCTCTGGAGCCCGATTCCGGATGTGGACATCCCGCTCCCGGCGCCACTCGAAACGCTGTGCCATCGAACGGTGAGCGCGCGAGCCCGATCAGCCGAAGGGGGGCGACATTGTGGACATCCGTCGCCACCAACCAATCGGAACGCTGTGCATTTCAATGGTGAGGGTGACGGCCCGATGCCGCCGAAACCCTTGTCGCACGGGGCTCAACCGCCATTCTTCGACCAAGCCGCGTGCCCGACCGCGCCGCCTTTTCCGCCCGACCGCCCGACCGCCGGAACACACCTCCATC
>NZ_JBYQCG010000067.1:74155-97918 GCF_057837105.1 Burkholderia sp. APQ4-4ca | reverse complement strand
CGCTGTGCCATCGAACGGTGAGCGCGCGAGCCCGATCAGCCGAAGGGGGGCGACATTGTGGACATCCGTCGCCACCAACCAATCGGAACGCTGTGCATTTCAATGGTGAGGGTGACGGCCCGATGCCGCCGAAACCCTTGTCGCACGGGGCTCAACCGCCATTCTTCGACCAAGCCGCGTGCCCGACCGCGCCGCCTTTTCCGCCCGACCGCCCGACCGCCGGAACACACCTCCATCAACCCTCCAGCGCCCCGCGCCAAAACTATCTCAAATTCCTCCAAAAAGCTGCGCAGTTTTTCTCGCCACGGGCCGCTCCGCGCAAGATGAGGAAAAACATTCTCGGCAGCGCGCGAAAAAATAGAGTCGTTCGCTGCCGGCCCCCGCGCGTCATCCGACGCCCGCCGCGCACGGGCCAGAACAGCACAATCCGGAGACTTCCCCACATGACCGCCCGCCTGCCCGTCGACGGCCCGCCTGCCCTGTCCGACTACCGCCTGACCGACAACCTGACCGCGACGCGCGGCCGGATCTTCCTGACCGGCACGCAGGCGCTGATCCGCCTGCTGCTGATGCAGCGCGCGGTCGATACCGAACAGGGGCTCAACACGGCCGGCTTCGTCAGCGGCTACCGCGGCTCGCCGCTCGGCATGGTCGACCAGCAACTGTGGAAGGCGAAGAAACTGCTCGACACGAACGGCGTGCGCTTCCTGCCCGCGATCAACGAGGAACTCGGCGGCACGGCCGTGCTCGGCACGCAGCGGGTCGAGGCCGACCCCGAGCGCACGGTCGAGGGCGTGTATGCGATGTGGTACGGCAAGGGCCCGGGCGTCGATCGCGCAGGCGACGCGCTGAAGCACGGCAACGCGTACGGCTCGTCGCCGCACGGCGGCGTGCTGGTCGTCGCGGGTGACGATCACGGCTGCGTGTCGTCGTCGATGCCGCACCAGAGCGACTTCGCGATGATGGCGTGGCACATGCCCGTCGTGAACCCGTCGAACATCGCCGACATGCTCGAATTCGGCCTGTACGGCTGGGCGCTGTCGCGCTACTCGGGCGCGTGGGTCGGCTTCAAGGCGATCTCGGAAACGGTCGAATCGGGCTCCACCGTCGACCTCGATGCGTTGCAGACGCGCTGGCCGGCGCCGGCCGGCTTCACGCCGCCGGCGGGCGGCCTGCACAACCGCTGGCCCGACCTGCCGAGCCTCACGATCGAGGCGCGCCTCGCGGCGAAGCTCGACGCTGTTCGCCATTTCGCGCGTGCCAACAGCATCGACAAGTGGATCGCGCCGAGCACGCACGCGAACGTCGGCATCGTCACCTGTGGCAAGGCGCACCTCGACCTGATGGAAGCGCTGCGCCGCCTCGACTTGACGGTCGCCGATCTCGACGCGGCCGGCGTGCGGATCTACAAGGTCGGCCTGTCGTATCCGCTCGAAATGACCCGCGTCGAAAGCTTCGTCGACGGGCTCGCCGAAGTGCTGGTGATCGAGGAGAAGGGCCCCGTCATCGAGCAGCAGATCAAGGACTACCTGTACAACCGTGCGGACGGCGCGCGCCCGCGCGTGCTCGGCAAGCACGACGCGGCCGGCGCATGCCTGCTGTCCGAACTCGGCGAACTGCGCCCGTCGCGCATCCTGCCGGTGTTCGCGGAATGGCTCGCACGGCACAAGCCGGCGCTCGACCGCCGCGAGCGCGTCGTCGATCTCGTCGCGCCGCAGATCCTGTCGAACGAGGCGGACGCGGTGAAGCGCACGCCGTACTTCTGCTCGGGCTGCCCGCACAACACGTCGACGAAGGTGCCGGAAGGCTCGATCGCGCAGGCCGGCATCGGCTGCCACTTCATGGCGTCGTGGATGGAGCGCGACACGACGGGGCTGATCCAGATGGGCGGCGAAGGCGTCGACTGGGCCGCGCACGCGATGTTCACCCACACGAAGCACGTGTTCCAGAACCTCGGCGACGGCACCTACTTCCACTCGGGCATCCTCGCGATCCGCCAGGCGGTCGCCGCGAAAGCGAACATCACGTACAAGATCCTCTACAACGACGCGGTCGCGATGACGGGCGGCCAGCCGGTCGACGGCAGCATCTCGGTGCCGCAGATCGCGCGGCAGGTCGAGGCGGAAGGCGTGTCGCGCTTCGTCGTCGTGTCGGACGAACCGGAGAAGTACGACGGCCATCACGGGCAGTTCCCCGCCGGCACGACGTTCCATCACCGCGGCGAACTCGACGCGGTGCAGCGCGAATTGCGCGACACGCCGGGCGTCACGGTGCTGATCTACGACCAGACCTGCGCGGCCGAGAAGCGCCGCCGCCGCAAGAAGGGCGAATTCCCCGACCCGGACAAGCGCCTGTTCATCAACGACGCGGTGTGCGAAGGCTGCGGCGACTGCGGCGTGCAGTCGAACTGCCTGTCGGTCGAGCCGCTCGAGACGCCGCTCGGCCGCAAGCGCCGCATCGACCAGTCGTCGTGCAACAAGGACTATTCGTGCGTGAACGGCTTCTGCCCGAGCTTCGTGACGGTCGAAGGCGCGGCGCTGAAGAAGGCCGCCGGCGCCGCATTCGACGAAGCGGCGCTGGCCGCGCGTGTCGACGCGCTGCCGGTGCCGGCGACGCACCTCGACGCGGCGCCGTTCGACATGCTCGTGACGGGCGTCGGCGGCACCGGCGTCGTGACGGTGGGCGCGCTGATCAGCATGGCCGCGCACCTCGAAGGCAAGAGCGCGTCGGTGCTCGACTTCATGGGCTTCGCGCAGAAGGGCGGCTCGGTGCTGTCGTTCGTGCGGATCGCGTCGAGCGACCGCTGGCTGAACCAGGTGCGCATCGACACGCAGCAGGCGGACGTGCTGCTCGCGTGCGACATGGTGGTCGGTGCGAGCGCCGAGGCGCTGCAGACGGTGCGTCACGCGCGTTCGCGGATCGTCGTCAACACGCACCGGATCCCAAACGCGTCGTTCGTGCAGAACCCCGACGCGAACCTGCATGCGGACGCGCTGCTCGAGAAAATGCGCCACGCGGCCGGCGACGGCTACCTGTCGAGCTGCGACGCGCAGGCGCTCGCCGCGAAGTTCCTCGGCGATTCGATCGGCGCGAACATCCTGATGCTCGGCTACGCGTGGCAGCTCGGCCTCGTGCCGGTGTCGCTCGCCGCGATGATGCGCGCGATCGAGCTGAACAACGTCGCGGTGCCGATGAACAAGCTCGCGTTCTCGATCGGCCGGATGGCGGCCGGCGACGCGGCGGGCCTCGACGCGTTGTGGAACGCGCGGCACGCGGTGGCCGCGCATGCCGCGCCGGAGACGCTCGCCGAGCTGATCGCCGATCGCGAGGCGCGTCTCGACGCGTACGGCGGCGCGCGCTACGTCGAGCGCTACCGTGCGCTGGTGAGCGCGGCGCAGGCGAAGGGCGACGACGCGCTGACGCGCGCGGTCGCGACGACGTTCTACCGGCTGCTCGCGGTGAAGGACGAATACGAAGTCGCGCGGCTATATACGGACGACGCCTTCCGCACGGCGCTCGAAGCGCAGTTCGAAGGCGTGCCGGGACAGACGTACCGCGTGAAGTTCAACCTGGCGCCGCCGACGCTCGCGAAGGCCGGCAGCGACGGCAGCACGCCGAAGAAACGCGTGTTCGGCCAGTGGATGTGGCCGGTGTTCGGCGTGCTGGCGCGCGTGCGCAGCCTGCGCGGCACGTGGCTCGATCCGTTCGGCCGCACGGTCGAGCGCAAGATGGAGCGCGCGCTGGCCGACGACTACGAGACCACGCTCACGCGTGCATTCGCCGCGATGACCGCCGGCAACGCGGCGCAGGTCGCGCAGTTGGCCGACCTGCACGCGCGCGTGCGCGGCTTCGGTCACGTGAAGGTGCGCAACCTGGCCGGCGTGAAGCGCGCGGAACGCGAGCTCGCGTTGCAGCTCGGCATCGACGCGGCGACGAGCGCGGCCGTCCAGCACGCGCTCGACGAGCTGAAGGGCGCGGGGATGCTGAAGGGGATTCCGGTCGTCGTCGCGAAGTAACGTCGCGGCGGGCGGATGTGAAAACGGCGATGCTCGTGTGAGCGTCGCCGTTTTTTTATGGTCCTCGGTGGCGGCGCGCAGGCCGCCGCCGGCCCGTCAAACAATGCCTTTCTTGCGCGTCGACAGCGCGGTTTCCGACAGGTCGATCTCGCGAATCAGCTTCGTCAGCGTCTCGTCGGAAATCTTGCTGTCGCCGCGCAGCCGGTACAGCGCCGAGCGTTCGGCGCGCACGGCCGCGATCCGCATCTGCAATTCCATCGTTTCGGTCTGCTTCGCTTGCGCGCGCGGCGTGGGGCCGTCGTCGGCCAGCGCGGCGAGCCGTCGGCGGTATTGATCCATCACGCGTGCGGAGATGTCCGCGCAGCGCGCCGCGCCCGATTCGTCGAGATCGGCCGAGATCGCGTCGTGCGACGCATCGATCGCGCGGATCGCGGCCTGCGCGGCGGCCGAGCGTGCGATGCGCTCCTCGTCGCCGAGCGGGTTGCGCGACGAGCGCACGCCGCGCAGCAGCAGCGGCAGGCCGATCACCGCGACGATCAGCGAGCCGAGGATCACGGCCGACGCGATGAAGACCGCGGTGTCGCGGCCCGGCAGCGGCGCGCCGTCGGACAGCGCGACCGGGATCGACAGCACGCCGGCGAGCGTGACCGCGCCGCGCACGCCGCCCACCGTCATCACCGCGATCGTGCGCACGCCGGCCATCGTGCCGGCGAGGCCATGGCGCGCGGCGCGGCGGCTCGCGAACCAGCGCAGCAGCCACACCCACAGGAAGCGGATCGCATACAGCGCGAGCATCATCGCGCACACGTTGAAGATCATCCGGCCGACCAGCGCGTCGCTCGTATGGTGCGCGTCGACGAGCGCACGGCCGATGATGTGCGGCAACTGCAGCCCGAGCATGATGAACACCATGCCGTTGAACACGAACTCGATCAGCGCCCACGTGCTTTCGGCGCGCACGCGCGACGCGACGGTGCTTTTGCGGGAGAAGCTCGTGTAGTTCATCATCATCCCGGCCGAGACGGCCGCGAGCACGCCCGACAGGTCGAGGTGCTCGGCGAACAGGTAGGCCGCGAACGGCACCAGCAGCGTCATCACGATGCCGGGGGCCGGGTCGCCCTCCTGCTCGGCATTCAGGAAGCGCGTCGACAGCGCGCTGAACAGCCACGCGACGATCGCGCCCGTCGCGAGCCCGCCGGCCGCGACGATCACGAACGTGACCGACGCGGCGCGCAGCGAGAACACGCCCGTCAGCGCGGCCGCGATCGCGAACTTCAGTGCGACGAGGCCCGACGCGTCGTTCATCAGCGCTTCGCCTTCGAGGATGTGCATCAGTTGCGGCGGAATGCGACCCTTGCCGGCGATCCCGGAAAGCGCGACCGCGTCGGTCGGCGACAGCACGGCCGCGAGCGCGAACGCGATCGGCAGCGGCAACTCGGGAATCAGCCAATGCGCGAAGTAGCCGACTGCGAGTACCGTCATGAACACGAGCCCGAACGCGAGCATCAGGATCGCGCGGCGCTGCAGGTAAAGCTCGCGCTTCGGAATCCGCCAGCCGTCCGCGAACAGCAGCGGCGGAATGAACAGCAGCATGAAGATCTCGGGGTCGAACGTGACGTGCAGGTTCAGCTTCGGCCACGCGAGCATCGCGCCGAACGCGATCTGCATCAGCGGCAGCGGCAGTTGCAACGGCAGGAGACGCGTGACGGCGCCGGACAGCGCGACGGTCAGCAGCAGAATGAGGACTGTGAAAACGATTTCCATCGAGACGGCGAATAACGCGGAATGAAACGATCGTACGGAGTGTAGCGTGCCGACGTAACGGGTGCGCTCGAGTGGCCGGTGCGTGCGCACGGGAATGGTGCGTCGAACACGCGCCACGGTGGTGCGGCAGCCCCGCACAGCCGCACCGCGCAGGGGTTGGCGGCACCTCGCACGGAGCTTGCTTGAGGGAGAGCAGCCGCCCGGCTTGCGCCGGGTAACCGAGGGTCCAACCAATGACATGGCGCGCCGTCCCGTTCGTCGTTTTTCGCCGGACGCTGGGCGTCGCGTTCGACTGCATCACCAGGAGGAAGGCATGACGATCGTGCAACAGGAGCGTCCGGCCGCCGCGTCGCCGTACCGGTTCGAGCGGGAGATGAGCTCGGGCTTCGAACGGCTGGCGACGCAGCACCGCGACCTGACGCTCACGACCGTGTTCCAGCCGATATTCAGCCTGTCGCACCAGCGCGCGGTGGGCTACGAGGCGCTGCTGCGCGCACACGATGCGCTCGACCGCCCCGTGTCGCCGCTCGACGTGTTCGGCGAAGCCGCGCGCCGGGACGAACTGCTGCAGCTCGACCGGCTCGCGCAGGCGCTGCATCTGGAGAATTTCGCGCTGCTCGGCGCGGAGCGCGAGTGGCTGTTTCTCAACGTCCATCCGGGCGTGCTCACCGATCCGTTCCAGGCGGCCGCGCTGCTCGCGAACCTGAAACGGCTCGGCATGCCGCCGCGGCGCATCGTGCTCGAAGTGCTCGAACAGCGCGCGGAAGACGTCGAGCGGCTCGCGGAGGCCGTGCGCGAGTTCCGCACGCACGGCTTCCTGATCGCACTCGACGATTTCGGCGCGGGCCATTCGAACCTCGAACGGATCTGGCAGCTGAACCCGGACATCGTGAAGCTCGACCGGATCATGCTGTCGCACGCGGCGCACCGCACGGGGCTCACCGCGATCCTGCACGGCCTCGTCACGCTGTTGCACGAGGCCGGCAAGCTGGTGCTCGTCGAAGGGATCGAGACCGAGCACGAAGCGCAGATCGCGCTGTCGTGCGAGGCCGATTTCGTGCAGGGCTACTACTTCGGCCGCCCGGCGCCGGGGCTGCCCGACAGCGCGGCCGCGACCGGCTGCATCGGCGAGCTGACCGAGCGCTTTCGCGAGCAGACCGAAGCGCGCGAGCGGCGCGACGCGCAGCGGCTCGCACCGTACCTGCGTGCGTTCGAACGGGCGGCCGAGCGTCTCGCGGCCGGCGAGCCGCTCGACGAGGTGTGCTGGAACTTCCTCGCGCTCGATGCGGCCGCGCGCTGCTTCCTGCTCGATGCGCGGGGCCGGCAGTCGGGCCGCAACGTCGTGCTGCGCGCCGACCGCGCGCTCGCCGAGGCGCGTTTTTCGCCGCTGGCGGACGCGCAGGGCGCGAACTGGCTGCGCCGGCCGTATTTCCGCTCGGCGATCACCGAACCGGGGCGCGTGCAGGTCACGCGGCCGTACCTGTCGATCAATGAGGCGCAGCCGTGCGTGACGTTGTCGGTGGCCGTGCGCGTCGGCGATACGCAGCGCGTGCTGTGCGGCGATATCGACTGGATCGACGAGGACGCGCAAGCGGCGTAGCGGCACACGGTCCGGATGCGGCGACCGACGGCGCGGGGGCGGCCGTTGCATTCGCCGCGCGCTTCCCCGACAATGGCGCGACCGCGGCCGTCGTGACCGCGCGCGCCGTCCGGGGGGCCACCATGGCGGCGAATATAAAAAGGAAAACACCATGAAAAGACCGATTTCGCTGACCATCCTCGCGTGGATCATCATCGTCACCAACGCGATCACCTGCGTCTACACGCCGTTCTCGATCGGCATGCCGGCCACCCAGGCGCTGCTGTCGCACTACCTGCTGCCCGTGTGGGCCACGTTCGGCATCAGCATGATCGTCGAAGCCGCCAACGTCGTGATCGGCATCGCGATCCTCAAGGGACGCGAATGGTCGCGCAAGGCCTATATCGTGACGTTCGTATTCGGCATGGGGTTCTCGTTGATCAACATGCCGGCGTCGATGCTCATGGTGCTGGTCCCGGGCGTCCTGCTGTTCGCGGTGTTCGTCTACCTGCTGTTCCGGCGCCCCGCGACCGCGTATTTCAGGCAGGCCCTTGCATGAGCGTCGTGCGTAACGCGCTGGCGATCGTGCTGTTCTCGATCGCCGGCTTCTGCGTGATCGCCGCGCAAACGGCCGCGTTCCTGAAAGTCGGGCAGGCGGGCGCGACGGCGATAGTCGTCGCCGTGCTGTTCGCGGTGTCCGCCATGCTGCTGGCCGCGGGCGCGTTTGCCGGCGCATTCCGGCCGCGTGCGCGCGGCGCGGGCATCGTGCTGCTCGCCGCGGCCGCGACCACCGCGCTCGGGATGGTGAGCTGGGGGATGCTCGTGCTCACACCGGCGATCGTCGACGTGATGCAGCAGCAGGGCGCGTACTTCGACGCGCGGATGTTCCGCTTCATGCCCGGCACCGGCGTGACCGCGTTGTCCGCGCTCGTCGGCGTCTGGCTCGTGCGGCGCGGCTGACGTACCGGGCTGAAGTACGCGGCTGAAGCACGCGGCCGCCGGCCCGCTGGCGTCCGTCACGCGGCTCGGCTAGGATGCGCGAATTGTCCAGACGATTCGCGGGCCGCCCATGAACCGACATGCCGCTTCTTCCGTTCTTCTCGAAGTGATCGCCACGACCGTCGGCGATGCGAAGGTCGCCGCCCGCGCGGGCGCCGACCGTCTCGAACTCGTGACCGCGATCACCGAAGGCGGGCTGACGCCGAGCGTCGGCCTGATCGAGGCCGTCGTGGCCGCCGTGCCGATTCCCGTCAACGTGATCGTGCGTCCGCACAGCCGCTCGTTCGTCTATGACGCCGACGATCTGCGCGTGATCGAGCGCGACGTGCGCGCGGCCGTCGCGGCCGGCGCGAACGGCGTCGTGTTCGGCGCGCTCGATGCGCACGGCGACGTCGATCTCGGCGCGCTGGCCCGGATCGCGGCCGCCGCGGACGGGCGCGCGCTCACGTTCCACCGCGCGTTCGACGTCGCGCGCGATCTCAATGCCGCGTTCGACGCGCTGCTGCGCGTGCCGGCCGTCACGTCCGTGCTGACGTCGGGTGGCCATCCGTCGGTGCTCGACGCGGTCGCGACGATCACGCGGCTCGTGCGGCAGGCGGCGGGCACGACCTGCACGGTGCTGGCCGGCTCGGGGCTCACGGTCGATGCGGTCGGCGATTTCGTGCGCGCCACCGGCGTGCGCGCGGTGCATTTCGGCTCGGGCGTGCGGCCGCGTGGCGAGGTGCTGGCGCCCGTCGACGCGCAGCGCGTCGAGCGCGTGCGCGCGGCGCTCGACGGCGCGGCGTCGCACGTGTGACGCACGCACCGACACCACAAGACATGACATCATCGGGAAGAGAGGGCCACATGACGGACGCCACGCAGGACACGCAAGACGGCGCGAACGACGATGCCGCGCCCGGCTGGGACGCGATCGACGCTGCGCTCGCGCACCTTTATCCGGGCCAGGCGCCGAAGCACTACGGCACGCTGGTCAAGTGGCGCCTCGGCGGCCCCGATCCGCTCGACGGGATCAGCGTGTGGCAGCGCGCGGAACCCGTGCCGCACTGGCATTTCGTCACGTATGGGCTGAGCGAGCTGTATGCGAAGGAGTCGGACGATCCGGCCGTCAGCGGCTTCGGCTTCGAGTTGACGATGCGCGTTGCGTGCGCGGCCGGCGACGACGAGCCGCCGCGCTGGGTGTTCAGCTTCCTGCAGAATCTCGCACGCTACGTGTTCCAGAGCGGCAACGCGTTCGACGACGGCCACTGGATGACGGCCAACGGCCCGATCGCGCTCGATACCGATACGGCGCTCTGCTCGATGGGCTTCGCGTTCGATCCGGAACTGCCGGCAATCGACACGCCGCACGGCCGTCTCGCGTTCCTGCAGGTCGTCGGGCTGACGCTCGACGAGGAACGTGCCGCGAAGCGCTGGCGCACGCGCGCGCTGCTCGACACGCTGCTGCCGCACATGCCGCTGTGGGTGACCGATCTCGGTCGCGCGTCCCTGCTCGAACGCGCGGACGTGCGCGAGCAGGTCGATGCGGGCACGCAGCGCGACGGCTCGGCGAGCGGCTACCTGTTCACCGACGTGCTCGGCTGGGAAACCCGCAAGCGGCTGCTGCGCGCGCCGGTGATCGAGATCACCGTCGGCGCGCGGCAGGTCGACGAACTCGTCACGCTGTTGCCGCTGCGGCTGCCGTTCGATCGGCCGTTTCGCCTCGTCGGTCACGACGGCGCGGTGCGGTTCGTGCGCGGCGATGCGAACGGCGTGACCGACGAAGACGGCACGCCGACGCTGCGGCTCACCGATGCGACGGTCCAGGCGCTGGCGCGCACGCTGAAGCCGCGTGCCGGCGAGTACGCGATCGACGGGCTCGATGGCGTGCGCTGGCGGGTGGAGAAGACCGTGATCCGTGACGCGCAGGGCAATCCGGTGCAGACGATCGGATGAAAAAAGCCGGGGCGCGCCCCGGCTTTGTCGTTGGCGGTCACGGCCCGCCGGCCGCGATCGCTTACGCGTTTTCCGCCAGCATGTCGGCCTGGCTCGCGCGGATGCCGAGGCGCTCGAACAGCGCACGGTCGCGCTGCGTCTGCGGGTTGCTCGTCGTCAGCAGCTGGTCGCCGTAGAACATCGAGTTCGCACCCGCGAGGAAGCACATCGCCTGCATCGCGTCGTCGAGCTGCTCGCGCCCGGCCGACAGGCGCACGACGGCCTTCGGCATCGTGATGCGCGCGACCGCGATCGTGCGCACGAACTCGAACGGGTCGAGCGGCGCGGTGCCTTCGAGCGGCGTGCCTTCGATCGCGACGAGGTTGTTGATCGGCACCGATTCCGGATACGGGTTCAGGTTCGCGAGCTGCGAGATCAGGCCCGCGCGCTCGCGGCGCGATTCACCCATCCCGATGATGCCGCCGCAGCACACGTTGATGCCCGCGTCGCGCACGCGGTCGAGCGTGTCGAGGCGATCCTGGTACGTGCGCGTCGAGATCACCTGGCCGTAGAACTCCGGCGACGTGTCGAGGTTGTGGTTGTAGTAGTCGAGGCCCGCATCGGCGAGCTGCCGAGCCTGTTCGTTTTCCAGCATGCCGAGCGTCATGCAGGTCTCGAGGCCGAGTTCCTTCACGCCGCGCACCATCTCGGTCAGCGCGGGCATGTGACGCTCCTTCGGGTTGCGCCATGCGGCGCCCATGCAGAAGCGGCTCGCGCCGTTCGCCTTCGCCGCGCGCGCGGCGTCGAGCACCGTGTCGACGTCCATCAGCTTCTCGGCCTTCAGGCCCGTGTCGTGATGCGACGACTGCGAGCAATAGCCGCAATCTTCCTCGCAGCCGCCCGTCTTGATCGACAGCAGCGTCGACAACTGCACCGCGTTCGCGTCGAAGTGCTCGCGATGCACCTGCTGCGCGCGGAACATCAGGTCGTTGAACGGCAGCTCGAACAGCGCGACGACGTCGGCGACGCGCCAGCGCTGCGGCGTCGGCGCCGCCACGGGAATCGCGTCGGGTTGCACGGCGGCGGTCTGGGCTTGGGTCATTTCGTTTTCCTGTCCTGGCGGGATGGGGGATCGGTTGGGTCAATGCCGCGCGGCGCGCAGCGATTCGACGAGCGCGGCGATGTCGAGCATCGCCGCGGCGGATTCGGGGGCGGCCGGCGTCACGTGCGCGATGCGGCCGAGCAGCGGTGCGCGGTGCTCGCGCGCGAGCCAGTCGCGAATCGTCGCGACGTTCTCGTCGGCGAACGACATGGCCGGGTCGACGTGGTTCGCGACCCAGCCCGCGAGCGTGAGGCCGCGCCGGCGAATCGCGTCGGCCGTCAGCAGCGCGTGGCTGATGCAGCCGAGCCGGACGCCGACGACGAGCACGACGGGCAGGCCGAGCGCGACCGCGAGATCGGCGGTGTCCTGCGTGTCGTTCAGCGGCACGCGGAAACCGCCGACGCCTTCGACGACGACCACGTCCGCGCGCGTCAGCGCTTCGCGATGGCACGCGACGATCGTGTCGAGGTCGAGCGTCACGCCTTCCTGCGCGGCGACGATATGCGGCGCGGCCGGCGCTTTCAGCAGAAACGGCGTGCGCAGTTCGGGCGGCAGCACGACGTTCGCGGCGGCGTCGAGCTGGTCGGCATCCTCGTTGCGCCACACGCCGTCGCGTTCGTACGCGCCGGCCGCGACCGGCTTCAAAGCGGCCGCGCGCAGGCCGTGCCGCGCGAAGCCGTGCAGCATCGCGGCCGACACGAAGGTCTTGCCGATTTCGGTGTCGGTGCCGGTGATGAAAACGGAGAGCGGGGCGTTGGTCATGCTGCTGCCTCGTCGCTGGCTTCGATCAACGCGGCCTCGAGCCTTGCCAGATCGTCGAACGAATGCGCGGCCGACAGCGACACGCGCAGCCGCGACGTGCCGGCCGGCACCGTCGGCGGCCGGATCGCCGGCACCCACAGGCCGTGCGCGTCGAGCGCGCGCATCGCCGCGAGCGTCGCGTCGTTGCTGCCGATCACGAGCGGCTGCACGGCCGTGTGCGAATCGACCGGCTGCCAGCGCGTGCGGTGCAGCAGCGCGCGCGTGCGATCGATCAGCGCGGCGAGGTGCGAGCGGCGCGCGTCGCCTTCGTCGCCCGCGATCACTTTCAGGCTCGCCGATACCGCATGCGCGACGGCCGGCGGCGCGGCCGTCGTGAAGATATAGCTGCGCGCGCGCTGGATCAGCCATTCGATCACGGTCTCATGCGCGATCACGAATGCGCCGGCGACGCCGGCCGCCTTGCCGAGCGTGCCGACGTACACCAGATGCGGCGACCGCAGCGCGGCGGCCGCGAGCGCGCCGCGGCCTTGCGGGCCGAGCACGCCGAAGCCGTGCGCGTCGTCGACGACGAGCCACGCGCCGTGGCGCTCGGCCAGCGCGACGAGTTCGGCGAGCGGCGCGAGGTCGCCATCCATGCTGAATACGGTGTCGCTGACGATCAGCTTCGTTTCGGCATCCGATGCGTCGAGCAGCGCGGCGAGCGTGGCCATGTCCGCATGCGGATAGACCTGCACGTTCGCGCGCGACAGCCGCATGCCGTCGATCAGCGATGCGTGGTTCAGCGCGTCGGAGAAGATCGTCGCGCCGTTGCCGGCGAGCGCCGTCATCGCGGCGAGGTTCGCCATGTAGCCGGTGCTGAAGTACAGCGCGCGCGGCGCATCGGAGAAGCCGCCCGCGAAGCCCGCGAGTTCGTCTTCCAGTTTGGCGTGCGCGCGCGAATGGCCGCCGAGCAGGTGCGAGCCGCCGCTGCCGGAGCCGTAGCGCTGCGCGCCTTCGGCGAACGCGGCGACGAGCGCCGGATGCGCGGCGAGGCCGAGGTAGTCGTTGCTCGCGAAGCCGACGATCTCGCGGCCGTTCACGGTCATGCGCGCGTCGCACGCGGTGTCGGCGATGCGGCGCACGCGGCGCAGCCCTTGCGCGTCGAGGTCGGCGAGGCCGCGTTGCAGGGTGTCGAGCAGGCTCATCGGCCGAGGCCCTCCAGCGTCGCGTCGAGCGTGTCGCGCGTGCGCTGCGCGAGCCACGCAATATCGTCGTCGCTCATCACGTACGGCGGCATCAGGTACACGGTCGTGCCGATCGGGCGCAGCAGCAGCTCGCGTTCGAGCGCGTGTTCGAAGAAACGCCGCGAGAAGCCGCGCGCCGCGTCGCCGTCGAGCGCGACGTCGAACGCGAACAGCGTGCCGCGCTCGCGCAGGTGGCGCACTTGGGGGTGCGCGTCGAGCGGTGCCAGCGCCGCGCGCAGCGTCGCCGATTTGCGGGCATTGCTCGCGAGCACGTCGTCGCGCGCGAACAGGTCGAGCGTCGCGACCGCCGCGCGGCACGCGAGCGGGTTGCCGGTGTACGAATGCGAGTGCAGGAAGCCGCGCGTCGTGTCGTCGTCGTAGAACGCGGCGAACACGTCGTCGCGCGTGAGCACGAGCGACAGCGGCAGGTAGCCGCCGCTGATGCCTTTGGACAGGCACATGAAATCGGGCCAGACGCCGGCCTGCTCGCACGCGAAGAAGGTGCCGGTGCGCCCGCACCCGACCGCGATCTCGTCGGCGATCAGGTGCACGCCGAATTCGTCGCACAGCGCGCGCAGCCCGCGCACGTACGACGGATCGTGCATCGCCATGCCGGCCGCGCATTGCACGAGCGGCTCGACGATCAGCGCGGCGATCCGGTCGCCGCGCTCGACGAACAGTCGGCGCACGTCCGCGAGCGCGCGGCCCGCGACGTCGGCGGCCGTCTCGCCCGGCAGCGCGCCGCGCGCATCGGGCGACGCGACCACGTGCGCGTGGCGGATCAGCGGGTCGTACGCATCCTTGAACAGCGCGACGTCGGTCACGCCGAGCGCGCCGATCGTCTCGCCGTGATAGCTGTTCGCGACGCAGACGAATTCCTGCTTGTTCGCGCGGCCGCGGTTGCGCCACGCGTGGAAGCTCATCTTCAGCGCGATCTCGACGGCCGACGCGCCGTCCGACGCGAAGAACGCATGGCCGAGCGTGCGCGCGGTGAGCGCATGCAGCCGTTCGGCGAGCTCGATCGCGGGCTCGTGCGTGCAGCCGGCGAGCATCGCGTGCTCGAGCGTGTCGAGCTGGTCCTTCAGCGCCGCGTTGATGTCCGGGTTCGCATGGCCGAACAGGTTGACCCACCACGAGCTGATCGCGTCGAAGTAGCGGCGGCCGTCACGGTCGTACAGCCACAGGCCCGCGCCGCGCGCGACGGGGACGAGCGGCAGGCGCTCGTGGTGCTTCATCTGGGTGCAGGGATGCCAGACCGCGCGCAGGCTGCGCGCGACCCAGTCGTCGGTGGCTGGCGTACTCAAGGCGACTCCGGGGGTAAAACGACCGCGCGGCATCGACGGAATGCCGCGCGGCGGGATACGAAACGCGCAGAGATTAGCGTGTTCCGCCGGACGTTGCACTAGCGGTTACAAACGCCGCAAAGCCTTGCTGGGCGGGAGTTCGGCGCAGTTCGCGGGTGCTCGGGACGGAACGCGGCGGATCGGGAGGAATGCGCGCAGATGACGACGTTCGAGTGACACCCCCCGACAGAAAAAAATCGTGGACGGGGTGCGGCCGGGGTGGCGAAATAGGGGGAACGATGACGGGCGGTATTGGTGGCGACAACGGGGCGATCTTGCTCCGCGGATTGTCCGATCAATGGAGCGGCGCAAGGCCGGACGACTGGAGGAGATCTGGCGCGAATTCAAGTCGATTGCTCGTAAAAACGAGCATTACGTAGCGTATGCGCGATTTGACGAGCAGGGCGGGGGAGTGCCGCGGCGAGCGTGAATCGACGGCGCGCGAAGGGAAGCAGGAGAAACGACAGCCGCGCGTCAGCGCGAAGCCAGTGCGCGCGTATCGGTATCGCGGGCGCGATCGCCGTTGTCGGCCGTCTGGGTCGTGTCGGCGTTCCACACGACGCGGTTGTTGACCGCATACAGCCGGCACGCGCCGGCGCCTTGCTTCGCGCAGTTGTCGAGCGCGAGCGCCATCGGATCGTCGCCGCCTTCGGCCCACGACCACGCGCCTTCCGACGACACCGCGAACGCGCGGCTCGGATGCTGGTTCAGGAAGCGGCGATAGCCTTCGCGGCCGGCTTCGTCGACGTAGGGCACCGCGTTGACCGCGTCGATCGACGCGTAGCCGGTCGCTTTCGGCTCGTGCGGGTCGGCGACCGCATAGCGCACCGCGGTGGGCAGGTTCAGTTCGGCGAGGAACGCGTGCACGGCCGGCCACCACACCGGCACGCCGTCGCGATCGACGATCAGCCGGTGCGCGTCGTCCTTGTAGCGGCCGAAATCGACGAACTGCGCCTGCGTGCCGTGCGACACGTACGCATCGTGCATCTGCGCGACGAGCGCGGGCGTCCATACCGAATCGTTGTCGCCGTACAGCCACAGCGAGCGCACGGCCGTGTGCGCGCCGTACTGGTCGAATGCGTCGACGAGGTTGCGCTGCCAGCCGTCGCACAGGTCCTGGCGCAGCCCGCCGGAGAAGTTGATGATGCCGCGCACGCCCGCCGCGGCTTCGGTGCCGTATGCGACCGACGCGAGCCCGCCGTGCGACGTGCCGGCGACGACGATGCGCGACGCATCGACGTACGGCTGGCGCGACATGTAGCGCACCGTCGCATCAACGTCGGCGGCCTGCGCGAGGCCGTTCTTGCCGACGTTGCAGCCTTCCTGCTGATACGTGCCGCCCGAACCGGCGAAACCCTGGCGATTCGGCGCGATCACCGCATAGCCGCGGCGCACGAATTCGCGCGCGAACGCGAGCGGCCGGCTGCGCGGCTGCAGATGCAGATCGCCGGTATTTTTGCCGTGGTTGAAGACGACGAGCGGGAACGGGCCGGGCCCGTTCGGCTTGAACAGCGTCGCCTCGAGCGTGATGGCGCCCGACGCGTCGGCCGGAATGCGGAGGATCTGCTCGTTGAGATCGGCGGCGACCTGCGGCAGGTTCGAGTCGGCGTAGTCGAAATGCTCGGCGTGAGCGAGCGACCCGCTGGCGCCCGCGCCCGTATCGGCGCTCGGCAGCGTACCGGCCTGAGCGGCCGACAGCGCGCAGGCCGCCATCCATCCCACCAATACCTTGCTGAACGCCATCCGTAAGCCCTGCCACGCAACATGACCAAGTCGAACCCATCGTAGCCCGACAAAATCAGGTTGTGCAATGCGGGAATTACCCGGCGTCTGACATGGCAACTATTTGTCAGCGTTCACTTACTTCGCCGTCGACATAGCGCCAGAAACCCTGCTCGTCGCGTTCGAAACGGCTCGTCTCGTGGAGCCGGTAAGCGCGTCCGCCGACCTTGTAGCGGGCCACGAATTCGACCTCTGCATGCCGGTCGTCGAGCGGTACGTGCCGTTTGACCGCGAGGCCGAGCCAGCGCGGCGCGTCCGGCGCGTCCGGATCGGTGTCGAGATCGGGCGGGCAGGTGCGCGCGGCCCACGTCGCGCGCAGGTAGTCGGTCGCGCCGAGCACGTACGCGCTGTACCGCGAGCGCATCAATTCGAGCGCGGTCGGCGCGGCTTGCCCGCCGTCGATGAAGCGGCCGCAGCAGGCCGCATAGCGCGGCGCCGGCGCGTTGCCGGCGGGCGCTGCGGACGCGCCGCCGCACGGGCACGCGTCAGGTCGATTCAAAATCATGCGTAATATGAATTAACAACGATCGGTGGCCGGCGCTGTTCACCAGCTCAGCTCGATGCCGTCGTACTGGAAGAACCGGCCGTTCGCCTGGGACACGTCCGAAGCGGATTCGGCGATCACGCGACGCATGCCGGTCACGCTCGTTTCCGGATCGATCGCGGCCTGCGCGCCGCCCATGTCGGTGCGCACCCAGCCGGGGTGCAGCGAAATGCACGCGGCATGGCGCGTCTGCAGCGACGCGATGCGCAGCGCGTCGTTCAGCGCGGCCTTGCTCGCGCGGTAGAGCCAGCCGGTCGTGCCGGTCGCCTCGGCGATGCTGCCCATCCGGCTCGACACGACGGCCAGCACGCCGCGCGCGTCCTCGACGAGCGGCAGCAGGATCGGCAGCAACTGCATCGGCCCGCGCACGTTCGTATGCATCACCGCGTCGAAATCCTCTGCGGTGATCGTCTCGACGCCTTCGGTGCGCGGCCCGTACACGCCGGACACGAGCACGGCCGCATCGAGCCGCTCGCCGTCGAGCTTCCAGCCGAGCGCCGCGATCTGCGCGGGCTGCGCGATGTCGAGCGCATGCGGCTGCGCGTCGAGCGCACGCAGCGCATCGAGCGACGCCGCGTCGCGCGCGGTGGCGATCACGTTCCAGCCGTCGCGCCGGTATTGCCGGACGAATTCGCGGCCGAGGCCGCGCGATGCGCCGACGATCAATACGGTTTTCATACCCGTCGCTCCTTGGGTTGGCGCCGCCGTGGCGGTGCCGGTGTCAGTCCGTTCGAGGCGCGCCGCGCCCGTGTGGCCGCCGCCGCCGGGCGGCGGGCGCGTCACCGCACGTTACTGCGCGTCGTCGCACGGTTTCAGCGTGGCGGCGACGGCCTGCGCGACGCCTTCGAGCCGTGCGGCATCCGCCGCGACCATGTCGTTGTCCGGCGCGTGCTGGCCGCGTGCGGTCAGCGCGGCCACGCAGCGCTTGTAGGTCTCGTCGAGCGCGTCGAAGTTGGACACGGACATCCCGAGGTTGCGCATCCGGCCGTCGTGCACGCCGTACACGAGCCCGTGCACGGTGAGCGACTGGCCGCGCGCCCACGCGTCGTTGACGATCGTCGTGCGGCACACGTTGACGACCTGTTCGATCGAATTCAGCTCGATCAGGCGGCGATACCGCGCTTCGCCGACCGGCCATTCGTCGAGCAGCGCCGCATGGCGCTCGCGCACGTCCTGCACGTGATGCAGCCAGTTGTCCGCGAGGCCGACACGGCGGTTGTGCAGCGCCGCGTTCACGCCCGAGCAGCCGTAGTGGCCGACCACCATGATGTGCTTCACGCGCAGGATGTCGACCGCGAACTGGATCACCGACAGGCAGTTCAGGTCGCTGTGCACGACCACGTTCGCGATGTTGCGGTGCACGAACACTTCACCCGGCGGCAGGCCGATGATCTGGTTCGCCGGCACGCGCGAATCGGAGCAGCCGATCCACAGATATTCCGGCGCCTGCTGGTCGGCGAGCCGTGCGAAGAAATCGGGATCGTCGGCGAGCTGGCGTTTGACCCAGGCATCGTTGTTGTCGAACAGATGTGAAAGCGGATTGTCTTGGGTAGTCATCGGTGTGGATCCCGTTGGCGGAAATCAAGTCGATATCGGTGGGGGCACCGGCGTCAGGCGGCGCGCTGCGCGTCGCCCGCGCCGTCGTTCCGGCCCGTCGCGTCGAACCGCGCGGGGTAGCGCACGCTGAAGCGCAGGGCCGTGTCGTACGGATAAAAATCGGGCAATTCGCCCTGCATCAGCTTGTCCTTGCTCGCCTGCCACAGCGCGGGATCGAAAAAGTCCGCGTGATGCTTCATGAAGACGTCGCGCACGCGCGGGTCGCCGAGCAGGAACGGCCCGTAGGTCTCCGGAAAGATGTCGTGCGGGCCGACGGTATACCACGGTTCGCCGGACAGCTCGTCTTCCTCGTTGCGCGGCGGCGGCACGCGCCGCACGTTGCAGTCGGTCAGGTACTCGATCTCGTCGTAGTCGTAGAACACGACGCGGCCGTGGCGCGTGACGCCGAAATTCTTGTACAGCATGTCGCCGGGGAAGATGTTCGCCTTCATCAGCTCCTTCACCGCGTTGCCGTATTCCTTCACGCCGTGCTCGACGTCCGCGTCGCTGCCGTTCTGCAGGTACAGGTTCAGCGGCGTCATCCGGCGCTCGATGTACAGGTGCTCGATCACGAGCTTGTCGTCCTCGTATTCGAGCAGCGACGGCACTTCCTTTTCGAGTTCGCGCACGAGCGCATGATCGAGCCGCGCGAGCGGCAGCGCGACGCTCGAATACTCCAGCGTGTCGGCCATCCGCCCGAGGCGGTCGTGGCGCTTCACGAGCTGGTACTTCTCCATGATCTGCGCGCGCGTCGTTTCCTTCGGCGGCGGGAAGTAATCCTTGATGATCTTGAACACGTACGGGAACGACGGCAGCGTGAACACGAGCATCACGAGGCCCTTGATCCCGGGCGCGACGATGAAGCGGTCGCTCGAATGCGACAGATGGTGCAGCAGGTCGCGGTAGAACAGGTTCTTGCCCTGCTTCTGCAGCCCGACCGACGTGTAGATCTCGGCCTTCGGCTTGCCCGGCATGATCGTGCAGAGGAAATCCACGTATGCGGACGGCACGCCCATGTCGACGAGGAAGTACGAGTGCGAGAAGCTGAAGATGATCTGCAGCAGGTCGCGGCGCAGCAGCACGGTGTCGAGCGCGAGCACGCCCGGGCGCACGTGGCGGATCGGCACCGCGAACGGCAGCACGCGGTCGGCGTTGATGATGCGGCCGATGATGTACGCGCTCTTGTTGCGGAAGAACAGCGACGACAGCACGTGGATCTGGAAATTCGGCGCTTCGTCGAAGTGGCCGAATTCGTCGTCGATCGCCTGCATCACGCAGCCGATGTCGCGCGTGAGATCCTCGAACGCAGGCTCGAGCTGGAAGTTCGTGACGATGCGCTCGAGCGTGACCGCGAGGCCGTCGGTGGCCGGATAGTACGCGCGGTAGGTCGGCTTCGCGGCCGGCTCGTCGTTCTCCAGATACTCGGTCGAGATCGCCGGGCGCACGAAGATGAAATCGTTGCTGAAATACGAGCGGTGCAGGATCTTGCAGCACACCGAATTGAAGAAGGTTTCCGCGCACTCGGGCTGGCGGTGCGACGTGAGCAGTCCGATGTAGTGCAGCTTGATCTGCTGCCACACTTCGTCGTCGATGTTCTCCGCGTCGTATTCGTCTTCCAGCACCTCGACGCATTCCTTCACGCGATCGTCGTACGACGTGATCCGCTCGCGCGCGAGCCGCTGCAGCCCGTGCCAGTCGCCGCGCTCGAACAGCGTCTTCGCGTCGACCGCCGCTTCGCGGAAGATCCGGTAATGGCGATCGAAGTATTCGAGCATCGTCTGAGCGACGTCGAAACCGATCTGCGACGACAGCAGTTTGGGGAAGTGATTCATCGCGTGCAGGCTCGTTCAAGGGGCTGTAAGCACTCGCCATTTTAGCGCCCAAGTCGGCGTTTCAATGACTTTCGCGGTGACGCGCGAACGGCCGTCAATCGGCGCGTTGATCGCCGTTGGGCGCCGTTCGATGCATCTTCGCGTAAAGATACGGGTACGGAACCGATTCTGACACGAACTTTTTTCTGGCGGGCCGGCGTGCGTCGGGCACCCGTTTCGCGCGACGGCGATAGAATCGACGCACCGCCCGCCGCGCGCTGCCGCCGGCACGCATTCGCACCGATAACGACGAGACGCCCCACCGATGAACGCCCTGGAACACCAACTCGAGTACCCCTTCGCCGACACGCTGCCCGCCGCGGGCGATACGTTCGAGGTCGCGCCCGGCGTGCGCTGGCTGCGCATGCCGCTGCCGTTCTCGCTCGACCACATCAATCTCTGGCTGCTGCGCGACGAGATCGACGGGCAGGCCGGCTGGACGATCGTCGATTGCGGGATCGCGTCGGATGCGATCCGCACGCACTGGGAGCAGATCTTCGACGCGCATCTCGACGGCCTGCCCGTGCTGCGCGTGCTCGTCACGCACTGCCACCCCGATCACTTCGGCCTCGCGAACTGGCTGTGCGAAGGCGGCGACAAGGGCCGCTGGAACGTGCGGCTGTGGATGACGCTGGGCGAATATATGTTCGGCTGCCTGATGGCGGCCGGCAACGGGTCGAACGCGGGCGGCGCGGCCGCCGCCGAGCACTTCGCGCGCCACGGGCTGACCGATCCGGCCGCGCTCGACCAGCTGCGCAACCGCCGCGGCTATTACTCGGACCTCGTGCCGGCCGTGCCGCCGCGCTACCGGCGCCTGCGCGAAGGCGACGCGGTGGCGATCGGCGCGCGCACGTGGCGCGTCGTTACCGGCTTCGGCCATTCGCCTGAACATTGCGCGCTCCACAGCGAAGCGGACGGCGTGCTGATTTCCGGCGACATGGTGCTGCCGCGCATCTCGACGAACGTGTCGGTGTTCGATCTCGAACCGGAAGCGAACCCGCTCGCGCTGTACCTCGAATCGCTCGCCCGCTACGAGACGATGGCGCCCGACACGCTCGTGCTGCCGTCGCACGGCAAGCCGTTCCGCGGCGTGCGCACGCGCATCGCGCAACTGCGCGAACACCACGATGCGCGCCTGGCCGAAGTGCGCGTCGCGTGCGCGGAGCAGCCGATGAGCGCGGCCGACGTCGTGCCGATCATGTTCCGCCGCCGCGAGCTCGACATCCACCAGATGACCTTCGCGCTCGGCGAGGCGCTCGCGCACCTGAACCTGCTGTGGCTCGCGGGCGAACTCGTGCGCGAGCAGGGAGACGACGGGGTGATTCGCTTCGCGCGAGCCTGAGTTCGCCGGTTGCGGAGTGGGAACAGTTTGTCCATCATTTCCGATTCAGCCCCGATACGCTCTATCAGTCATGCCACGCAATGTCAGTCTCTCCGACCTCATCACGCTGTCGGCCATCCGGACACTGGCCGACCCGACATCCTTCGAGCGCGGCCGAGCTTACCATCACGACGGCGCCGTTTCGGGGTTGACCGAACGCGACGGCGAACTGTCGGCGACCGTGCGCGGCACGTATCGCTATCGCGTCGCATTCGCGGTGGGTAACGACGACACGCTGGACTACGCGTGCAATTGCCCGGTCGGTGACGGCGGCGCGTTCTGCAAGCATGCGGTGGCGGTTGCGTTGTCGTGGCTGGGCGACAGCGGCGAAACGGTCTTTCACGACGAAGCGCCCGAGCCGGCGCGGCCGCGGCGCAAGCGCAAGACGCACGCGGAGCTGATTCGCGATCATCTGGAGACGCTCGACGAGCACGCGTTGCGCCGTTACCTGCTCGACGCGGCCGAGCGCGACCGATCGTTGCGCGACAGGCTGCTGTTCGACGCACGTGCCGCGAATGCCGACGACATCGCGAGCCTGCGCACCGCCGTCCGGCAAATGGCCCGTGTGTCGCGGCCGCTTGGCTGGGACGAAGCGCACATTTTTGGAGAAGGGCTGTTTGAACTCGCCGACATGCTGCGCCGACAACTGGCGGGCGCCCATGCAGCGCAGGTCGTCGAGCTGACAGAGCTGGCGATTGCCGACGCGGAAGCGAGCCTCGAACAGATCGACGATTCGGACGGCAGCGTCGCGCCCGGCATCGGCGAACTGGCCGCTCTGCATCTCGATGCGTGCATTCAGACGCGGCCGGATCCGGTGAAGCTGGCCGACCGGCTGTTTCGTCTGCAAGCCGGCGGCCAGTGGGATACGTTCCGCGATGTGCTGCCGGCGTACGCACCGGCGCTGGGTGACGCGGGATTGAGCCGTTATCGGGAGCGGGTAGAGGAGAGTTGGGCCGTGCTGCCCGCGCAGCCGGCGAACAAGCGCGACGAGTACGCACATGACACGGTGCGCCACAATCTGGAACATGCGATGGAGACGCTCGCGAAACATGACGGCGACGTCGACGCGCTGATACGCATCTGGTCGAAGGACCTGTCGGCGTCGTACCGGTATGCGCAGATCGCCGAATTGTGCGCGGCGCACCGTCGTTTCGACGAGGGGCTCGCATGGGCCGAACGCGGGATGCGCGAGCTGAAGGACCGGCACGACGACCGCCTGCTTGGCTTCTGCATCGAAGAGCATGTGCGCCGACGCGCGTTCGATCGGGCGGACGAGCTTGCGTGGCAACGCTTCGCGCATTACCCGACGGCGGAGGCATTTCGCGCGTTGATGAAGGTCGCGAAGCGGATCAGGCGAGACGCCGCCGTGAAAGCGCGTGCGATCTCGCATTTCCAGTCGCTTGCCCGCGAGCGGGAATCGGCGGGGCGGCCGAGCGTCGGCGCACGAAGCTGGGAGCCGCCGCCGCGCACCGAACTGGTGAAGCTTTTGCTTGCGGAGCGGGATGACGACGCAGCGTGGGAGGCGTTCCAGGGCGGGCCGGTCGATACCCTCGTATGGCCGACGATGGCGGCGGCGCGCGCGAAGACGCATCCGGACGACGCGATCGCGCTGTATCACCGGTATCTGCCGTTCGCGCTCGACCATGGCGCGGGCAGTGCGCGGTACGACGAGGCATTCGGTATCGTGCGCGAGATTCGTGGGCTCCGGGTTGCGCATCGTCAGGAGGCGGCATTCGACGCGGAACTGGAAGCCATTCGCAAGACCTACCGGGCGAAACGCAACTTCATCAAGCTGCTCGAGAAGCTCGGCGCGTGATGCGGCCGGCGGAAGGGAGGGTAGATGGAGGTGAATATCGATGTGCGGGCCGTCGACGACACCGTGCTCGC
>NZ_JBYQCG010000067.1:7468-74135 GCF_057837105.1 Burkholderia sp. APQ4-4ca | reverse complement strand
AAGACGCATCCGGACGACGCGATCGCGCTGTATCACCGGTATCTGCCGTTCGCGCTCGACCATGGCGCGGGCAGTGCGCGGTACGACGAGGCATTCGGTATCGTGCGCGAGATTCGTGGGCTCCGGGTTGCGCATCGTCAGGAGGCGGCATTCGACGCGGACCTGGAAGCCATTCGCAAGACCTACCGGGCGAAACGCAACTTCATCAAGCTGCTCGAGAAGCTCGGCGCGTGATGCGGCCGGCGGAAGGGAGGGTAGATGGAGGTGAATATCGATGTGCGGGCCGTCGACGACACCGTGCTCGCGCTTCTTCATCTGACGTTGCACGACGGTAATCGCCCGTGGAAAAGCTTCGATTGGCACGCGTTGAGTCGATTGCACGAGCGCGGGCTGATCGGCGATCCGCTCAACAAGGCGAAATCCGTCGTCCTCACCGATGAAGGCTTGCGTGCGTCGGAGCGCCTTTTCGCCCGGCTGTTTGTCGTCGCATCGGACGATGCGCGGACGGACGAGCAAGCGTAGTCCTCACTCATGTGGCGGGTTCGTAACGCCATCCGCCGCGATCCCACTGCATCGTGTGCGTCGGTTCGAGCGCCGCGAGAAATGCGGCGTCGTGCGATGCGACCACGATTGCGCCGGGGAAGCCGGCCAGCGCGGCTTCGATCGCGCGCACCGATTCGAGATCGAGGTGATTGGTCGGCTCGTCGAGCAGCAGCAATTGCGCGGGCGTGCCGCGCCACAACGCGCACGCGAGCGCGGCCTTCAGCCGTTCGCCGCCGCTCAGTTGCCGCGCCGGTTGCGTCGCCCGCGCCGCGTCGAGCTGCAGCAGCGCGAGACGGCTGCGCAGGTCGCCTTCGGCGAGCGGCGTATCGAGCGCGCCCAGTTGCTCGACGATCGAGCGTTCGGGGTCGAGCAGCGCGAGCCGCTGGTCGAGATACGCGGCGCTCACGTGCGTCGTGCAGATACCTGAGTGCGGCGCGAGCTCGCCCGCGAGCATCCTCAGCAACGTCGACTTGCCGCAGCCGTTCGGGCCCGTCAGCGCGATGCGCACGGCGCCGCTCGCCGACCACGTGATCGTGTCGGCGTCGCCCGCGACGCGCCACGGCAATCGCGCGCGTTCGAGCGTGAACAGCTGGCGGCGCGCGCTGACTTCCGTGCCCGGAAGCGAGACGAGCACCGGCGCGTCGGCTTCGACGCGCGCGGCCGCTTCCTGCACGCGTATGTCGAGCGTCGCCTTGAAGTCGCTCTGATGACGCCGGACCGTTCCCATGATCGCGCGCGCCGCGCCCTTGCGGCTCTGGCGCGCCATCGACGACAGGTTGGCCGTCTTCGCGTCGCGCAGCGATGCGGCCGCGTGGCGCTGGATCGTGTCGTGTTCCTGTTCGAGCCTGCGCCGCACGCGCCCGCGCTCGGTGCGCGCATGGTCGAGCGCCGCGTGCGCGGCCTCCTGTTGCGCGTCGCGCTGCGCACGGTAGAGCGCGTAATTGCCGCCGTACGAGCGCGCGCCGTGCGGCGTCAGCTCGACGATGCGCTGCACGCCGGCGAGCAACCCACGGTCGTGGCTCACGATGACGACGCCGCCGCGCCAGCCGTCGAGCGCCGCGCGCAGCCACGCGCGGCCCGGTGTGTCGAGATGGTTGGTCGGTTCGTCCAGCACGAGCAGGCCGGCGCCCGACAGCAGCGCACCGATCAGCGCGACGCGCGCGAGCTGGCCGCCGCTCAGCGCATGCGCGGGCGTGTCGGCGTGGACGTCGTGCAGGCTGGCCGTGTCGAGCGCCGTGCGCAGGCGTTCGGCGAGATCCCAGCGATCGCCGATCAGGTCGAAGTCGTGCGGTGTCGCACGGCCGTCCGCGAGACGCGCGAGCGCGCCGAGCGGCGCATCGAGCGCGGCGATCTGCGCGACGGTCGGCGGGCCGGCCGCCGCGTCGTCGCGGTGGAGGTCGTGATCATGCTGCTGCGCGACGTAGACGACGTGCGCATGCCGCTCGATCGTCCCCGCGCTCGGCGTGCGCTGCCCGGCGATCAGTTGCGCGAGCAGGCTCTTGCCGACGCCGTTGCGGCCGACGATGCCGGTCGGCGTGCGATCGATCGACAGGTCGAGCGAATCGAACAGCGTGACGCCGTCGTCGAAGCGGAAGGAAACGTGATGAAGCGCGACGAGCGCGCCGGTGGGCGTGGCTGCAGCCATAAGCACCTCCAAAAATGCATGAAGACCTTCGCGCGGCGTGCGTGGCACGGGCGGCGAAAACATTTCGGGAAGGCTTAGTCGTTCACTTTGGCTGGCGTTCGGTATGAGGAATAGGCGCGCAGTGTAGCAAGCGCGGCACGCGGGCCGCAAGCGAGCGGCGCGAACGCCGTCGCTTGCGCGCCACGCACGGTTACTGCACGGCGACCGTCGTGAAGTTCTGCCGTCCGAACGGACTCACGTGATAGCCGCTCACGTTGGTGCGCGTCAACGCGGCCGCGGTCGGGTAGCCGAGCGGGATCCACAGCGCCTCGTCGTGGATGATCTTCTGCGCGCTTTCATAGAGCTTCGCGCGCTTGGCCTGATCGGCGGTCGACTTGCCGTCGGCGATCAGCTTGTCGAGCTGCGCATCGCAGAAGCGCGCGAAGTTGATGCCCGACTTCACCGCATTGCAGCTGAACAGCGGCGACAGGTAGTTGTCCGGATCGCCGTTGTCGCCGGCCCAGCCCATGAACAGCATGTCGTGCTGGCCGAGCTTCGCCTGCTTGATCAGCTCGCCCCATTCGATCACCTTCACCTCGGCCTTCACGCCGATCTTCGCGAGGTCGGCCTGCAGCAGTTCCGCGCCGACCTTCGGGTTCGGGTTCAGCACGCTGCCGGTCGGGCGCGTCCAGATGGTCGTCGAGAAGCCGTTCGGGAAGCCGGCCTGCGCGAGCAGCTGCTTCGCCTTCGCGGGATCGTACGCATACGGCGCGACGTCCTTCGCGTAGCTCCACGTGTTCGGCGGATACGGGTTGTTCGCGGCCGTTGCGGTATTGTCGAACACGACCTTCAGATAGGTCGCGCGGTCGAACGCGAGGTTCAGCGCCTCGCGCACCTTGTCGTTGTCGAGCGGCTTCTTCTGCGTGTTCAGCGCGACGAACGCGGTCATGAATGCGGGCGTCTGCACGACTTTCAGCGCGCTTTCGCCCTTCGCGGCGAGCACGTCCTGCGGCTTCGGCGACAGCGCGAGCTGGCATTCGCCGGCCTTCACCTTCTGCAGGCGCACCGACGGGTCGGGCGTGATCGCATAGATCAGCCGGTCGACCTTCGGTTTCGTGCCCCAGTACGTCGGGTTCGCGTCGTAGCGGATCAGCGCGTCCTTCGTATAGCTCTTGAGCACGAACGGGCCGGTGCCGACCGGCTTCGCGTTCAGGTCGGCCTGCTTGCCGGCCTTCAGCAGCTGGTCCGCGTATTCGGCCGAGTAGATCGACGCGAAGCCCATCGTCAGGATCGGCACGAACGTCGCGTTCGGCTCGTTCAGCACGAATTTCACCGTGCTGTCGTCGACCTTCGTGACCGACTTCACGAGCTTCACGAGGCCCATCGACTGCGCGTGCGGGAAGCCGCTCGCGCCGGCCACCTTATGCCACGGGTTTGCGTCGTCGAGCATCCGCGAGAACGTGAACACGACGTCGTCCGCGTTCAGCGTGCGGCCTGGCTTGAAATAGTCGGTGGTCTGGAACGCGACGTTCGGGCGCAGATGGAACGTGTACGTGAGGCCGTCGGCGCTCGCTTCCCATTTGTCCGCGAGCGCCGGCACGACCTTCTTCGCGGCTTCGTCGTAGGACACGAGCGTGTTGAAGATCACGTCGGCCGATGCGTTGGTCGTGACGAGCGAGTTGTACTGCACGACGTCGAAGCCGTCCGGGCTCGATTCCGTGCAGACGGTGAGCGGCTTGGCGGCGGCGACGCCGGGGGCGGCAAGGGCGGCGAGGGTCGTGGCCACGGCGGCCGCGGCGAACAGCTTGACGTGCATAGGATCTCCCACGTGGCGTGTGTTTTTCGCTGGATGACGGAGGCAGGCGCGGCGCGGTCGAGGAGCGGCCGGCGCGGCTTGCAAATAGCATACCGTCAAAGCGCGCGACGCGTGGAAAAAGGCGCCGGAACGTGGTGAATTGAGCGACAAACGGCTGCGTTCGCGACGAAACGCGTGTTGGGGCGGCGGTGCGGGCAGGTTAGGAGCGATGCGCGAGGCGACGGCGTCGAGGCGACAGTCGATCGCGATGCGCTGGGCAAATACGGGGCGCGACTCGATCGACGAAACGGATACGATCGCGCCAGCGACGCGCGACGCGTGGTGCGGCAGGGCGTCTGGAATGCGGGAATGCGGGAGGATGGGAATCCGCTCGGCGGCGCGCGATCCGACCGCGACGATCAAGTCGCGCCCCGGCGCGCGACGCGCGCCGGATCCGCGACGCACTCAGTGCGCGCCGGCCTTCGGCTTGCGCGGCGCCTTCTCGAACAGGCGGTCGTACAGCCAGCGCGGCAGTACGTGCAGCACCTTCGCGACGACGCCCATCTGCCACGGAATCACGCGGAACGCGTGCTGCCGGGCGATCGCGCGCGCCGCGCGTGCGGCGAAGCGGTCGGCGTCCATCAGGAACGGCATCCGGTACGGGTTGTGCGCGGTCATCGGCGTGCGAATGTAGCCGGGCGCGATCGTCACGACGCCGACGCCGGCCGGCCGCAGTTCGACGCGCAACGCTTCCAGATACTTGATCGCGGCCGATTTCGACGCGCTGTACGCGCCCGAGCCGGGCAGCCCGCGCACGCCGGCGACGCTCGCGACGCCGACCAGCGTGCCATGGCGCGCGGCCGTCATCGGGCCGACGAACGGCTCGAACGTCGCGACCATCCCGTAGTAGTTGATGTCCATCACGTCGCGGAACGCCGCGAGGTCGCCCTGACCGGTGACGGCGCCCTGGCTGATGCCCGCGTTCGCGATCACGACGTCGGGGCAGCCGTGCGCGGCGATGAACGACGCGGCGGCCGTCGCGAGCGCATCGGCGTCGCGCACGTCGGCGCAATAGACGGAGATGGACAGCTTCGGGAACCGCCGCGCGAACGCATCGAGTGCATCGGTGCGCCGCGCGACGAGCGCGAGCGTGGCGCCCTGGCGGGCGTATTCCTCGGCCATCGCGAGGCCGAGGCCGCTCGACGCGCCGGTGATGAAGACCTTCAGCGGAGTAGTCATGCCGGCGCGCGGGCGGGGATCAGAGCTTCTTGTCCTGAACCTGCTTCACGAGGAAGTCGAGCACCTGCGCGGTACCCGGGATGCTGTTCGTGTAAGCCGGGCCCGTCTTGTACTTGCCCTGGACGACGACCGTCGGCACGCCGTCGATCGCGTAGTCCTTCAGCAGCTTGGCGGACTGGTTCACCTCGCCCTGCACGCTGAACGAGTTGTACGCGTCCATGAACTTCTTCTTGTCGACGCCCTGCGTGGCCAGGAAGTCGGCCTGCGCCTGCGGCGTCAGCAGATAGTTCTTCTGCTTGTGGATCGCGTTGAAGATCGCCGGCGTGACCTTCTCCGAGATGCCGAGCGCGGACACCGCGTAGTACAGCTTCGAGTGCGGGATGAAATCGTCACGGAATGCGACCGGCACGCGCTTGAAGTCGATGTTGTTGCCCTGTTTCTTCACCCAGGCCTCGATCGTCGGCTCGAATTCGTAGCAGTGCGGGCAGCCGTACCAGAAGAACTCGATGACCTCGACCTTGCCGGCCGGCGCGGACACCGGCTGCGGCGACTTCATCACCTCGAAGTCCTTGCCGGCGGCCGGCGCGGCGGGCGTGGCCTGCGCGAGGCCCGCGGCCAGACCCAGGGACAGAAGGAGCGTGCTAAGCAGTTTTTTCATGTTGTGAACGTCGAATCAGTTGCTCGGGTTACGGAACGTAACGGGTTCTGCGTGGGCGCGGCCGGTTGGCTTACTGCTTCGTGAAGCGGATCACCGCCGTGTCGACACCTGCATCGGACAGGCGCTGACGGGCCGAGTTCATATCCTCGAACTTCGAGAACGGGCCGACGCGCACGCGGAAATAGGTCACGCCGCTGACGTCGCGCTTCGACACCTTCGATTCGAAGCCCTGGAAGCCCAGGCGCGCACGCTGCTGCTCGGCATCGCCTTCCGTCTTGTACGCACCGACCTGCAGGAAGTAGCCGGTGTTCGCGTCGTTCGCGGTCGGCGGCTTCGCCGTTGCCGCCGCCGCGGCCGCGGCCGACGACGTCGGCTTCGGCGTGTTCGCGGCCTGCTGCTGTTGCTGCTGCTTTTGCGCGGCGGCCTGCTGCGCCTGCTTCTGCGCGGCGAAGCGTGCGAGGTCGTCCTCGCCGCCTTGCTGCTGTTGCTGCGCCTGCTGTGTCTTCTTCGGCGGCGTGGTGTCGGCCGGCTTCGGCGCGACGGCGACGCCGTTGCCCGACGACGGATTGTTCGACGCGGCGGTGTTGTTCGAGCCGGTGGCGCCGTTCGCGTTGCCCGACGGCGGCACTTCGACGATCTGCGGCTCGGGCAGCAGGCCGCCCTGGGTCTGGTTCGCGGCCTGGCCGGGCGCGGTGTTGGGCGGCGCGGATTGCGCGGCCTGCGGCACCGGCTGGCCGGGCGTCTTGCCCTGCAGCGCGCGGTTCGGGTCGAACTGCTGCGGCTGGCTCGCGCCGTTGTCGGCCGGCGGCGGCGCGACCTTCGACACGAACGGCGACGGCGAACGCGTGATGTAGAGCGCCACCACCACGGCGATCGCGAGGCCGACGATCAGGCCCAGCACGATTCCAAGAAATGTCCCTCCTGCTTGTTTCGATTGCTTCGAAGTTCGGCGTGGTTGTGCCATTGCTTGAGTCACCTGCAAAAAGAATCGTGAGAGGGCTGCGGCGAGCATCCGGCGGCGGGCATTCGCCGGCGGGTGCTGCCGCGGCCATTCGCGGCCCGGTTCGGGGCCGCGCTGACATCCTTACATCTTGGCGGGCGCGGATACGCCGAGCACCGCCAGGCCGTTCTCGAGCACCTGCCGCGTCGCGGCGAGCAGCGCGGCGCGCGCATTGCGCGGCGCTTCGTCGTCGACCAGCACGCGCTCCGCATTGTAGAACGAGTGGAATTCGCCAGCGAGATCGCGCAGGTAGAACGCGACCGCGTGCGGCGCCAGCTCGTTCGCCGCGTGCGTGAGCATGTCCGGATACTCGGCGAGCTTCTGCATCAGCGACGCCGCTTGCGTGCTCGTCAGTTGCGACAGGTCCGCGCCCGGCAGTTGCGCGACGTCCACGTTGTAGCGCGACTTCAGTTCGTTGAGCACCGAGCAGATCCGCGCATGCGCGTACTGGACGTAGTAGACCGGGTTTTCGTCGTTCTGTTTCAGCGCGAGGTCGATGTCGAACACGAACTCGGTATCGGCCTTGCGCGAGATCAGGAAGAAGCGCACCGCGTCGCGGCCGCGCGTGATGGTCGCCTCGTCGATCAGGTCGGGTGCCGCTTCCTGGCCCGCGGCCGCGCCGCCCGACCATTCGATCAGGTCGCGCACCGTCACGTAGCTGCCCGCGCGCTTCGAGATCTTCACTTCCTGGCCGTCGCGCATCACCGTGACCATCTTGTGCAGCACGTAGTCGGGATAGCCCTTCGGGATCCCGACGTGCAGCCCCTGCAGGCCGGCGCGCACGCGCGCGATCGTGCCGTGGTGGTCCGAACCCTGGATGTTGATCACCTTCGTGAAGCCGCGCTCCCACTTCGTCACGTGGTATGCGACGTCCGGCACGAAGTACGTGTACGTGCCGTCCGACTTGCGCATCACGCGATCCTTGTCGTCGCCTTCGTCGGTCGTGCGCAGCCACAGCGCGCCGTCCTGCTCGTAGGTCATGCCGGCCTTGACCAGCGCGTCGACCGTCTTCTCGACGCGGCCTTCGCTGTAGAGCGACGACTCGAGGTAGTACTGGTCGAACTTCACGCCGAACGCCTGCAGGTCCATGTCCTGTTCGCGACGCAGGTACGTGACCGCGAACTTGCGGATCGCGTCGAGATCCTCGACGTCGCCCGTGCCCTTGACCGGCTCGCCGTCCGACGCGGCGACCGTTTCGCCGTTCAGGTAATCGCGCGCGATGTCCGCGATGTATTCGCCGTTGTACGCGGCTTCCGGCCAGCCCGCGTCGCCCGGCTTCAGGCCGCGGGCGCGCGCCTGCGTCGAGATCGCCAGGTTGCCGATCTGCACGCCCGCGTCGTTGTAGTAGAACTCGCGGTGCACCGCGTACCCCTGGCTCGCGATCACGTTCGCGAGCACGTCGCCGAGCGCGGCCTGGCGGCCGTGGCCGACGTGCAGCGGGCCGGTCGGATTGGCCGACACGAATTCGAGCAGCACCTGCTTGCCTTTCTCGCGATCCGACGTGCCGAACGCGCGGCCCTGGTCGAACACGGCGGCGATCACCGCCTGCTTCGCGGCGGCCGACAGGCGCAGGTTGACGAAGCCGGGGCCGGCGATCTCCGCGGCTTCGACGAGGCCTTGCGCGGCCGGCTGCGCGGTGAGCGCGGCGACGATCTGCTCGGCGAGCTGGCGCGGGTTCGTGCCGAGCGGCTTCGCGAGCTGCATCGCGACGTTGCACGCGACGTCGCCGTGCGCGGCGACCTTCGGGCGCTCCAGCGTGATGGCGGGGGCGACGAATGCCGCGTCGGCGCCTTTCAGCGCGTGTGCGACCTGCTTGACGCTATCCGCGAGCAGGGCTTCGAGGGTCTGTTTGTGTGCTGGCAGCATGCTGGTAGAAGGCTTCGTTGGTGGCGGCCGGAAACGCCGGTCCGCCGGCGCGCTTTTTAAGCGCGCGTTTCAGGGATCGCAGAATTTTAACAGGTGCTAATATGCCGCTCAGGCGGCCCGCGTCCGCGAGGCCGGACGCCGGTCTGCTGGCGTTCCCCAACCGCGCCGCGCAGGCACAACAAGATGAAAAGGGAATTGTCATGATTACGTTCAAGAGCAAGGCGGCACAGGATCTCGACGTGCTGAAGGATTTCGCCGTGTATGTGCTGGGTCTCGTCGGCAAGCAACTGGGCGAGCGTGGTGTCATTACGCACGACGAACTGGACCACGCGATCGCCAAGCTGGAAGGCGCGGTCGCGCAGGCGAAGCAGGAGCGCGCCGAGCACGCCGGCCATTTCCACGAGGACGAAGCCGACCACGCGCACCACGAAGTGCCGCCGAGCCTGGCCCAGCGCGTCGCGCCGTTCCTGACGATGCTGCGCGAAGCGAAGGCCGGCCAGGCCGACGTGCACTGGGGCTTCTGAGCTTCCTTGCTTGGCGGATCGGACGGTTCGCCGGAAAGCAAAAAGCCCGCTTTTGAGCGGGCTTTTTATTTTGTCTGATGAAAGCCGCGCCGAGCGGAAGACGGGCGCGAAATCGGGGCGGCAGCGTGGCGCTTGCCTTGACCGGCGGGTGAAATTCCTTACAACTCAACGCAAGACTATGTGAAAGCGGGTGCGAAAACATAGCGCCGCCCGGGCAACCGGGTCCCACCTGGAGTGGGTATTTCGTCGAAAGACGGAAAGAGAATCCCGCATGCGACGGCTGCCGAAAGGCGGCCGTTGGTTTTTCTACGCCCGGATCTTGCGGCCTTCCAGGCTTGCGCGCAGCAACGTGCGCAACGCGACTTTCCGGGCTTCCCGCTGGCGCCGGTTCAGGCCGCCATCCAGCATGCAGGCCGACTGTACGCGCAGGATGAGCCGGCGTTTCCTGATCCGGTCCTTCGAAACCTCGAAGAACACCGCATACACGCGTTGCGTGCCGTCCGATGCGACCGCTTCCACCGTCACGAAATTGGGTTGCCGTTCATCGGCGACTACGATCCGGCGCGTTGCCAGCCCGACGATCATGCCGCGCAGCAGCTTCCGTGACGCGCGATACCGGTCCGCGCAGAGCACGCGTGTCTCGCGGCCGTCGTCGTATATCTCGTCGTCCAAAATGGCATCGCGGGTGCGTCCGTTCCATTTGAAGCTGCGTGTGAAGCAGTGGCACGAGAACAGGACGAGCACCATCCTGATGAAGTGAGTCGTTGTGCGACGTGCCCCTGGATCGGGGCGCGTGGCGATGGACGCGGCGGGTCGCCGCAGTCGACGCGGCTACAGTTGCGGCGCGAGCGCGCGGCGCGCGTCGTCGAGCGACAGCGCCATGCGTTGCGCGTAGTCCTCGAGCTGGTCCTGCCCGATTTTGCCGACCGAGAAATAGCGGCTGTCCGGATGCGCGAGGTAGAAGCCCGACACGCTCGCCGCCGGCAGCATCGCCAGCGAATCGGTCACGCTCATGCCGATCTCGTCCGCGTGCAGCACGTCGAACATGTCGCGCTTCACGAGGTGGTCGGGGCAGGCCGGGTAGCCGGGCGCCGGGCGGATGCCCGCGTACTTCTCCGCGATCAGCGCGTCGTTGTCGAGCGTCTCGCCGCTCGCATAGCCCCACAGCTCGCGCCGCACGCGCGCGTGCATCGCTTCGGCGAACGCTTCCGCGAAGCGGTCGGCGAGCGCCTTCAGCATGATCGCGCTGTAGTCGTCGTGGTCGGCTTCGAACTGCTTTTCCTTCACGTCGACGCCGAGGCCGGCCGTCACCGCGAACATCCCGATGTAGTCGGCGATGCCCGATTCCTTCGGCGCGATGAAATCGGCGAGCGAACGGTTCGGCCGCATCACGCCGTCGACCACCGGGCGCACGCTCTGCTGGCGCAGGTTGCGCCACGTGAGCAGCACTTCCGAGCGCGACTCGTCGCTGTAGATCTCGATGTCGTCGTCGTTGACGGTGTTCGCCGGCAGCAGCGCGATCACGCCGTTCGCGGTGAGCCAGCGGCCCTGGATCAGGCGCGCGAGCATCGATTTCGCATCGGAGAACACGCGCCGCGCCGATTCGCCGACGATCTCGTCGTTCAGGATCGCCGGGTACGGGCCCGCGAGATCCCACGTCTGGAAGAACGGGCCCCAGTCGATGTAGTTCGCGAGTTCGTTCAGGTCGTAGTTCCTGAACACGCGGCGGCCGATGAACTTCGGCTTCACCGGCTGGTAGCCGGCCCAGTCGATCTTCGTCTTGTTCGCACGCGCGTCGGCGAGCGTGACCATCGGCTGTGCCTTGCGGTTCGCGTGCTGGTCGCGGATCCGTTCGTAGTCGGACTTCAGCTCGTCGAGATACTTCGCCGCGCCTTCGTCGGACAGCAGGTTCGACGCGACCGACACCGAGCGCGACGCATCGGGCACGTAGACGACCGGGCCTTCGTAGTGCGGCGCGATCTTCACGGCGGTGTGCACGCGCGACGTCGTCGCGCCGCCGATCAGCAGCGGAATCTTCTTCACGCGGAAGTAGTCGTCGCGCTGCATTTCGGACGCGACGTACGCCATTTCCTCGAGGCTCGGCGTGATGAGGCCCGACAGCCCGATGATGTCCGCGCCCTCGACCTTCGCCTTCGCGAGGATCTCGTTGCACGGGACCATCACGCCCATGTTGACGACCTCGAAGTTGTTGCACTGGAGCACGACCGACACGATGTTCTTGCCGATGTCGTGCACGTCGCCCTTCACGGTCGCGATGACGATCTTGCCCTTCGCGCGCACGTCGCCGCCCGCTTCCGCGAGCAGGCGCTTTTCTTCCTCGATGAACGGGATCAGATGCGCGACCGCCTGCTTCATCACGCGCGCCGACTTCACGACCTGCGGCAGGAACATCTTGCCCTGGCCGAACAAGTCGCCGACGATGTTCATCCCGTCCATCAGCGGGCCTTCGATCACGTTGATCGGACGGCCGCCGGCCGCGGCGATCTTCGCGCGCACTTCCTCGGTATCCTCGACGATGAAGGTCGTGATGCCGTGCACGAGCGCGTGCGAGAGCCGCTTCTCGACCGGCTGGTTGCGCCACTCGAGGTTCTCTTCCTTCTTCGCGCCGCCCGCCTTGAACTTGTCGGCGATCTCGAGCAGGCGATCGGTGGAATCGTCGCGGCGGTTCAGGATCACGTCTTCCACGCGCTCGCGCAGCTCCGCGTCGAGATCGGCGTACACGCCGAGCTGGCCCGCGTTCACGATGCCCATGTCCATGCCCGCCTGGATCGCGTGATACAGGAACACGGTGTGGATCGCCTCGCGCACCGGGTCGTTGCCGCGGAACGAGAACGACACGTTCGACACGCCGCCGCTCACCTTCGCGAACGGCAGGTTCTGCTTGATCCAGCGGGTCGCCTCGATGAAGTCGACCGCGTAGTTGTTGTGCTCCTCGATGCCGGTCGCGACCGCGAAGATGTTCGGGTCGAAGATGATGTCTTCCGGCGGGAAGCCGACTTCGTTCACGAGGAAATCGTACGAGCGCTTGCAGATCTCGGTCTTGCGCGCGTAGGTATCGGCCTGGCCGGTTTCGTCGAACGCCATCACGACCGCGGCCGCGCCGTAGCGGCGGATCAGGTTCGCATGGTGGCGGAACGCGTCCTCGCCTTCCTTCAGCGAGATCGAGTTCACGATCGCCTTGCCCTGCACGCACTTGAGGCCGGCCTCGATCACGTCCCACTTCGACGAGTCGATCATGATCGGCACGCGCGCGATGTCCGGCTCCGACGCGATCAGGTTCAGGAAGCGCACCATCGCCGCCTTCGAGTCGAGCATCGCCTCGTCCATGTTGATGTCGATCACCTGCGCGCCGTTCTCGACCTGCTGGCGCGCGACGGCGAGCGCCTCGTCGAACTGGCCGTTGAGGATCATCCGTGCGAACGCCTTCGAGCCGGTGACGTTGGTGCGTTCGCCGACGTTGATGAAGAGCGTCCCGGGCGTGACGTTGAACGGCTCGAGGCCGGCAAGGCGCATCATGTGATCGGTCATGGCGGTGCGAATTCTTTTGATGAAGGACGTGGGGCGGTCGGTCAGGCGTGGTCGCTGTACTGGTTCGGCCAGCGGCGCGGCTTCACGTCGGCGAGCGCCTTCGCGATCTCGGCGATGTGCTCGGGCGTCGTGCCGCAGCAGCCGCCCGCGAGGTTCACGAGGCCGGCCTGCGCGAATTCCTTCAGCAGGCCCGACGTGACGTCGGGGGTTTCGTCGAAACCGGTGTCGCTCATCGGATTCGGCAGGCCCGCGTTCGGGTAGCACGACACGTAGGTGTCGCACAGCTTCGCGAGCTCGGCGATGTACGGGCGCATCAGCGCCGCGCCGAGCGCGCAGTTCAGGCCGAACGTGAGCGGCTTCGCGTGGCGCAGCGAATTCCAGAACGCCTCGACGGTCTGGCCCGACAGGATCCGGCCCGACGCATCGGTGACGGTGCCCGAGATCATGATCGGCAGGCGCTCGCCGGTGTCCTCGAACAGCTCGTCGAGCGCGAATAGCGCGGCTTTCGCGTTCAGCGTGTCGAAGATCGTCTCGACGAGGAACAGGTCGACGCCGCCGTCGAGCAGCGCCTTCGCCTGCTGGTAGTACGACGTGCGCAGCTCGTCGAACGTGACGTTGCGTGCGCCCGGATCGTTGACGTCCGGCGAGATGCTGGCCGTCTTCGGCGTCGGCCCGATCGCGCCGGCGACGAAGCGCGGCTTGGTCCGAGTCGCGTATTTCGCGGCCGATTCGCGCGCGAGCTTCGCCGATTCGACGTTCATCTCGACGACCAGATCCTCCATCCCGTAGTCGGCCTGCGCGACGGTCGTCGCGCCGAACGTGTTGGTTTCGACGATGTCGGCGCCGGCCGCGAAGTACTGGTCGTGGATCTCGCGGATGATCTGCGGCTGCGTGAGCGACAGCAGCTCGTTGTTGCCCTTGACGTCGCGCGGGAAATCCTTGAAGCGCTCGCCGCGATACGCGGCTTCGTCGAGCTTGTAGCGCTGGATCATCGTGCCCATCGCGCCGTCGAGGATCAGGATGCGCGATTTCAGCAGCGCGGGCAGGGCGGCGCCGCGCGTGTAGCGCGCGTCGAGCGGGACGGGAGCGGCGAGAGGAGTCGCAGACATGGGCGGGAGACCGGCGAAGACGGAAAACCGTCATTGTAGCCGGTGCGTCAAGCGGTCGTCGGCCCTCGCCGTGGGGGCCGGACGGCCCGCCAAAGGAAAGCCCCCGCCGGCGAGCCGGACGGGGGCAGGATCGGAGTGCACGCGGCGCCGCATCGATGCGCGGCGAATGGCCCGGCCGCGTGACGCGCCGGGCCGCGAGTCGTCAGTGCAGCACGACCGGCATCATCATCAGGCTGTCGAATTGTCCGAGGAATTCGTCGACTTCGTCGAGCGACGGCTCATCCTCGATCAGCTGCTTCACGTGCGCGCGGAATCGTTCGGCAAGTTCGCCGTCGATGAAGATTTCGCGCTGCGCGTTCTTGTCGACGATTTCGTATCCGCCGGCATTCATCAGGTGATGGCCGGCCTGCGGCGCAAATTCGACGACGCAGTAGTTGGGGCTGTTGTAGATCATTTGCATGGCGGCACTCCTCTTCGCAGTGGCATCTGGCCTTGTTGTCCCCTAGGTGGGGCAAGCCTTGCCGGTTTCAAGGGGCTTGCGCTGCACACCCCGTTCTCCCGTTGCGTGGGGTGTATCGGTTAGAAGCCGATGTCTATCAAACGTTTCTCATTGTGAGCCGGTGGACTGAAATAGTTGTTAAAGAGTGTCATCGGCCATTTCCGGAAAAACTGTAATCGGTCGAAATTGCCGATTCATGTGCGTTTATGGCTGTGTGACCGTCGACGACGCCGGTGGTTGCATCGTCGCGGGCGGTGCCGATGGCGCGGGTTCCGCGGGCGATGCGTGGGAGGGCGATGCCGCGGCGGGCGCGTTCGTTGCGCCGCCCGCCGGCGCGGCGTCGGCGGGCACGTTCGGTGCGGCGAGGCGGCCGTGCCACAGCAACTCGATCTGCGCACCGTTCGGCTCGGTCTGCACAAGCCGCGCGGGCAGCCAGCCGAGCGACGGCGCGAGCCACATGTCGATGCGGCGGGTGTCGCCGTGGCGGCGCGGCAGGCGCATGAAGTGCCGCGCCGCGACGATGCCGGCCTGCGTCTGCACCTGCTCGTCGCCGATCACCGTGATCGGCCAGGTCTCGCCGCTGTTGTTGTCGATCACGAAGAACTGCTGCGTGACGCCCGGCTTGTAGGCCGCGGGATTGCCGCGCAGCAGCCCCGACAACTGCATCAGCATGCTGAAACGGTCCTGCACGCCGTCGGGCAGCGGCGCGTTGTTCGGCGTGCGTGTGAACACCACCTGCCGGATCTCGCGGTTGAAGATCGCGATGTCTTCCGGCCGCTTGCCGCGTTTCTCGACGTAACGGTCGGGCGCGACGCCGAATGCGTCGATGCGGCCTTCGCTGCGATAGGTGAACGGGCCGACGAACGGCACCGGCATCGACACCGACAGGTCGTACGTGTGCCCGTCGGTGCGCCAGTGGATCGTGCCGATCATGTTCTGCATGCCGTTGTAGAACGTGTCGTACTGCAGGTCGCCGGACGGCGGCGCGGAGAACTTCACGCCGCTCGTGGCCGGCCCCGGCGTCGCGGCGCCGGGGCCCGCGGCCGACGCGGCTTGCGCGCCCGATGCGCCCGATGCGCCGCTCGCCCCGGATGCAGCGGCGGCCGGCGGCTCGCCGTGCTCGGCCGTTTGCGTGGCGGTGAGGACCGGTTCGTGCGACGGCGCGGATTTCGGCGGGGCCACCTTCGGCGGGGCCGCCTTCGGCGCGGCCGGCCGTTCGACCGGCTTCGACTCCGGTGGCGTGGGCTGACGCTCGATCGGCTGCGGTTTCAGCAGCTCGATCTGCACGGGGATGTCGGCGGGTGGCGGCGGCGTGAACGATTCGCGATTGCGCATCAGCCAGAACCCGGCAAGCGCATGCAGCACCAGCACGGCGGCGAGCGCGACGCCCACGCGCAGCCAGCGGCGGGGTAGGGCGTGACGCGGGCGAAGGTCGGCAGACTGCATGGGCATCGGAACAGGGTCGGGGCGCTGGCGTGACGGCGGGCGCGCGGCGCGCGCCACAGGAATCGGACCGTCGGATGCGCTGCGCGTTCGCGACGCGATGCGTGACGTGGCGTGGACCGGATGCGTCAGGCGTCGCGTGCGTCGGGACTATAGCCGAGTTCGTAGGACAGTTTCCGCGCGCAGGCGCGCAGCGCGGTGTCGATTTCACCGCCCCACGCGATGTCGAACGAGCCTTCCTGGCCGAGCGCGACGATCGCGAGCGCGAGTTCGCCGACCGCGTCGAACACCGGCATGCAGAACGCGTGGATCGTCGGCAGCAGCATCCCTTCGACGCGCGCGGCCTGGTGCTCGCGCACGTCGGCGAGCACCACATCGACTTCGTCGAGCGTGCGCGGGCCGCCGTGGTGCGGCGAGCGGCGCGTATCGGCGAGTTCGCGCTCGAGCATCGCGGCGGTCTTGCTGCGCGGCAGGTACGCGGCGAACAGCAGGCCCGTCGCGGAGCCGAGCAGCGGCATCACGTCGCCGAGCTTCAGCGACGCCTTCGCCGGATGGCTCGATTCCATCCAATGCACGATCGTCGGCCCCTGGTTGCCCCATACCGCGATGCCGACCGTCTGGTCGAGACGGTCGCGGAATTCGGTCAGCGCGATCCGCGCGAGCTTCACGCCGTCGACGCGCGCGAGCCGCGCGAGGCCCATCTGCAGCGCGAAGCCGCCGAGCTCGTAGCGGCCCGAGACGGGATCCTGCGACACGACGCCGAGCCGCGAGAAGCTGACCAGGTAGCGGTGCGCCTTCGCCGGGCTCATGCCCGCGCGCTGCGCGAGATCGCGCAGCATCATCGCGCGCGGCTCGCTCGTCAGCACGTCGAGCAGGCGGAAGCCGACCTCGATCGACTGGATGCCGGAACGGACTTTCTCGCCGTGCTCGCCGGAGGCGGCGTCGTCGGTATCGGAGTCGGCGAGATCGTCGTCGGGGAGCGGGCTGGCGGGCATGGGCGGCGGGTGGGCGAAAATGCGGCAGGAAACGGGACGAAAAAACGGGGCGAAAACGGCGTGGGCGATCACGGCGCGCCGCATGGATTCACCATCGTAAAATAGATTCCTTCCATCGTCACTACAACGGCAGATCCTCCCTATGAAACTTGCTTCGCTGAAGGACGGCACGCGCGACGGCCAGCTGATCGTCGTGTCGCGCGACCTCCACACCGCGGCGATTGCCGATGCGATCGCGCCGACGCTGCAGCGCGTCCTCGACGACTGGGCGTTCTACGCGCCGCAACTGCGCGACCTGTACGATGCGCTGAACCACGGCCGCGCGCGCAACGCGTTCGCGTTCGACCCGGCCAACTGCATGGCGCCGCTGCCGCGTGCGTTCCAGTGGGCCGACGGCTCCGCGTACGTGAACCACGTCGAGCTCGTGCGTCGCGCGCGCGGCGCCGAGATGCCGCCCGAGTTCTGGACCGATCCGCTGATGTACCAGGGCGGCAGCGACGATTTCCTGGGGCCGCGCGACGACGTCGTGTGCCCGTCCGAGGAATGGGGCATCGATTTCGAGGCGGAAGTCGCGGTGATCACCAGCGACGTGCCGATGAGCGCGTCGCCCGACGACGCACTGAAGGCCGTGCGGCTCGTCACGCTCGTGAACGACGTGTCGCTGCGCAACCTGATTCCGGCCGAACTCGCGAAGGGCTTCGGCTTCTTCCAGAGCAAGCCGGCCACCGCGTTCGCGCCGGTCGCCGTCACGCCCGACGAGCTCGGCGACGAATGGCGCGAGGGCCGCGTGCACCGCCCGATGATCGTCCACTGGAACGGCAAGAAGGTCGGGCAGCCCGACGCCGGCACCGACATGGTGTTTCACTTCGGCCAGTTGATCGCGCACGCGGCGAAGACGCGCAACCTGCGCGCCGGCTCGATCGTCGGCTCGGGCACGGTGTCGAACAAGGACGCGAAGCGCGGCTACTGCTGCATCGCCGAGAAGCGCTGTCTCGAGACGATCGAGCACGGCGCGCCGCAGACCGAATTCATGCGCTATGGCGACACCGTGCGCATCGAGATGTTCGATGCGGCCGGCAAGTCGATCTTCGGCGCGATCGAGCAGTCGGTTTCGCCGCCCGACGGCGCGGCATAAGCGGCGCGATACGCAACGACACGGCGAAACCCGGCTTCGGCCCGCGCGCCGGGTTTCGCCCGATGTTTGATCGCGCGGGCTTGGCTACACTCGATTCAAGCGCTCGAGCGCCTCGAGCAAGGAGCAGCAGATGGCCGATCTCGCCGCATACGGCGGCTACGAAGCACTGAACGTGACGCGCCGCGCCCATGGCGTGCTCGACATCGTGATGAGCGGCGAGGGCGCGAACCGCAGCGGCCTCGCGACCGCGAACGCGCGCATGCATCGCGAGCTCGCCGACATCTGGCGCGACGTCGATCGCGATCCCGACACGCGCGTCGCGGTGATCCGCGGCGAAGGCAAGGGTTTTTCGGCGGGCGGCGATCTCGCGCTCGTCGAGGACATGGCGAACGATTTCGACGTGCGCGCCCGCGTGTGGCGCGAGGCGCGCGATCTCGTCTACAACGTGATCAACTGCAGCAAGCCGATCGTGTCGGCGATGCACGGGCCGGCCGTCGGCGCGGGGCTCGTCGCCGGGCTGCTCGCCGACATCTCGATCGCCGCGAAGGATGCGCGCATCATCGACGGCCATACGCGGCTCGGCGTCGCGGCCGGCGACCACGCGGCGATCGTGTGGCCGCTCTTGTGCGGGATGGCGAAGGCGAAGTACTACCTGATGCTGTGCGAGCCCGTGAGCGGCGAGGAGGCCGAGCGGATCGGGCTGGTCTCGCTCGCGGTCGAGCCGGCCGACCTGCTGCCGAAGGCATACGAAGTGGCCGAGCGGCTCGCGCACGGTTCGCAGTCGGCGATCCGCTGGACCAAGTACGCGCTGAACAACTGGCTGCGCACGGCCGGGCCCACCTTCGATACGTCGCTCGCGCTCGAATTCATGGGTTTTTCGGGGCCCGACGTGCAGGAAGGCATCCGCTCGCTGCGCGAACGGCGCCCGCCCGCATTTCCCGGAGACGCACCGTTCTGACGTGCGCGCTATGATCGAACCACGCGCGGCTGCGCGACGCTCGGCGGCCGCCTCGCTCCCCCAGTCAACCAGGATGCCCGTATGACGACCGATGCCTCCGGCGCCAACCCTTTCGCCGGCTTTGCCGGGTTCCAGCCCGCCGACATGATGGACCGGATGTGGGACATGATGCGGATGTCGCCGTTCGGCGGGATGGCGCCGTTTCCAGGCGCCACGCACGGGCTGCCGCCGTCGCTGTCGAGCATGTCCGACATGATGTCGCCGCTCACGAACGTCGAGGAACTCGACAAGCGGATCACCGATCTGCGCGCGGTCGAGCAGTGGCTGAAGCTCAATCTCGGGATGCTGCAGTCCGCGATCCAGGCGCTCGAGGTGCAGCGCGCGACGCTCGCGACGCTGCGTGCGTTCGGCGCGTTCGCGCAAAGCTCGATGTCGGCGGCCGAGGAAGCGGCCGTGGCCGCCGCGCAGGCCGCGAAACCCGCGTCGGCGGGCGAGGCCGCGGCCGATGCCGCGGCTGCGCCGGAAGGCGACCCCGCGCAGCAGCCGTTCGATCCGTCCGGCTGGTGGAATCTGCTGCAGACGCAATTCAACCAGCTCGCGAGCCTCGCGATGGCGCAGCCCGGCATGCAGCCGGCCGCGCCGGACGCCGCGCCGCCGGAGACCGCCGCCGCGCCCGAACCCGCCGCGAAGTCCGCCGCGGCCGCGCCGCGCAAGCCCGCCGCGAAGCGCGCGAAGCCGTCCGGCTCGGCCGCGGCGCGCGCGGCGGCCGCTTCGTCGCCCGAAACGCGTCCGCCGAAGCGCTCGACGTGATGCGGCGCAGGTAGCAGGTCGATCATGCGACTCGCGCTCGTTCTGATGGGAGGCGGCGCGCGCGCCGCATACCAGGTCGGCGTGCTGAAGGCGCTGGCCGAGATCGCGCGCGAGGCCGATCCGCGGCGGCATACGGTGCCGTTCGCGGTCGTGTGCGGTTCGTCGGCCGGCGCGATCAACGCGACGTCGATCGCGAGCCACGCGGACGACTTCTCCCACGGCGTGCGGCGCCTGCTCGAATTCTGGGAGCCGCTGCGCGCCGATTACGTGTATCGCACCGACTGGCTCGGCATCGCGGGCGCCGGCGCGCGCTGGCTCGCGACGATGACGTTCGGCTGGGCGGCCCGCCGCTCGCCGCGCGGGCTGCTCGACAACACGCCGCTCGCGCACCTGCTGCAACGCGAGCTCAGCTTCCACCGGATCGAGCAGATGCTCGAGGCGCGCCTGCTGCACGCGCTCGCGATCACCGCGCTCAGCTATTCGAGCGGCCGGCACCTCACGTTCTATCAGGCCGCCGAGCCGATCCTGGCATGGCGGCGCGCGCAGCGCACCGCGCGGCTCGTCGACCTGTCGGCGTCGCACCTGCTCGCGTCGTCGGCCATTCCGTTCGTGTTCCCCGCCGTGCCGCTCGTGCTCGACGGGCAGGTCGAATACTTCGGCGACGGCTCGATCCGGCAGATCGCGCCGCTGTCGCCGGCGATCCACTTCGGCGCGGATCGGATCGTCGTCGTCGGCGCGGCCGATCCGCGGCCCGAGATTCCGGCCGCGAACGGCACGGGACGGGCCCGTGGCTACCCGACGCTCGCGCAGATCGGCCAGCAGGTGCTCGCGAGCGTGTTCCTCGACTCGATCGGCTCGGACATCGAACGGATCGAGCACATCAACCAGATGATCGAGCACCTGCCGCACCAGGTCGAGATCGACAGCGGCTGGCGGCACGTCGACGTGCTCGCGATCGCGCCGTCCGAGCGCATCGAGCTGATCGCCGCGAAGCACCTGAAGCAGATGCCGGCGACGATGCGCGGGCTGCTCGGCGCGATCGGCGGCAGCCAGCCGGCCGGCGCGTCGTTCGCCAGCTACCTGCTGTTCGAGGAAGCGTTCACGCGCGAGCTGATCGAGCTCGGCTACCGCGACGGCCGGGCCCAGCGGGAGACGCTCGCCGGCTGGATCGCGGGGGCGGACGGCGGCAGTGCGCCGGCGGCCGGCACGCCGCCGGAGGGCGGCCTCGCGGCCGGCGAAATACGGATCTGACACGCGCAGGCGTACTGTAAGGTTGCATTTTCGCGACGGTCGGCCGCGACCGATCGCCGCACCCCGGTTGGCGGCGCGCGACCGGCCGGGCGTCTCGGAACCGTCATGCACGCGTGCTATCATGGCCGCCGCCGTATACACCATATCGAGCAGCCCGCCGATCCGGTATCCGCACGGGGCCTTTCGGGGACCCGCCTGGGGCAGGGGACGGGCGCGCCAACGAGCCGGCCAGCGCCGGCCCCCCACTCAGGCAAGCGCGGCCGGCTCCGCTCGAACGGAGCGGGTCGCGGCATGCCCAACGGCGGCAACGCGGCCGCCTGGCTGCCGGACGAGGAATCGGCGTCCGGCGGGCCGGTTTCCCGCGTAAAATTACAGTCTTGGCTGCAAAAAGCGCGCGTGGCGCGCTTGCGCGGCAACAGTCACGTTTAGAGAAGTCGCATTGCGCAGAACAGGGGTGGGACCATCATGAACACCATGCTTTATCCGGAACTTTACAGGTCGCTCGAAGCTGTCCGCTGGGACATGGAGAAGGACATTCCGTGGGACAAGTTCGACGCTTCGCTGCTCACCGACGAGCAGGCGAAGACGATCAAGATGAACGCGATCACCGAATGGTCGGCGCTGCCCGCGACGGAAATGTTCCTGCGCGACAACCAGCACGACAGCGATTTTTCCGCGTTCATGAGCGTATGGTTCTTCGAGGAGCAGAAGCATTCGCTCGTGCTGATGGAATACCTGCGCCGCTTCAAGCCGGAGATGGTGCCGACCGAAGAGGAACTGCACGCGGTGCGCTTCCAGTTCGATCCGGCGCCGCCGCTCGAGACGCTGATGCTGCACTTCTGCGGCGAAATCCGCCTGAACCACTGGTACCGCTGCGCGGCCGACTGGCACACCGAGCCCGTCATCAAGCAGATCTACGAAACGATTTCGCGCGACGAAGCGCGTCATGGCGGCGCGTACCTGCGCTACATGAAGAAAGCGCTGAACAACTGCGGCGACGTCGCCCGTGCCGCATTCGCGAAGATCGGCGTGCTGATGGCGTCGGCGCGTCGCACCGAGAAGCCGCTGCACCCGACCAACCTGCACGTGAACCAGGCGCTGTTCCCGCGCGACACCGTGCAGTCGCGCCTGCCGGATCCGGAATGGCTCGAGCGCTGGCTCGACGAGCAGATCCGTTTCGACGGCGAGTGGGAGAAGAAGGTCGTCGAGCGGATCCTGCACAACCTGTCGATCCTGTTCGAGCGTACGTTCGCGACCGCGCAGGAGCTGAACCGCTACCGCAAGGAAGTCACCGGCCGCCTGCAGGCCGAAAGCGGCCCGTCGTCGGCCGCGCAGCCGGCCTGAGGCCGGCCGGCGCCGCCGCCGCAAGTCGGGTCCGATCCACACCCGATTCGCGCGGCTCGCGGCACCGTGTCGCGTTCGTTGCATGAAGCCCGCCCGGTCGATCCGGCGGGCTTTTTATCGGGTGCCGCCGTCGCGCGCGCCGTCGTTCATTCCGTCCGATCTCCATCATGTCCGCCACCTTCGAACGCAAGCTGATCACCCGTGATGCCCTCGTCGCGCTGCGCGCGTCGCTGCCGTCGCCCGTCGTGTTCACCAACGGCGTGTTCGACATCCTGCATCGCGGTCACGTCACGTACCTCGCCGATGCGAAAGCGCTCGGCGCCTGCCTGATCGTCGGCGTGAACAGCGATGCGTCGGTGCGCATGCTCGGCAAGGGCGACGACCGGCCGATCAACCGCGAAGAGGATCGTGCGGCCTTGCTGGCGGCGCTGGAAAGCGTCGACTGGGTCGTGACGTTCGCGGAAAAGACGCCCGTGTCGCTGATCGAGGCCGTCCGTCCGGACATCCTCGTGAAGGGCGGCGATTACGACATGGATGCGCTGCCGGAGTCGGCGCTCGTGCGCGGCTGGGGCGGCCGTGCGCTGGCGATTCCGTTCGAGCACGACCGCTCGACCACGGCGCTGCTGAAGAAGGTGCGCGCGCAACAGTCCTGAGCGCGGCGCGGCGCCGTCACGGGGCGGACGCGGCGAGCGGTGCGGTCGTGACGGCCGGCGCCGCGATCGGGCCGCCGACGACGGGCTGGTCGGTCGCCCGCATGAGCGGGGTCACGCGCAATGCGTCGGGCTGCACCTGCCGCGACAGCACGCCGGGTTCGCGCGGGCCCGCCGCCGGCAGCGGCCCGAACACCCCGCGCGCCACCACGAACGCGAGCATGTTGGCGAGAAAGAGAACAGCGATCAGCCAGCGCAGCATCGTCGAAACTCCTTGTCGTCATCGACGTGATTCACGTCGTTCAGTCGAGCCGGCCGCATGGCCGGCTTTTTTCATGGTTTCCGTCTACCGTTCGTGCGGGCCGCTGGCGCGGCGCCGCGCGTATTGCGTCGTCGGCGTGACGCGGGCCGCGTGGACCCGCTTCGCCATGCGCCAGCGCGATGCCGGCGCCTTCCCGTCACTCCTGCACCGTTGCCGGGCCAGCCGCGTCCGCTGCGATCAGCGCGAGCCCGGACAGGATCAGCGCGTCATGCCGCGTATGCGGGACCGTCAGCGCACGCGCGACCTCGTCTGCCGCACCGCCTGCCAGCACCAGCCGCACCGGTGCCTGCCACGCAGCGACGAGATCGCGCCACGCGCGTTCGATCAGCCCGGCCTGCGCGTACAGGCAGCCGGCCGACAACGAGCGCGGCGTATCGACCTGGAACGGTTCGGCCTGCCCGTCCGCAAGCAGGCCGCTGGCGATATCGGTGGTCAGCGTCGGCAACTGCGCGGTGTGCGTGCCGAGCGCGCGCATCATCAGCGCCCAGCCCGGCGCGATCAGCCCGCCCGTGAAGCGGCCGTCCGCGCGCAACGCCTCGAGCGTCGTCGCGGTGCCGAACGTCGCGATCAGCAGATGCTCGCCAGGAAACGCCGCGTGCGCGCCGATCAGGCCGGCCCACCGGTCGCTGCCGAGCTGTTCGGGCGTCGTATAGCCGTTCGTCACGCCGCATTGCGCGGGCCGCGAGCGGATCGTCGTGCGCGGCAGGCCCGGCCAGCGCGCCTCGAGCAGCGCATCGATCCGTGCAGCCACGTTGGCGCCCGCGACGTTCGAGATCCACGCGCCGCGCGGCTGCGGCAGCATCGACCAGTCGGGATCGGCGCCGCCGTCGCGCGTGTGGCCGAACGCGCCCGTGTCGACCAGTGTGCGCCGCGCGTCGGCGAGCGCCCACTTGATCCGGCTGTTGCCGGCGTCGATCAGCAGGTACGGTTCGCTCATTGCGCTTCGCGCAGCGATACGTCGCCGGCCGCGATCGATTGCACGCCGCTCGGCGTGTCGAGCAGCAACTGGCCGGTCGCGTCGATGCCCGTCGCGATGCCGCGCGCGCGTTCGACGCCCTGTTCGAGCAGCACGACTTCGCGGCCCGCGTACGCGTGCAGCGCGTGCCAGCGCGGCAGGAACGGCGCGAGGCCCTCGGTGCCGAACTGCGCAAGCGCGGGCGTGAGTGCGTTCAGCGACGCGGCGAGCGTATCGGTGAGGTTCGCCGACGCGCACGCGATCGACAGCGCGGCGGGCGGTAGCCCGCTCGCGAGCGTGGCTTCGCGCGCGCGCAGCGCGTCGACCTGCGCGGCGACGGCTTCCGCGCCGCGCACGTTGATGCCGAAGCCGATCACGACGGCGGTGGCGTCGGCGGTGGTCCAGACGGTTTCGATGAGGATCCCGGCGAGCTTGCCGACGATGCGCGGCGTGCCGTCGTCGTCGGCCGTCAGCAGCAGGTCGTTCGGCCATTTGAGCGCAACGCGCATGCAGGCGTCGAGCGGCAGCGTGGCCAGCCCCTCGGCGAGCGCGACGCCGATCGCGATGCTGAGGCCGCCGAGCGCATCGACGGTGCGCGGCACGATGCAGCCGACCGAGCACAGCAGCGCATTGCCGGGCTGCGCGAACCACGGGCGGCCCTGCCGGCCGCGGCCGGCCGTCTGCTCGAACGCGACGCGCACGAGCGGCGCGGGCAACGCGTTCGCGCTGCGCGGCAGCGCCTTGAGCCGCGTTGCGACGTCGGCGTTGGTCGAGCCGGTGGCGGCGACGATGTCGAGCGGCCACGCGCGCGGTGCGGCGTCCAGATGGGCCTCGAGCCGGTTGCGCGCGATGTGCGCGTCGCCGGATTCGGGCTTGTCGGAGGAGGTTGGGGCGTTCATGGCGCCTATTGTAGCGACAGGGGGCGTTGGCGCGTCGGCAAGCGGGGGAATGGTCATTTCCCCGGGAGGCAAGGGCCGATTGAAGTGCGACGCGTCGCGCGAATGCGCTTGTGCCGAATTGAGAGAAGTTGCATGCAGGTAGTTGTGCGCATGCGAGCTGGAATCAATGTAGCTCCGACATTCCGGTTGATCGATCGACGAAACATCGTCGACCGATATCGATCGGTCAGGATTTCGAATTCGTATGATGGATTTTCGTGTGGCGATCGTGCATTTTTGTGCGATGAGATTTGCACTGATAGCGACGAGAGGGAATCCGGATGAATGGTGGCGAGCAATGGTTACTCGAGTCTTCGTTGGTTGTTGTCGGCCGGTTGATGGTTAGCGGCGGCCTATATGCCGCTGGCAGGCCGACCGTTGTCAGATGCGCGACGCTCGGTGCTTTCACGGATGAGCGTTGCTCGGGCGCGATGAGCCGAGGTGATACCGCATGATCCGCTATTTCCTCGCCAAGGGCGATCGGGGCGGGAGCGCGACGATCACCGAGGGACTGGAATGTGTCACGTGTTCCAATCCGCCGCCACGTGTGCAGATCGCCACGCTCTACATGAAAACCTATTGCACGGCTTGCGAGCGGGTCGGGTTTGTCGCGCCGAAAGGACCGCGCTTGCCCGGCAGGGCACCGAATGGTCAGGGATGGGCGTTGAGTGGGGATATCAATGCATGCGGGTGCAGTCCGCCGCCTGTGTTCTATGCCGAGCGGGGCATGAGAATGCGGGTCGGTGACGGGGCGGCTGACCAGAAAGGGCTGGGAGAGGAACATTCTCACTCGCCCGTCGCTGGGGCGGAATGCGACGAGCAGTATGTATTGAAAAACGAGAAGACGGGGCAGCCCTTGGCATGCGTGCCGTATCGAATACATACCAGTTCCGGCCGGGTCTTCAGCGGTATGACTGATCGTGCCGGGCACACACAGCGCGTAGCGACGCGGCATTCGGAGAAACTGCGAATTGAAATAGTGGAGCATGGTCATGCCGCATGATGACTACGAATACGTGACCGTGCATGACTCGGCCATGACGAATACGACGCGTGGTTCGAAGGTTGAGCTTTTATTGGCAGTCGACGGGCCGCCGATCTGCAAAAACATGACCGATGCGGCATTTCGGAAGAAAGTCCTGACGTTGCGCGACGATGCCGTAAAAATAATCACGCAGCGAATTGACGAACTCGATGTCTGGAGAGAGCCTGCGCGGGCGAGAGTCAGAGAGTGGTTCGGGATTGCCGACGAACCCACTCGCGGGGTGCTGACGAACGGATTGGTGGCGTTGATCACAGTCATGAATGGATTGACGGCGAGGAATTTCGTTCGCTCCGATCCCGACCTTGATCGGGCTCTCGGCTGTACGCCGAATACCAAAAATCTAGACGGCGAAGTTGCGCACGTTTGCGGCCCCGATACCGCCACGCACACGATATCGATTTCCCCGAAGTTCTGTGAGCTTCCGGATACGAGTGCGGGTACGTTTTCCTCGATGCAACTGACCATTGTTCACGAGTGCGTGCATTTTCGGGATACATTCGGAGCGGTTGACTACAAGAACACCTATGGACAATTTCTCAGCAGGCGACTCGCCAAAGAGGCTCCGACAATGGCGATCAGGAATGCGGACAATATTGCGTGGTATATCTTGTGCATCGATTAGCCTTGCGGGGCTTTGTGCGTCAGGCGTCGTGTTTGCTTGTAGCTTTTCCTTGCAATATGCAAGTAAGCTCGACCGCGGCGTCGTGACCATTTCGAATGCTGACCGGATCGCGCTCGCCAGCTTGTTGGTTAGAGTTCGGGACAGTGCGGCCAATAACGGTCCCGTCGTGATCTACGGATATGCCGACGAGCACGAGCGAGACGCAATTTCGACCGCCCGTACTCGGGCCAATGCTGTCCGAGCGTATCTGCTCGATCTCGGCGTAGCAAAAGATCGGATTCACATGGACTCTAAAATCTGGCCAAGCAACTCCGTTGTTCCGTCGAGTGAACGCAATCAGATAGAGATAGAGTTCATTCCAGCGTGTTCATCGGAAGGTTGCGAGAATCCGTGCGGTACGGTCTTGCCGGAGCAGAAGTAACGACGTACGGTATTCGCATGCGAGATATCCCCGCAGTGGCGTTGCGTTGCGCCAGCGCTCCGTCTGCTTAGCGCTGCTTCTCCATCTGCTCCAGCGCCTTGATGTCCTCTTCGGACGTCATTTCGCAGGCCAGCAGCGTCTTGCCCTTCAGCGCCGGGCCCTGGCGGGCCGACACGAGGATCAGCGCGCCGCCCGGGCCGCGGACGGTCAGCCGGCGCGAATAGCCGACCGACGACGCGCCCAGCAGGCTGCCCTTCTCGCGGGTGAGCTGGTAGCGCTCGGCGAGCTGGCTGGCGACTTCGCCGTCGACGAGCACGCCGATGCCGGTACTGACGAACACCACGTGCTGCGTCGTGAAGCCGTCGCGGTGGATCGGCTCGGGCAGGCGGTAGACGGCAGCGCCCAGCATCGACTGGTCCGGCTTCGGATCGGTCGCCTTCGCGGTGTTGTAGATCGAATCCATCAGGTCCGACGTGAACGGTGGCTTGCAGAGCGCGGCGTTGAAGATGTCGTAGTGGGCGGGCGGTGCGGCGAGTGCCGCGAGCGGGGCGGCCGTGACCGAAATGACGGCCACGCCGAGGACGGCGCGAAGCCGCGACAGGCGATTGGACATGATGCGGTTCTCTCAGGTTTTATTGTGAGGCTGCATGTTAATGCATGGCGGCACGCGCATCGATCGACGCCCCGCGACCGATTCCGTTTCCGGACGATCGATGCGCAGGGCGTCGGATCAAGCCTGTCCCGGCCGAACCGCCGTCACGGCGCGACGACCGGATGCTTCAGCGCGTGCGCGGTCTCGATCCACTGCGCGTGGAACGCGTCCGCGTCGGGCTTGAGCCCGAGTTCGCCGTTGCGATAGGCCATCGCGAGCGTCTGCACGGCTTCCGGCAGTTCATGCTCGGCGGCCCGGCGATACAGCGCGAGCGCGCGCGCTTCGTCGCGCGGCACGCCGCTGCCGTCGCGGTACGCGTTCGCGAGCATGAAGTCGGCGGCCGGAATGTCCGCGCGCGACGCGATGTCGAACCAGTGCGCGGCCTGCACCGGGTCGGCGGCGATGCCGTAGCCGCTGCGGTAGATCAGCCCGAGGTAATACGCGGCGGCCGGATCGCCGTTCGAAGCCGCCGCGCCGAGCAGCGCGCGGGCGCGCGCATAGTCTTTCGGGAAGTCGCCGCTGCCGAGCAGCAACGCCTTGCCGAGCGCGAGCTGCGCGCGCCGCGCAGCCGGCGCGTCGGCCTTGCCGTCGGCCGCCGCGGCCGTTTCCAGCCAGCCGCGTCCCTCGTCGCGCAGCCCCGGTTCATGCGCATCGGAGAGCGCGATGCCGAGCGCCGCCTGCGCGTCGCCCGAGCCGCGGCGCGCGAGCGTGCGCAACTGGGCGAGCGCATGCGGCTCGGTCGCCTGCGCGACCATCGCCTGCCATTCGTCGAGCTGCGCGGCGCTCGGCGCGGGGCCGCTGCCGCGCAGGCCGGTCGCCGCGACGACGGCCGCGACGGTCACGGCCGCCGCCGCGAGCAGCGCGGCCGGCGGGAGTTTCGCGCGCAGCATGCGCCGCGCGGCGGCGGCGAAGCCGGTTTCAGCGGGCCGCATCGTCTGGATCGGTTGCATCGCGTGTCTCATTGCGTGAGGTCGATCTCGTAGGTTGCGAGGTTCTTGCCCGAGCCGTCGTCGGCCGTGACCTGCGTGATGCCGGTCAGGCCCGCCGCCGTCGCGTCGCCGAGGCGGTTCGGCGCGGACGCGAACCGCACGTGCGCGACCGAGCTCGCGAGCTTCGTGAAGCGCCAGCTGCGCTGCGCGCCGTCGGCCGCGCGCGTGATCGCGCCGCGCTTCTTGATGAACGCGATCAGCACGTCGCGGTTCGCGTCGGGCGACGCGAAGATCGTCTTGCTGCCATCGAGGCCCGGGAAGTTGCCGCCGCCGCTCGCGCGGTAGTTGTTGGTCGCGACGATGAACTGCGCGTTCGGGTCGATCGGCGCGCCCTTGTACGTCAGGTTCCTGATCCGGCTGCCGACCGGCTGCGTGACGTCGATTTCATAGGCGAGATCGGCCGACGTGAACATGTCGAAGTTGTAGCCGGGGAAGGTGCTGACGAGCGGTTGCACGGTGGCCTGGGTCGGGTCGATCGTGTTGAAGCGCTTCGCGGCCGTCTCGAGCCAGTTCTTCACGTCGGCGCCGCTCACCTTCACCGCGTACACGGTGTTCGGATACAGGTACAGGTCGGCCGCGTTGTTGATCGCGAGCGCGCCCGGCGCGACGTCGGTGTAGTCGGTGCCGCCGCCGAAGCCGCTCTTGAACGGCGCGCTGACCGACAGCACCGGCAGCGACGCGTATTGCGGCAGGTTCGCCTGCACGTAGGTCTTCACGTAGTCGGCCTGCGCCTCGTTGACGATCTGGATCGCGCCCGGATCGCCGACGTCCGCGAAGTACGAGTTCATCCGGTAGTCGGTCGAGCCGATCGGCGTCTTCACGTAGTCGATCGTCGCCTGGTGCTCGGCCGCGATCGCGGCGGAGACCGACGGGTCGGCCGCGACGTAGCTCTTGTCGGCGTTCTGGATCGGCCGCGCCTCGACGGTCGTCTGCGACTTGTCGACGATCCACGTCTTGCCGTCGAACTTCAGGCCGAGCTTGATCACGCCGAGGTGCTTGCCCCAGTAGTTGGCCATCACGGTCGGCACGCCGTTGACGGTGCCCTTGACCTTGTCGACGCCCGGCAGGTTGAACTGCGCCACGGTGCTGTTCGCGTCCGGGAACACCTGGTGCGAGTGGCCGATCAGCATCGCGTCGATGCCGGGCACCTTCGACAGCCACCAGCTGCCGTTTTCCATCGTCGGCGAGTACGCGGAATCGTCGAGGCCGCCGTGCGAGATCGCGACGACGAGATCGGCGCCCTTCGCGCGCATCTCCGGAATGTACTTCTCGGCCGCTTCCTTCAACCCGGTCGTGTAGACCTTGCCGTCGAGCCAGCGCTTGTCCCAGTTCATGATCGCGGGCGGCGTGAAGCCGATGATGCCGATCTTCACGGGCGCGCTGACCGTCTTGCCGTCCGGCGTCGTGGCCGTCACCGTGCGCGTCAGGATCGTGTACGGCGTGAACAGCGGCGCATTGGTCTTCGCGCTGATCACGTTCGCGAGCACCTGCGGAAAGTTCGGGCCGGCGCACTTCTTCTGCTGGGCCGGCGCGGGCAGGCCGTCGATCTCGAACGTGTTGCCGGTCACCTGCGACAGGTACGGCAGCCCGTAGTTGAACTCGTGGTTGCCGATCCCGCCGCCGTCGAATTTCGCGGCGTTCATCACTTTGTAGATCGCGAGCGTCTGGTCGCAGCCGACCGGCTTGACCAGCGCCTGGTAGTCCGCCAGCGCGGTGCCCTGGATCGTGTCGCCGTTGTCGAGCAGCAGCGTGTTCGGGTATTGCTTGCGCGCCTGCGCGATCAGCGTGGACACGCGTTCGAAGCCGAGCGAATTGTCGGCGGCGAGCTTGAAATAGTCGTACGACAGCACGTTGGTGTGCAGGTCGGTCGTCTCGAGCAGCGCGAGCGTGGCCGTCGTGCCGGCGGGCGCCTGGGTCTCAGGCCGCGACGGCGGCGTGGCGGTGACGTCGTCGCCGCCGCAGCCGGCGAGGACGAAGGCGAGGCTGGCGAGCGCGGCGGCGGCCGGTACGCGGCGGCGGGAAAGCGGGGGGAGACGCATCGGATGTCCTGTTCGGTGTTCTGTTTTATGAAACGCGAGGTACGCACGAATGGCGGCGCGGCGCGCCGACGGCCTGAGGTGCGGCGCGTGAGAGTATCGAAAGGAAACGTGACGGAACAATGAAAGGTCGCGACGCCGGCCGCGAGCCGAGGTTCGCGTCGGTTCGGGCCGGTCCCGGCCAGCACCGGCCGGCACCGGCCCGGCGCCCGGGCTGCGCGCCCGAGCCCGGCGCCTCGATCGCGCGCCCCGCGTTCGGCGCCCCCGGCCCCGCGCCCCGGCTGCGCCTCCCGAGTTCGCGCCGCCGGCTGCGCAACCCGCCGAAATCCTCGCGTCGCGGCATCGGGCGGTTCGCTACAATGGCCGCTGTCATCCTTTTGCAAACAACCCGCCCTTGGACTTCGAGACTCCTCCCGGCCTGTCGGTCGATGCCGGCGGCCAGGGCCAGACGGTGCGCCTGACCGGCCAGTGGACTGCGCTCTCGCTCGCGCGCAACCGCGGCGCCGTGGCGCGCCGCATCGCGAGCATCGCCAACGGGCGCGTGAGCGAATGGGATCTGTCCGGCATCGAGCGCCTCGACCACGTCGGTGGCCAGGCGCTGTGGCGCGTGTGGGGGCGCAAGCTGCCGGCCGGCGTCGCGCTGAGCGCCACGCAGCGCACGATCTTCGAGCGCATCGAACGGCTCGACAGCCAGCGCGAGGCGCCCGAGCGCATCGTGCGGTTCGATCCCGTCACGCGGCTCGGCCTGGCGATCTTCACGTTCGGCGAACACCTGCAGGGCGGCATCGCGATGTTCGGCCGCGTGGTCCTCGATGCGCTGTCGGTGCTGCGCCGCCCGCGGACGATGCCGTGGAAGGAAACCTCGGCGAACATCTACAGCGCCGGCGCGCAGGCGCTGCCGATCACCGCGCTCGTCGCGTTCCTGATCGGCATCGTGCTCAGCTACCTGTCCGCGCAGCAGTTGCAGATGTTCGGCGCGAACCGCTACATCGTGAACATTCTCGGGCTGTCGGTGATCCGCGAGCTCGGCCCCGTGCTGTCGGCGATCCTCGTCGCGGGCCGCTCGGGCTCGGCGATCACCGCGCAGATCGGCGTGATGCGCGTGACCGAGGAGCTCGACGCGATGCGCGTGATGGGCATCCCGCACGGGCTGCGGCTGATCCTGCCGCGCGTGCTCGCGCTCGGCGTCGCGATGCCGCTGCTCGTGATGTGGACCAACATCATCGCGCTGACGGGCGGCGCGCTCGCCGCGAAGCTGGTGCTCGGCATCGACATCAACTATTTCGTGCGCTCGCTGCCGGGCGTCGTGCCGATCGCGAACCTGTACATCGGGGTCGGCAAGGGCGTCGTGTTCGGCATGCTGATCGCGCTGGTCGCGTGCCATTTCGGCTTCCGCATCAAGGCGAACTCGCAGAGCCTCGGCGAAGGCACGACCACGTCGGTCGTGTCGTCGATCACGGTCGTGATCCTCGCCGACGCGGTGTTCGCGATCCTGTTCCAGAACGTGGGGCTCGGATGAACGCATCGAACGAACCGACCGCGCATGCCGCGGCGATCGGCGCCGGGCCGGACGCGGCCGCCGATGCCGGCGACCTCGTGATCGAGGTGCGCAACCTGACCAAGCGCTACGGGCGCAACATCGTTCACCAGAAACTCGACTTCGACGTGCGGCGCGGCGAGATCGTGTCGATCGTCGGCGGGTCGGGTTCCGGCAAGACGACGCTCGTGCGCCAGATCCTCGGCCTCGAACGGCCGACGTCGGGCACGATCAAGGTGTTCGGCGAGGATACGGCGACGATCGACGACGCGAGCGCGCGGATGATGCGCACGCGTTCGGGGATGCTGTTCCAGCAGGGCGCGCTGTTCTCGTCGATGACGGTGTTCGACAACGTCGCGCAGCCGCTGCGCGAACTCGGCCGCGTGCCGCCCGACCTGCTGCACGACATCGTGATGCTGAAGCTCGAGATGGTCGGGCTGCCCTGCAAGCACGCGTCGAAGATGCCGGCCGCGCTGTCGGGCGGGATGGTGAAGCGGGTCGGCATCGCGCGCGCGATCGCGCTGGAGCCCGAGCTGCTGTTCCTCGACGAGCCGACGGCCGGCCTGGATCCGCAGGCGTCCGACGAATTCGTCGAGCTGATCGCGACGCTGCATCGCACGCTCGGGCTGACCGTCGTGATGGTGACGCACGACCTCGACACGATGGTTGCGCTGTCGACGCGCGTCGCGGTGCTGGCCGACCGCAAGGTGCTGGTCGCCGCGCCGGTCGAGGAGGCCGCGAACGTCGACCATCCGTTCATCCACGAATATTTCCTGGGGCTGCGCGGGCGCCGCGCATTGCAGGCGCTGCCGCCCGAGCGGCGCGCGAAGCTGCCGAAGGCGGCCCTCGAACCGGCGCTGTCGAGCGTCGAGCTGTAGAAGCAAGGAACCCGCGAATGGAAAACAAATCACATGCGTTCTGGGCCGGCCTGTTCACGATCGCGCTGACGCTCGCGATCGCGGGCACCGTGTTCTGGTTCAACGTCGACCGCACCGTGCGCGTGCCGTACGACCTGCTCGCGCGCACCAACGTGACGGGGCTGTTCCCGGACGCGGCCGTGCGCTTTCGCGGCCTCGACGTCGGCAAGGTGCAGTCGATCGGCTTCGATCGCACGCATCCGGGCCAGATCCGGATCCGCATCCTCGTCGATCACGACGCGCCGATCACGCAGTCGACCTACGGCAGCCTCGGCTTCCAGGGCGTGACCGGCATCGCGTTCGTGCAGCTCGAGGATACGGGGCGCGATCTGGCGCCGCTGCCGTCGTCCGCGAAGTCGATCGCGCAGATCCCGATGCGGCCGAGCCTGTTCGACCAGATCCAGGAGCGCGGCGACGTGCTGCTGCGGCAGCTCGAACTGGCCGCGAAGAGCGCGAACGCGCTGATGTCGCCCGAGATGCGCGAGCAGTTGCGCGCGACCGCCGAAAGCCTGCAGCACGCGGCCGACGGCGCCGCGACGCTGACGAAGCAGCTCGGCCCGGCCGTCACCGCGCTGCCGGAAACGATGCACGAGGTGAACCGCGCGATGGCGTCGGCGAATTCGCTGTTGCAGCCGAACGGGCCGCTCGTGTCGAACCTGAACAAGGCCGGCACGGCCGCCGAGCAGGTCGGCGTCGCGCTGAACGGCCTCAACGCGCGCGTGCAGTACGACACGCTGCCGCGCTTCAATGCGCTGGCGGACAGCGTCGGCGACGCGTCGCGGCAATTGAAGGACGTCGCCGGTGAACTTGGCCGCAACCCGCGCAGTCTGTTGTTCGGTTCGCCCGGCGCGGCGCCGGGGCCCGGCGAAGCGGGCTTCGTCTGGCCGGGCGCGACGGCCGGGAAGTGACGCCCGGAGGCCGCCTGTCGACCGTCCGGCCGGAAACGGCCGGGCACTGACGCTCATCGAAACCGCAAATCTCATGCAGGAACACGCCATGCCACGAATTCTTGACCGCGCGCTGCGCCCGGCCGCGGCCGCGCTGGCCGTACTGACGCTCGCACTCGCGGCCGGCTGCGCCGGCAACGACGCGGTGCTGTCGAACATCCGCTACGACCTCGGGCCCGCATCGTCGGTGACGACCGCCGGTTCGGGGCCCGCGCTGAAGGTGCTCGACGTCGCCGCGCCCGACGCGCTCGATTCCGACAAGTTCGCGTACCGCCTCGCGTACGCCGATGCGCAGCACGTGGCCGTCTATCGCGACAGCCGCTGGACCGCGCCGCCCGCGCAGTTGCTCACGCAGCGGCTGCGCGGCGCGCTGTCGTCGCGCGGGACGGTGCTCGAAGGCGCCGACGGCGTGCGTGCGCCGACGCTCAAGGTCGACCTGAGCGAATTCGAACAGGTCTTCGACGGGCAGTCGCAAAGCCACGGCGCGGTGACCGCGCGCGCGACGCTGATGCAGGACGGCAAGGTGCTCGGCCAGCGTACGTTCGTCGCGCGCGCGCCGTCGAGCTCGCCCGACGCGGCCGGCGGCGCGCGTGCGCTCGCGGCGGCCAGCGACGAACTCGTGTCGCAGATCGCCGCGTGGGTCGGCGTGCAGGCGTACGCGGGCACGCCGTGACGCCCGACGTGCAGCCGCGATTGCATCCGCGATTGCATCCGCGATGAACGTGCCGGGCACGCATCGCGCGTCGCCGCTCGCACGGCAGGCGTTTGCCGCCTATGCGGCGCTGATCGTCTATGCGTCGCTGTATCCGTTCGAAGGCTGGGTGTCGCTCGGCATCGGCCCGTTCGATTACCTGTTCGCGCCGATGCAGCGCTACGTGACCGTGTTCGACGTGGTCACGAACGTGCTCGGTTATCTGCCGTTCGGCGCGCTCGGCGTGCTCGCGCTGCACCCGCGCTGGCGCGGTGTGGCCGCGACGCTGATCGCGGGCGGGCTCGGCGTGCTGCTGTCGGGGACGATGGAAGCGCTGCAGACCTACCTGCCGACGCGCGTCGCGTCGAATCTCGACCTCGGCGCCAATGCGCTCGGCGCGCTGCTGGGCGCGGCGCTGGCCGCGCCGGCCACCGGCGCGCTGCTGGACCGCGGCGCGCTGCGCCGGCTGCGTTTCGCGTGGCTGGAGGCCGACGGTTCGACGCCGCTGCTGCTCGCCGCGCTGTGGCCGTTCGCGATCGTGTTTCCGTCGCCGTTCCTGTTCGGCATCGGCGACTGGCCGGCCGCGCTGTGGGAGCGCGCCGACGCGTCGATGCAGGACGCGCTGCTCGCCTGGCTGCCGGCCGCGTGGCACGTCAGCGAATGGCCCGAGCGGGTCGACGGCTGGCTGTCCGATTCCGCGTGGGAAGCGGTGCTCGGCGGGCTGATGCTGTTCGCCGCGCTGGCGATCGCGTCGCTCGCGATGCGCCCGCGTGCGCCGCGCATCCGGCTGCTGATCGCGCTGGTGGTCGCCACGCTCGTGCTGAAGGCGGCCGCGACGTTCATGCAGTCGGCCACCGGCCTCGTCGTCGTGTGGGCGACGCCCGGCGCGCGGCTCGGCATCGAGCTCGGTTTCGCGGCGGCGCTCGTCGCGTTGCGCGTGCCGGCGACGTGGCGCGCGCTGCTCGCCGCGCTCGCGCTGCTGGCCGGCGTCGCGCTCGTGAACCTGCTGCCGGTCAACCCGTTCTTCGACTTCACGCTGTCGGGGTGGCGGCAGGGCCGCTACGTGCACTTCAACAGCATCGCGCGCTGGCTCGCATGGATCTGGCCCTACGCGGCGCTGATCTGGCTCGGCCAGCGGGTCGAGCACGCGTGGCTGCCGGCCGTGCTGCGCCGCTGACACGGCAGCCCGGGCCGCACGGCGGCGGCCGTGGCGCGGGCAGCCGCGTGCGCCGCTCGCTATAATCGTCCGCATCCTCCGTTGCCCGTTCGTGCAGCGGCAATCCATCGCCCCTCTTTGCGCACGGCCTCGTGCCGGCCCGCTCGTCACCATCATGGATTCCTACTACCAGCACCACGTCTTCTTCTGCCTGAACCAGCGCGATCCGGGCGCCGAGCGCCCGAGCTGCGCGCAATGCAATGCGCAGACCATGCAGGAATACGCGAAAAAGCGCGTGAAGGAACTCGGTCTCGCGGGGCCCGGCAAGGTTCGCATCAACAAGGCCGGCTGCCTCGACCGCTGCGAGGAAGGGCCGGTGATGGTCGTGTATCCGGAAGGCACGTGGTACACGTACGTCGACCAGGCCGACATCGACGAGATCGTCGAATCGCACCTGCGCGACGGCAAGGTCGTCGACCGCCTGAAGATCTGAGCGGGCCGGCCGAATGAACGTTCATACGCAGAAATCGCTGATTGCGGGCCCGATCGGCCAGATCGAAATCGCGGTCGACCTGCCCGACGCCGTGCGCGAAGGCGGCGCCGTGCCGCGCGGCATCGCGCTTGTCGCGCATCCGCACCCGCTGTTCGGCGGCACGATGGACAACAAGGTCGCGCAGACCCTCGCGCGCACGCTCGTGCAACTGAACTACGTCGTCTACCGGTCGAACTTCCGTGGGGTCGGCGCGACCGAAGGCGTGCACGACAACGGCACGGGCGAGGCCGACGACCTGCTCGCGGTGCTCGCGCACATGCGCGCGCAGCCCGCGTACGCGGACCTGCCGCTCGTGCTCGCGGGCTTCTCGTTCGGCACCTTCGTGCTGTCGCACGTCGCGAAGCGCCTGCGCGACGCGGGCGAGACGATCGAGCGGATGGTGTTCGTCGGCACGGCCGCGAGCCGCTGGCAGGTGGCCGACGTGCCCGAGAACACGCTCGTGATCCACGGCGAAACCGACGACACGGTGCCGATCGCGTCGGTGTACGACTGGGCGCGGCCGCAGGAGCTGCCGGTCGTCGTGATCCCCGGCGCCGAGCATTTCCTCCATCGCAAGCTGCACGTGCTGAAGCGCATCATCGTCGACGCGTGGCGTTAGCCTGCTTGCGGGCGCCGGCGTAAGCGCCGGCGGCCCGTACCGCGCACCGGCGCCCGGCCGGACGATGCGCGACCCTTCCCGAAGCTTCATGCGACATCGCGCCGCCTGCCGCCGGCGGCGCAACCCGGCTTGCACGCCGCCTGCGGCCGCCTTTCACGCGGCTTCGAGCACGCGCGCCCGCCGCATTCCCGTGCCATGCTCTCGCAACGGGTAGTCGGGCGTTCGCGGCCGGGTTCGCAAAAGCGCCGTGCGCGGCCACGTATAATGGCCGCTTTCGCGTTGCCCGCGGCCCGGCTGGGCCCATGCGGCGCTCGTTTCGCCGCCTGTCCGCCCGCTCGCGACGGCCGCGAACCGAACGCGCCCGCACGAGTCCAACCGGCGCGTTTCGCGTCGCCCGACGGTGTCGGGCGAGTGCCCGAGATGCCCGCCGCCTTGCCGTTCAACCCTGCGCGTTTCGCACCGCACTTTCTGCCATCAGCCTGAATCGATCATGCGTCTGTCTTCCCAAGGCCTCAAGTCCCTCGCTTCCTCCATCGCCTTCAGCACGGCCGCGCGCAACGTCGCGCTCGGCGTGATGCTGCCCGTCGCGCTCGCATCGACGATCGTCGTCGCCGAGGCGAAGCCGGCCGCCAAGGCCAAGGCCGCGCATGCGGCGCCGGCCGCCGAGCAGTCCACCGGCGCGCCCGCGACCTACATGCCGGGCGCGGTGCCGCCGCCGGGCGTGAACGCACGCTCGTGGGTGCTCGTCGACGCGACCAGCAACACGGTGCTCGCATCGGGCAATGCGGACGAACGCGTCGAGCCGGCGTCGCTGACGAAGCTGATGACGGCCTACCTCGTGTTCGAGGCGCTCGACAAGAAGAAGATCTCGATGGAGCAGATCGTCACGCCGAGCGACGCGGTGCGCCGCGTCGGCCGCGACGAGTCGCGCATGTTCATCGAGGCGAACAAGCCGGTGTCCGTGCACGACCTCGTGTACGGGATGATCATCCAGTCGGGCAACGACGCCGCGATCGCGCTGGCCGAACTGGTCGGCGGCAGCGAAGGGCAGTTCGTCACGCTGATGAACGACGAGGCGGCGCGCCTCGGCATGAAGGGCACGCACTTCGCCGACGTGAACGGCATGCCCGACCCGAACCACTACACGACGGCCGGCGACCTCGCGAAGCTGTCGGCCCACCTGATCCGCGATTTTCCGCAGTACTACGGCATCTTCTCGGAGAAGGAATTCAAGTACAACAACATCCGCCAGGGCAACCGCAACCGGCTGCTGTGGCTGGATCCGACCGTCGACGGCCTGAAGACGGGCCACACGCAGGCGGCCGGTTACTGCCTGATCGCATCGGCGAAGCGCGCGATCCCGGGCGTCGACGGCCAGCGCCGCCTGGTGTCGGTGATGATGGGCGAGCCGAAGGAAGGCGACCGTACGCAGGACAGCATGAAGATGCTGAACTACGGCTACAGCGCGTTCGATTCGGTGCGCCTGTTCAAGGGCGGCCAGGCGATCTCGACGCCGCGCGTCTACAAGGGCAAGGACAACACCGTGCAGGTCGGCGTGACGGCCGACCAGTGGGCGACCGTGCCGCGCGGTCTCGGCGACAAGGTCAAGACCGAGGTCGACGTCAACGCGCCGCTGATCGCGCCGCTCGCGCAAGGCCAGCAGGTCGGCACCGTGAAGATCGTCGCCGATGGCAAGACGCTGTCCGAATTCCCGGTCGTCGCGCTGCAGGCGGTGCCGGAAGCGGGTATCTTCGGACGTATCTGGGACTCGATCCTGCTGATGTTCAGCAAGAAGAAGTAAGCACGACGAGCCTTTGTTTTCACGACTTCATCCCCATCTGTCACAGCCATGAGCCAAGCCGAATTCGAATCGATCGTCTACCTCAGCGTCTCGGCGCAGGAGGAACTGGTACCGCTGTCCGAAGCCCGTGTGCCGGTGCTCGACCGCGGGTTCATCTTCGGCGACGGCGTGTATGAAGTCGTCCCCGTCTATGCGCACGACGGCGCGCACGTGCCGTTCCGGATCGAACAGCATCTGGAGCGGCTCGCGCGCAGCCTGAAGAAGATCGGCATCGACGATCCGCACGACGCGGCCGGCTGGCGCGCGCTGATCGAGCGGGTGGTCGCGGCGAACGCCGAGGGCCTCGGCGACGGCAACGCGCTCGTCTACCTGCAGGTGACGCGCGGCGTCGCGAAGCGCGGCCACGCGTTCCCGGCGAACGCGGTGCCGACGGTGTTCGCGATGACGAGCCCGCTGCGGCTGCCGTCGGAAGCGGAGCGCGCGAAGGGCGTGCGCTGCGTGACGGCCGAGGATCGCCGCTGGCTGCATTGCGACATCAAGTCGATCTCGCTGCTCGGCAACGTGTTGATGGCGCAGCATGCGGCCGAACGCGACGCGTTCGAGACGATCCAGCTGCGCGACGACAACGTGACCGAAGGCTCGTCGTCGAACGTGTGGATCGTGAAGAACGGCGAGCTGTTCGCGCCGCCGCGCAGCAACAAGATCCTCGAAGGGATCCGCTACGCGCTGGTCGAGCAACTGGCCGAAGAGTGCGGAATCCGGTTCGTCGCGCGCGAGATCAGCGAGGTCGAGCTGCGCTCGGCCGACGAGATCATGCTGACGTCGGCCACCAAGGAAATCCTGCCTGTTACGTCGCTCGACGATCTGCCCGTGCAGGGCGGCAAGCCGGGCCCGGTGTTCGCGGCGCTGTATGACGCGTACCAGCGTGCGAAGGCACGCGAGTTTGAAGAGTTTGACCTAACCCGGAGAAAATGATGAGCGAACCGACCAAAACCGTCGAGGTCACCGGCGCGATCGAGACCCGGAAGGAGTCGCTGCTGGAGTTTCCGTGCGATTTCCCGATCAAGATCATGGGCAAGGCGCACCCCGAATTCAAGGACACGATCTTCAAGGTCGTCGCCGTTCACGACAACGAGATCGACGTCGAGAAAATCGAGGAGCGCGCATCGAGCGGCGGCAATTACACGGGCCTCACGATCACCGTGCGCGCGACGAGCCAGGAACAGCTCGACAACATCTACCGCGCGCTGACCGGCCATCCGATGGTCAAGGTCGTTCTTTAAGCGCCCATTCGGCGCGGGGTCAGCGCAAACGGCCGCTGATCCCTTTCCATCCTCCCTCCAGCGCGCACTCGGCGGGGCATTTCCCCGCCGCGCGCCGCGCGTCCAGCTCGTCGCACAGCCGCTTGTATTCGGCGACTTCCTCGAACAGCCAGGTCCTGAACGCCTGCACGCGCGGCGTGTTCAAGAGCGGCGGCGGACACACGAAAAAGTAGTGCCACGGGCTTGGCCCGTCGATGTCGAACAGGCGCACGATGCGCCCGTCGAGCAGGTCGTGCACCGCGAGCGAGCGGCGCACCAGCGCGATGCCCTGGCCTTCGATCGCGGCCAGCAGCAGGTTCGACGAATCCTGGTACAGAATCCCCCGTTTCGGCTCGGTCAGCGTATCGAGCCCGGCCGCGTCGAACCACGGCCGCCACAGCTCGTCGTCCGAGCGCAGCAGCGGGTAGTGCGCGAGATCGGCGGGCGTCTGCGGCAGCTTGCCGCCGTTCAGCGTCGGCGCGCACGCCGGAAAGAACACCTCCTCGAACAGCGGCTCCACGTGCAGCCCCGGATAGCTGCCGAAGCCGAAGCGGATCGCGAGATCGACGTCGTCGCGCGCGAAGTCGGTGAGCGAGTTGGTCGACTGCAGCTCGACGTCGATTTCAGGGTGGCGCTCGATGAACGTGCCGATGCGCGGCGTGATGAAGCGCGCGGCGAACGACGACAGCATCGAGACCACCAGCCGCCGGTCGCGGTCGCTCGCGCGCACGTCGCGTGTCGCGTCGGCGATCGCCATCAGCGCGGTGCGGATCTGCTGCGCGTAGCGCATGCCGGCGTCGGTCAGGCACAGCCGCTTGCCGTTGCGCGTGAACAGCTGCACGCCGAGCTCTTCCTCGAGCGCGCGCACCTGGTGGCTGACCGCGCCGTGCGTGACGAACAGCTCGTCGGCGGCGCGCGAGAAGTTCTCGTGGCGGGCGGCGGCTTCGAACGCGCGAATCGCGTTCAGCGGCGGCAGCTGGCGGAGGTCCATTTGCTAATTTTCCTCACATCGACGTGAAAATTGGTCGTTTGGTCGGACACCTTCAAGTGACTAGGATTGTAGTCATCGAAGCACTTATTGGCGGAGTCGATCATGCAAGAAATCTCTTCAAGCATCACCTTCGAAATTCCCGCGGGCGAGACCGTGCCGATGAAGGTGCAACGCAGCACGCGGCTGGTCGTCCAGTGCGGGCCGGTGTGGGCGACGCGCAGCAACGACGTCGACGACTACTTCCTGGCCGACGGCGAGACGCTGAAGCTGCGCCGCGGCGAGCGGCTGTGGCTCAGCGCGGAAGGTCGCGAGGGCGCACGCGTCGCGTTCTCGGTGTCGCGGCCGCCGCGGGAAGTCGCGCTCGGCGGGCTGTCCCGGCTGCGCGAACGCGTGAGCGCGCTGCTGCACGACGGCTGGCGCACCGTCTGACCATCGTTTCATCCGACGGATATCGGCGATCCGTCCCCCCATCCAAGGCCGGCGAGACCCACGGGTTTTCGGTAAACTACCGCCCATGTCCGTTTCGCCGGTTTCCATCGTGTCCACGCCTGTCGCTGTTTCCGCATCGCCCGCCGGAGTCCCGGATCAGCCGGCCCAGCCGGTCACCGTGCGGTGGCGGGGCCGCGAGGCGTACGAGGCGAGCTTCGACGCGATGCGCGCATTCACCGACACGCGCACGGCCGATACCGGCGACGAGATCTGGGTGGTCGAGCATCCGCCCGTCTATACGCTCGGCCAGGCCGGCGACCCGGCGCACCTGCTGGTGGCCGACAGCGGCGTGCCGCTCGTGAAGGTCGACCGCGGCGGACAGATCACCTATCACGGCCCCGGCCAGATCGTCGTCTACCTGTTGCTGGACCTGCGCCGGCGCAAGCTGATGGTGCGCACGCTCGTGACGAAGATCGAGGCGGCCGTGATCGAAACCCTCGCGGCGTATAATCTCGCTTCGGTCCGCAAGGCGGGCGCGCCCGGTATCTACGTGGCATCCGGCGTGCACGAAGGCGCGAAAATCGCGGCCCTCGGCCTGAAGATCCGCAACGGCTGCAGTTATCACGGGCTGAGCCTGAACGTGAAGATGGATCTGCGCCCGTTTCTCGCGATCAACCCGTGCGGCTATGCCGGACTCGAAACCGTCGACATGGCGAGCCTCGAGGTTGCCGCCGACTGGAACGACGTCGCCCACACGCTGGTGAGCCGTCTGATCGCCAACCTCGACGGCGCATCCGCGGCCGCCGACAAGCCGCACGCACTGGAACAATCGAATGACTGACGTTACCGCTTCTCCCGCACCGGCCGATACGGCCGCGACCCCGGCCTACGATCCGACCGCCAAGCAGAAGGCGCAGGCGAAGACGGCACGCATCCCGATCAAGGTCATTCCGATCGAAAAGCTGAAGAAGCCCGAGTGGATCCGCGTGAAGGCGGCCACCGGCAGTTCGCGTTTCAACGAGATCAAGACGATCCTGCGCGAGCACAACCTGCACACCGTGTGCGAGGAAGCGAGCTGCCCGAACATCGGCGAATGCTTCGGCAAGGGCACCGCGACGTTCATGATCATGGGCGACAAGTGCACGCGCCGCTGCCCGTTCTGCGACGTCGGCCACGGCCGTCCCGATCCGCTCGACGCCGATGAACCGAAGAACCTCGCGCGCACGATCGCCGCGCTCAAGCTCAAGTACGTGGTGATCACGAGCGTCGACCGCGACGACCTGCGCGACGGCGGCGCCGCTCACTTCGTCGAGTGCATCCGCGAAACGCGTGCGCAGTCGCCGGACACGCGCATCGAGATCCTGACGCCGGACTTCCGCGGCCGTCTCGACCGTGCGATCTCGATCCTGAACGCCGCGCCGCCCGACGTGATGAACCATAACCTCGAAACGGTGCCGCGCCTGTACAAGGAAGCACGCCCGGGTTCGGACTACGCGCACTCGCTGAAGCTCTTGAAGGACTTCAAGGCGCTGCATCCGGACGTCGCGACGAAGTCGGGCCTGATGGTCGGCCTCGGCGAGACCGAAGAGGAAATCCTGCAGGTGATGCGCGACCTGCGCGCGCACGACGTCGACATGCTGACGATCGGCCAGTACCTGCAGCCGTCCGAGCACCACCTGCCGGTGCGGGCGTACGTACATCCGGATACGTTCAAGATGTACGAGGAAGAGGCGTACAAAATGGGCTTCACGCACGCGGCCGTCGGCGCGATGGTGCGCTCGAGCTATCACGCCGACCTGCAGGCGCACGGGGCAGGGGTGGTTTGATTGCTCGCTGACGCTCCGCGCATAAAAAGACCCGCTTCGCGGGTTTTTTTATGCATTTCTTTGGCTCGCTATCGTGACGCAGCGAAGCATCGGCTTCTAGCGCAGCACAATTTCGTCAGCGTTCCCGGGATCGCGATCGCGTGGCTGTTCGATCTGGCAATGCGGTGGGTCGAGCGGCGGGTCGTGCCGGGGAAGGAGCGGGGGTAGGCCGTACGGGCTGCACGGACGCGGGCTGGCGCCCGTATCGAGAAAGCAAGGGGGCCGGGTTCGTATCGATCGAACCTCGGCCCCTGTCGTTTAACGGTCTAACGCGAAGGGTGTCGCCGTGGCGAGTTAAAAGCGATAGCCAGCGCCGGCGCCCACCGCGACCGTGCCGCGAGTATTGGTCGACCCGGACGCCTTGATCACCCAGCGCCCGTTGCGGGTGGCGGTCGACAGGCCGAACGCGACGGCCGATTGCCCGCTGTAGGTGCCGCCGGCGACCGCGACCATGCTTTCACCCGCCAGCGACGCCTGCGGCAGGTTCGCGATCGCGACCGCCGACGCGATCCCGCCGCTTGCATCGCGTCGATAGTGATCCATGTCGGATCGCACGCTGCCGATGCGGTCGTTCAGTTGCTGCACGTTCACGGCATCGGTCGGCGCGGTGCCGGCCGCCACGTTGGTGATCTGCCGCTCCTGCCCCGGCGCGCCGACGGACACCGTGTTGTCGCGATCGGCGACCGAATTGTTGCCGAGTGCAAGCGAATTCTGCCCCGACGCGGTCGCGTTGTTGCCGATCGCGAGACTGCCGTTACCGGATGCGGTCGAGTCCTGGCCGAGCGCCATCGAGTTCGAGCCGGTCGCACCGGAGCCGTCGCCCAGCTGCGCCAACTGGTTGCCGTGCTCGTCGCTCGGCGGCCGGGGAGTCGGGTCGACCCGCTCGATGTTCTTGATGCGTGTGTCGAGCGATTCCAGCCGCGTGTCGAATTGCTGCTGCATCGAGAAGAGCTGCCCGCCGTTGACGGCCTGCATGCTGCTCGCCGCGATCGCGCCTGCCTTGACGTTGTCGAGCAAGGTGCCGCCGACGCCGCCGAGCGTTGCGCGATCCAGCGTCAGGTCGTCGTACACGATCGCGCCGAGCGCCTTGCCGTTCGGATCGATCAGCCCGGTCGCCTTGAGCTGCGCGACCGTCACGGCATCGGTGTCGCCGGTGCCGTTCGACAGGCCGGTCAGCGTGCGCGTGCCGTCCGTGCCGGCGACGCTGACCGACGTGCCGCCCTTGTCGGCGCCGATCGAGATCGCGAGATTCGACGGATCCTGCCGGACGAGGCCGGTCGTGCCGTTGTCGAGCCGCGTGCCGAGATCGGTGACGTCGTTGCGGATCGACGTCACGTTGTTTTCGACGGTGGTGACACGGCCGTCGATTGTCGTGACGCGTCCGTCGAGTTGGGTCAGCGCACCGCCGACGTTGTTGAACGATTGTCCGTCGACCGTGTAGGTCGGGCCGCGCACGGTTCCGTCGGCGTTGACGGCCGCATCGCCGCCGAGCGCGGCGACGACGGGCTTCAGCTGCGACAGGTTGGTTGCGTCGGTGTCGCGGGTGCCGGCGCGAAGATTCACGAGCTGGCGCTCGCTGCCCGTATCGCCGATCGATACGGTGTTCGTGCGGTCGGCGACGCTACCCTGGCCGAGCGCGACCGCGCCGTTGGCGGTGACCTGCGAATCCGCGCCGAGCGCGACGCCGCGGACCGCCTGGACGCTCGATGAGGAGCCGAATGCGCTTGAGCGGTCGCCCACGACGGACGACGACACGCCGAACGCGCTCGAGCGGTCGCCCCGGACATGCGCCCCTTCGCCGATGGCAATGGTCGAGCGTCCGTTCGCCTCGGCTTTCGCGCCGATCGCGATCGCCGAGTAATCCCCGCCGGTCTCGCCATTCGCCTTTGCACCCGTTCCGATTGCGATCGAGCCGGCACCGGACGCGGTGGGCGTGCCACCCGTGCCGTCGTTGACCACCAGATTGTCCAGGATCAGGTCGGCGGCATGGCCGTAGCACGGCGCGAGCGCGACGAGGGCGAACGCGAGCGCCGACAGGCGGACGGAGGGCGCGGGTTGCCGCTTGGGTGCCGCATGCGAGCGGACGCGCGCGGTTCGGGAGGGTGAGGCGAAGGTACGTGACATTTAATCGCAGTCCTGATCGATACGATGTATGACGCAGCGGGCTGACGCATACGTGGCTTGGTCGAAAGGCGCGGGGCGAGGTGTTGTTGCTCGTGAGCGGCAAACCGCGATCACGTAGCCCCGACGTGAGCGAGCGACTATACGGACGGACGCGGGCGCCGTCGATCAGACCGGTACGAAATTGATTTAGCGTGGATAGGCCACGCTACGGTTGCGCGATGGCGGGGCGGCGTGAATGCCGGGATGGGGGATCGGAGCGCTCACGCAACGCGCGGCCACGGACGGCGCGCGAACGGAGAGACGACAGGAAGGCGGTGCGCGCCGATTCGCGCACACCGCCACGGAGGGACGTCGTTCGCCCTCATTCCCCCATCGCCACGCCTTCGCGCCGCGGGTCCGCCCCGCCGAACCACACCGTCTGCCCTTGCACGTTCAGCCGCTGGATCCCCTGCAGCCCCGAGTTCATCTCGACGATCCGCACGTCGTGCCCGCGGCCCTTCAGCCCATCGACGAGCGCATCCGACACACGTCCGCGTTCGAGCTGCGTCGGCCCGTTCATCGACCCGAAGTTCGGCAGCGCGATCGCCTGCTGCATCGTCATCCCCCAGTCGAGCACGCCGACCAGCGTCTTCGCGACGTGGTTGATGATCGCCGGGCCGCCGGCCGAGCCGACGATCATCGTCACCTGCTTCGTCTTCTGGTCGAACACGAGTTCCGGCGACATCGCCGAGCGCGGCCGCTTGCCCGGCTGCACGCGGTTCGCGACCGGCCGGCCGTTGTCGTTCGACACGAACGAGAAATCGGTGAGCTGGTTGTTCAGCATGAAGCCGCGCACCATCAGCCGCGAGCCGAACGCATCCTCGATGCTGGTCGTCATCGAGAGCGCCTGCCCGTAGCGATCGACGATCGCGATGTCGGAGGTCGACGGCCATTCGGGGCTGCGATCGTCGGCCAGTGCGAGCGTCGCGCCCTGCGGCGTGCCGGCCTGCGCGACGCCCATGCTGGCGTCGCCGATCAGCCGCGCGCGCTGCGCGAGATAGGTCTTGTCGGTGAGGCTCGCCCAGTTGCCGCCCGGCAACGGCACGAAATCGGGATCGGCCACGTAGCGTGCGCGATCCGCGTACGCGAGGCGCCCGGCTTCGCTGAACAGGTGCGCGGCGAACGGCGTCGGCTCGTAGCCAACCTCGTTGCGCACCGGCTTCTGCGCGCCGATCTGCTGCCAGTCGGGCATCGCTTCGAGGATGCCGAGCATCTGCGCGATCGCGAGGCCGCCCGACGACGGCGGCGGCATCCCGCACACGACCGAGCGCCGGTAGTCGGCGCACAGCGGCGCGCGCACCTTCGCCTTGTAGCGCGCGAGATCCTGCAGCGACAGCAGTCCCGGGTTGGTCGGGTGCTTGCGCACCTTCGTCACGATGTCGCGCGCGATCGCGCCGCTGTAGAACGCGTTCGCGCCGCGGTCGGCGACCTGGCACAGCACCGTCGCGAGCGCCGGGTTCTTCAGCACCGTGCCGGCGGCTTTCGGCGTGCCGTCGGCGTTGTAGAAGTACGCGCGGGCGGCCGGGTCGTTGCTCAGGTACTTGTCGTTCGCGATCAGCATCGCCAGGCGCGGGCTGATCGTGAAGCCGCGCTCGGCGAGCCGGATGGCCGGCTGGAATAGCCGGCGCCACGGCAGCTTGCCGTGCGCGCGGTGCGCGGCCTCGAGCATGCGCAGCACGCCCGGCGTGCCGACCGAGCGGCCGCCGACGACGCCTTCGTAGAAGCCCATCGGCTGGCCGGTCGGCCCGTAGAAGAGGCGCTCGGTCGCGGCGGCCGGCGCGGTCTCGCGGCCGTCGTACGCCTGCGTCGTCTTGCCGTCGAAGTACAGCATGAACGCGCCGCCGCCGATGCCCGACGATTGCGGCTCGACGAGCGTGAGCACCATCTGCGTCGCGATGGCCGCGTCGATCGCGGTGCCGCCGGCCTTCAGCATGTCGTAGCCGGCTTGCGTCGCGAGCGGGTTCGCGGCCGCGATCATGAAGTGCTGCGAGGTCCAGCCCGGCTTGTCGGTCCAGCCGGACGACAGTTCGGGCGCGTGAACGCCCGGCAGCGGGACGGCCGCGCCCGATGCGGCGGCGACCGGGACGACGGCGCCCGACGGCGAGGACGGGGACGTGCAGCCGCCATTGAACGCGACGAACGCGACGGCGGCGAGCAGCGTCCAGAGACGCGAATGCGGACGAATCCGGTCGAACATGGAACCCTCGGCAGCAGTGAATTCGAAGGAGACGGCGGCGTCGATGTTGAGGTTGAAGTCGGCGCGGGCGCAACGGCGCTGCCCGCCCCGGCGCGCTATTGTCACCGCGCGCCCGGCGGCTTGTCATCCGACAGGAAACCCTGACGCACCCCGCCGGGCCCGCCCCGGCCGGTCTTTCCCGCCTGTTCGAGGATGAACTCTATGAACGTCGACGTCGCGCGCGTGTGGTGACGGTTCGGCATGTAGAGCATGTACATGTGGGTGCCGAAGATGCTGAGCCGGTACGCATCGAGCGACGTGACGACGGCGCCGTGCCGCAGGTCGTCCTGCATCACGTAGTCGGGCACGATGCCGACGCCGATCCCCGCGAGGATCGCCTGGCGCAGGAACAGGAAGTTCTCCGAAATCAGCGTCGGCTCGAGCAACACCTCGTGGCGCTCGTCGCCGAGATACGCGGCGATTCGCAACTGCCGCCCCAGCACCGTCGCGGTGACGACCGGCGCGGCGGCCAGCGCGCCGAGGCTCGCCGGCATCCCGTGCGCGGCCGCGAACGCGGGCGACGCGCAGGCGACGTAGCGCACCGCGCCCATGTCGCGCGCGACGAGGTTCTGCGGCGGCTCGGACATCACGCGGATCGCGATGTCGACTTCGTCGCGCATCAGGTCTTCCACGCGATTCTCGAACACCACGTCGAGCACGATGCCCGGATGCCGCCGCTTGAACGCGAGCAGCCAGTCGGACATCACCATCTGCCCGTAGCCGCTCGGCACCGACAAGCGCACGCGGCCCTGCAGGTCCTGGCCGAGCGTCGTCACCGATTCCTGCGCGGCGAGCAGCTCGTTGCGGATGCGCCGGCCGTGCTCGTACAGCTTCAGCCCGATCTCGGTCGGCTCCATGCGCCGCGTCGTGCGCCGCACGAGCTGCTGCCCGATCGAGCGTTCGAGCTGGTTCAACCGGTAGCTGACGTTCGCGCGGCTCATCTTGAGCCGCTGCGCGGCCTTGCTGAGATTGCCGGCGTCGAGGATCTCGACGAGCAGCGTCAGCGCGTTCAGGTCCATGCGGGCTGTCTCCTGATCCGTCCCGTTACGGTCGGAAAGCATTCAGTGTCAAGCCAGACTTGACAGCTTGTAAAGGCGTGCGGGAATTGTCAACGAATCTCGATCAATCGAGAATCGAGTCATGCCCGGCAACCACGCCGGACCGTTTCCCGCGCCGCCCGAACCGGCTCGCGCACCGGCGCTGCCGGCCCGCCCGACCGGTTCCCGCCGCCCGGCGCACCGCACGACTGGAGATACGATGAATTCCACCGCTTCCCCCGCCAGCCCCACGGCCGGCACCGTCACGCGCGAACGGCGCGACAAGGTGCTCGTCGTCACGATCGACCATCCGCCCGTCAACGCGCTGTCCGCCGACGTGCGGCGCGGCCTCGCCGACGCGATCGACGCCGCGCAGGCCGACGACGCGATTCGCGCGGTGCTGATCGTCGGTGCCGGCCGCAACTTCATCGCGGGCGCCGACATCCGCGAATTCGGCAAGCCGCCCGTGCCGCCGTCGCTGCCCGACGTGTGCGAACGGATCGAATCGGGGACCAAGCCGGTCGTGGTCGCGCTGCACGGCGCGACGCTCGGCGGCGGCCTCGAGGTCGCGCTGGCCGCGCATTACCGGCTCGCGGTGCCCGGCGCGAAACTCGGGCTGCCCGAAGTGACGCTCGGCCTGCTGCCCGGCGCGGGCGGCACGCAGCGCGCGCCGCGCCTGATCGGCGCGAAGGCCGCGCTCGACCTGATGCTGACGGGCCGTCATGCGAGCGCCGAGGAAGCGCTCGCGCTCGGCCTCGTCGATCGCCTCGCGCACAGCGACGACACGCTCGCCGAAGGGCTCGCGTATGCGCAGGAACTCGTGTCGCTCGGCGCGCCGGTGCGCCGCACGCGCGACGCGCAGGGCCTGGCCGACCGCGCGGCCGCGCAGGCCGCGATCGACGCGGCGCGCGCGGAGTTGCCGAAGAAATCGCGCGGGCTGTTCTCGCCGGCGAAGATCGTCGACGCGGTCGAGGCCGCGCTCACGCAGTCGTTCGACGCGGGGATGAAGTTCGAACGCAGCCTGTTCCTGCAGTGCCTCGACAGCCCGCAGCGCGCGGGCCTCGTGCATGCGTTCTTCGCGGAACGCGAGGCGGCGAAGGCGCCGGAGGCGCGGCGTGCGAGCGCACGGCCGGTCGAGCGGATCGGCGTGGTCGGCGGCGGCACGATGGGCGCAGGCATCGCGGTCGCGGCGCTCGACGCCGGGCTGCCGGTGACGATGATCGAGCGCGACGACGCGTCGCTCGCGCGCGGTCGCGCGCACGTCGAGAAGGTGTACGACGGCCTCGTCGCGAAAGGCCGGATGACGCCGGCCGCCCACGCGGCGCGGCTCGCGCGCTTCAAGGGCAGCACGTCGTACGACGCGCTCGCGCAGGCCGACGTCGTGATCGAGGCCGTGTTCGAGGACATGGCCGTGAAGCAGGCCGTGTTCGCCGAACTCGCGCGCGTGTGCAAGCCGGGCGCGGTGCTCGCGACCAATACGTCGTATCTCGACATCGACGCACTCGCCGCGAGCATCGACCGGCCGGCCGACGTGATCGGCCTGCATTTCTTCTCGCCGGCCAACGTGATGAAGCTGCTCGAGATCGTCGTGCCGAAGCGCGTGAGCCCGGACGTCGTCGCGACCGCGTTCGCGCTGGCGAAGCAACTGAAGAAGACGCCGGTGCGTGCGGGCGTGTGCGACGGCTTCATCGGCAACCGGATCCTCGCCGTCTATCGGACGGCGGCCGACTACCTGATGGAGGACGGCGCGTCGCCGTACCAGATCGATCGCGCGGTGCGCGCGTTCGGCTTCCCGATGGGGCCGTTCCAGGTGGTCGACCTCGCGGGCGGCGACATCGGCTGGGCGACCCGCAAGCGCCGCGCGGCGACGCGCGATCCGAACGCGCGCTACGTGGAGATTTCGGACCGGCTGTGCGAGCGCGGCTGGTTCGGGCAGAAGACCGGCCGCGGCTACTACCTGTATCCGGACGGCGCGCGCGTCGGCACGCCCGACCCGGAAGTCGATGCGATCGTCGCCGAAGAACGCGCGAAGCAGGGCGTCACGCCGCGCACCTTCACCGATGAAGAAATCCTGCGCCGCTACCTCGCCGCGATGATCAACGAAGGTGCGAACGTCGTGCACGAGAAGATCGCGCTGCGCCCGCTCGACGTCGACGCGGTGTTCCTGTACGGCTACGGCTTCCCGCGTTATCGCGGGGGCCCGATGCACTACGCGGACACGGTCGGCCTCGCGAACGTGCTCGCCGATATCCGCGCGTTCGCGAACGAAGATCCGCTGTTCTGGAAGCCATCGCCGCTGCTCGTCGATCTCGTCGCGCGCGGCGCGGATTTCGGGAGCCTGAACCGCATCGACTGAACACCCACCGCATTCGCCACGGACCCACGATGGACCTCGATTTCACTCCCGAAGAGGAAGCGTTTCGCACCGAAGTGCAGCGCTTCCTGCAAGCCGAACTGCCCGAGCGCATCGCGCGCAAGGTGAAGGGCGGCCTGCACCTGACGCGCGACGACATGCGCGAATGGCACGCGATCCTGAATGCGCGCGGCTGGCTCGCGAGCCACTGGCCGCGCGAATACGGCGGCCCCGGCTGGAGCGTCGCGCAGAAGTTCCTGTTCGACAACGAATGCGCGCTCGCCGGCGCGCCGCGCATCGTGCCGTTCGGCGTGAACATGCTCGGCCCCGTGCTGATCAAGTACGGCAGCGAAGCGCAGAAGCGCCACTGGCTGCCGCGCATCCTCGACGGCACCGACTGGTGGTGCCAGGGTTATTCGGAGCCGGGCGCCGGCTCCGATCTCGCGGCGGTGAAGACGAGCGCGGTGCGAGGTGTGGACGCGCAGGGCGATCACTACGTCGTGAACGGCCAGAAGACGTGGACCACGCTCGGCCACTACGCGAACATGATCTTCTGCCTCGTGCGCACCGCGACCGACGTGCGCAAGCAGGAGGGCATCAGCTTCCTGCTGATCGACATGAACACGCCGGGCGTCGAGGTTCGCCCGATCATCACGCTCGACGGCGAGCACGAGGTGAACGAGGTGTTCTTCACCGACGTGCGCGTGCCGGTGGAAAACCTCGTCGGCGAAGAGAACCGCGGCTGGACCTACGCGAAATACCTGCTCACGTACGAGCGCACCAACATCGCGGGGATCGGCTTTTCGACTGCGGCCCTCGACCGGTTGCGCGCGGTCGCCGCGAAAGTCACGAAGCACGGCCGGCCGCTGGCCGACGATCCGTTCTTCGCGGCGCGGCTTGCCCGCGTCGAGATCGAGCTGGAAAACATGCGCACGACCAACCTGCGCGTGCTGGCCGCGGTCGCGGGCGGCGGCGTGCCGGGCGCGGAAAGCTCGATGTTGAAGATCCGCGGCACGCAGATCCGCCAGGAGATCACCGCGCTGATGCGGCGCGCGATGGGGCCGTACGCGCAGCCGTTCGTCGAGGAAGCACTCGATGCCGATTACGACGGCGAGCCGGTCGGCCCGGAAGAGGCCGCGAGCGCCGCGCAGCAGTATTTCAACAACCGCAAGCTGTCGATCTTCGGCGGCTCGAACGAGATCCAGAAGAACATCATCGCGAAGATGATGCTCGGGCTGTAAGAGGGACGCGACGATGGATTTCCAGCACACAGAAGACCGCCGGATGCTGGCGGACACGTTGAACCGCTTCATCGCCGAACAGTACGCGTTCCCGGTGCGCGACCGCATCGCGCAGTCGGCCGAAGGCTTCGACCGCGCGATGTGGCGGCGCTTCGCCGAACTCGGCACGGTTGGCGCGCTGTTCGCCGAAGCCGACGGCGGCTTCGGCGGCGCGGGCTTCGACATCGCCGTGGTGTTCGAATGCCTCGGGCGCGGGCTCGTCGTCGAACCGTTCCTCGGCGCGCTGCTCGCGGGTCGTGCGCTCGCGCTCGCCGGCGGCGATGCGCATCGCGAGCGGCTCGCCGCGCTGATCGACGGCAGCGCGAGCGCCGCCTTCGCGCACGACGAACCGGGCTCGCACTACGAACTGACGACGGTGCGCACGCGCGCCGAACGGTCGGGCGACGGCTGGGTGCTGACGGGCGCGAAGGGCGTCGTCGACCAGGCCGCGCAGGCGGCGTTCTTCGTCGTCAGCGCGCGCGTGTCGGGCAACGACGACGACGCGGCCGGCATCGGCCTGTTCGTCGTGCCGGCCGATGCGCCGGGCGTGTCGCTGCGCGATTACCGGAAGATCGACGGCGGCCGCGCGGCCGAAGTGCGCTTCGAGCGCGTCGCGCTGCCGGCCGATGCCGCCCTCGGCGCGCCGGATGCGCACGACGGCGAGGCGGGCGCCGAACTGCTCGAGCGCGTGCTTGGCTACGGGCTGCTCGCGCTGTCGGCGGAAGCGCTCGGCGCGATGGACGTCGCGAAGGAGCACACGCTCGACTACCTGCGCACGCGCAAGCAGTTCGGGCTGCCGATCGGCAGCTTCCAGGCGCTGCAGCACCGGATGGCCGACCTGCTGCTCGAAGTCGAGCAGGCGCGCTCGGCGGTGATCAACGCGGCCGCGCAGCTCGATGCGCCGCGCGCGGTGCGCGAACGCGCGCTCGCGGCGGCGAAATACACCATCGGCCGGATCGGCACGCTCGTCGCGGAAGAAAGCATCCAGCTGCACGGCGGGATCGGGATGACGTGGGAGCTGCCGCTGTCGCATTACGCGAAGCGTCTCGTGATGATCGATCATCAACTCGGCGACGAGGATCACCATCTCGCGCGCTACATCGCGCTGTCGAAACCGCTGTCGACACAATAACGGCGCGCAAACGCGCATGGAGGAGACAACGATGACGAACGACACGCGCGCGCTGCCGCTGGCCGGCGTGAAGGTGCTCGATTTCTCGCGCGTGCTGGCAGGCCCGTGGTGCGCGATGGTGCTCGCCGATTTCGGCGCGGAAGTGATCAAGGTCGAGCATCCGGCGCGCGGCGACGATACGCGCGACTGGGGGCTGCGGATCGGCGACACCGAGACCACCTATTTCAACAGCGTGAACCGCAGCAAGCGGTCGATCTGCGTCGACCTGCAGACGGAAGCCGGCCGGCGCATCGCGCGCGAGCTGGCCGCGCAGGCCGACGTGGTGCTCCACAACTTCAAGTGCGGCGGCGCTTCAGCTTCACGCTCACCGCGTTGATGATCGCCACGTACTACGGCTTCGTCCTGCTCGTCGCGCTCGCGCCGCACGTGCTCGCCGCGCCGCTGTACCGCGGCGCGACGACGACGGTCGGGATCGCCGCGGGCGTCGCGATCATCCTGGTCGCGATCGGCCCGACCGCGTGCTAGATGCTGCGCGCGAATCGTGCGTCGGTATGGGTCGACGTGCTGCACCACGCACGCGCGCCGGTGTTCCTCGACAACCCGGCGCTCGTGTCGGTGCCGCTCGCGTTCGTCGGGATCGTGGTCGGCTCGCTCGCGGATCGCGGCGAGCGCGCACGCCGCGAGCGCGACGCGTTCGCGCGGCAGGAGTGCTACGCGCAGACGGGCGTGCTGGCGAGCCGCGCCGTGCAGCACTGATTCATCCGATGAAACAATGCGTCCGTCCGGATCGCCGGACAGATATTTTCCGGAAATCCGGAATCCCGGATTTCCTTGCCTGCCGCATTATGGGAAATACAATGAAAACAATGGCTTGAGGGGTTCCGGAAACCTGGCATCGACCTTGCAATATAAAGCGCATGGCCGGCCTCCGGCCTGACTATTAAACCAAGGAGACAACCGATGACCAATGCCTTCCTCCCCCTCCGGATGTCCTGAGGCATCGCTTGTTGCGGCACGGCAGCCGCGCGGGCGAATGCCTTCTCCCCTGAGACATTCGCCTGCGCGCGTGACGCCGTTTCCACGGCTCATCCACTTCAGCAGGAACCATCGTGAAGAAGAAACCCTTCTACAAAGTGCTCTATGTGCAGGTGATTTTCGCCATCATCGTCGGCGTGATCCTCGGCCACTTCTACCCGTCGATCGCCACCGACATGAAGCCGCTCGGCGACGGCTTCATCAAGCTGATCAAGATGGTGATCGGCCCGATCATCTTCTGTACGGTCGTCACCGGCATCGCCGGCATGGAGGACATGAAGAAGGTCGGCCGCGTCGGCGGCAAGGCGCTGCTGTACTTCGAGATCGTGTCGACCTTCGCGCTGCTGCTCGGCCTCGCGGCCACGCACCTGCTGCGTCCGGGCGTCGGCTTCAACATCGATCCGGCGACGCTCGACGGCAAGGCCGTCGCGTCGTACGCGGCGAAGGCGCACGGGCAGTCGACGGTCGACTTCCTGATGCACATCATCCCGAACACGATGGTCGATGCGTTCGCGCAGGGTGAAATCCTGCAGATCCTGCTGATCGCGCTGCTGTTCGGCAGCGTGCTCGCGCACCTCGGCGAGCGCGGCAAGGTCGTGACCGACTTCATCGACGGGCTGACGCGCGTGCTGTTCGGCATCGTGCACATCGTCACGAAGCTGGCCCCGATCGGCGCGTTCGGCGCGATGGCGTTCACGATCGGCAAGTACGGCGTCGGTTCGCTGGTGCCGCTGCTCAAGCTGATCGGCACGTTCTATCTGACGTCGGTCGTGTTCGTGCTGGTCGTGCTCGGTGCGATCGCGCGCGCCACGGGCTTCTCGATCATCCGCTTCGTGTCGTACATCAAGGAAGAAATGCTGATCGTGCTCGGCACGAGCTCGTCGGAAGCCGCGCTGCCGCAGCTGATGGAAAAGCTCGAGAAGGCCGGCTGCTCGCGTTCGGTCGTCGGCCTCGTCGTGCCGACCGGCTATTCGTTCAACCTCGACGGCACCAACATCTACATGACGATGGCCGTGCTGTTCATCGCGCAGGCGACCAACATCGAGCTGACGTGGATGCAGCAGCTGACGCTGCTGGCCGTCGCGATGCTCACGTCGAAGGGCGCGAGCGGGGTGACGGGCGCGGGCTTCATCACGCTGGCCGCGACGCTGGCCGTCGTGCCGACGATCCCGCTGTCGGGCATGGTGCTGATCCTCGGCATCGACCGCTTCATGAGCGAATGCCGTGCGCTGACCAACATCGTCGGCAACGGCGTGGCGACCGTCGTCGTGTCGGCGTGGGAGAAGGAGCTCGACCGCAACAAGCTGCGCCAGGCGCTGAAGGGCGGCAGCGAAGTCGCGCCGACCGAGACGACGGCCGGCGTCTGACGCGATGAACGAGCAGGCGGCGGCACGGCTCGCCGGCCGTGCGGCCCGCGGCGGCCGGGGTATCGATGCGCAGGCCTATGACACAATAGGCGATCCGCATCGCCAGGAAGCCTCGACCGTGACGCGCCGCCTGCTCATCCTCGTCGTGCTCGCCGCCGCGCTCGTCGCGGCGTGCGCGCTCACGTGGACGGTCACCTGGCAGCGCGGCGTCGCCGAGTTGCAGCGCAATGCCGCGGTGCGCGTCGATCGCACCACCAACGCGCTCAAGAGCACGCTCGACCGCTACGAATCGCTGCCTTATCTGCTCGGCAGCCATCCGTACGTGCAGGATCTGCTCGCCGAGCCGAAGCGTGGCGACTACACCGCCCGCGTCAACCGCTATCTCGAAGATCTCAACGAACACGCGCACGCGACCGTCACCTACGTGATCGGCGCGGACGGCCTGTGCGTCGCCGCCAGCAACTGGCGCGCGCCCGACAGCTTCGTCGGGATCGAATACCGTTTCCGCCCGTATTTCCTCGATGCGATGAACGGCCGGGTCGGCCGCTTCTTCGGGATCGGCACGATCTCGCGCGACCCCGGCTACTACATCTCGCAGCCCGTGTGGCGCGACGGCAAGATCGCGGGCGTCGTGGTCGTGAAGCTCAACCTCGAATGGTTCCAGGGCGCCGATGCGTCCGAGCCGCTCGTCGTCGCGGACGATCACGGCGTCGTGTTCCTGTCGTCGGTGCCCGCGTGGAAATACCACACGCTGCGCCCGCTCACGGGGCCCGTCGCCGCGTCGATCTACGAAACGCGCCAGTATGCGCAGCAACCGGTCACGCCGCTGCCGCTGCGCGTCGAGCAGACGCTCGGCGCCGATGCGGAGATCGTGCGTCTGGGCGCCGGCCGGCGCGCGCCGCGCTTCCTCGCCAGCAAGCGCCGGATCGGCGAGCCCGACTGGCTGCTCGTCACGCTCGCGCCGATCGCGCCGATCGATGCCGATGCGCGCAACGCGACGATCGTCACCGGCTTCGGCTTCGTGTCGGTCGCGCTGCTCGCGTTCTACTGGCGGATGCGCCGCGCCCGCGTGCGCGAGATGATCCGCGGCCGCGCGCTGCTCCAGCAGGCATATGCGGAGCTGAACCGGCGCGTCGAGGAGCGGACGGCCGATTTGTCTGAAGCGAACGAGCAGTTGCAGAAGGAAGTCGGCGACCGGATCCGCGCGGAGCAGGAGCTGCGCGCCGCGCACGACGAACTGATCCAGGCGAGCAAGCTCGCCGCGCTCGGCCAGATGGCGGCCGGCATCACGCATGAACTGAACCAGCCGCTCGCGGCGCTGCGCAGCTTCTCGGACAACACGCGCGTGCTGCTCGATCGCGGCGAGCAGGCGGCCGCGCGCGAGAATCTCGAGGCGATCGCCGCGCTCACCGAGCGGATGGGCAAGATCACGAACCAGCTGAAGCTGTTCGTCGGCCGCGCGAAGCCGCGCAACGAGCAGGCGCTCGTCGTGCGTGCGCTGCGCAGCGTACTGTCGCTGCTCGACGAACGCCTGCGCGGCGTCGCGCTCACGCTGACGCTGCAGGACGCGACCGTCTCGCCCGCCCAGGACGCGCCGCTCGATCTGGCACGAGACTATCCGGAACTCGTCGCGCGCTGCGAGGACCTGCGCCTCGAACAGGTGCTGATCAACCTGCTCGGCAACGCGCTCGACGCGGTGGCCGGCGTCGCGGCGCCGGCGATCGAGGTGACGATCGCGGTGTCGGTCGCGACGCTCGCGGTCGAGGTGCGCGACAACGGCTCCGGCATTGCACCCGATTTGCTGCCGCGCCTGTTCGAGCCGTTCTTCACGACCAAGGAAATGGGGCGCGGGCTCGGGCTCGGCCTCGCGATCTCGTCGTCGATCGCGAGCGACGCGGGCGGCGCGCTGACCGCACGCAACGCCCCGTCGGGCGGCGCGCTGTTCGTCTTGACGCTGCGGCGCGCCCGCACGCATCATCCGGACTCCGTGTCCGAGCCGGCGGGCTCGCATTAGCGTGAGCAGGCCGTAGGCCGCAGGCCCGGTCGGCGAACGACCGGCATCAACGAGCGCCGCGCGCCCGCCGCGCGGCCTGTCAGGAGCAAGTGACCAAGATGGCCAACCGGCTGCAAGTGATCTATATCGAGGACGATGCGCTCGTGCGCCGGGCGAGCGTGCAGAGCCTGCAACTGGCGGGCTTCGACGTTGCCGGCTTCGAGTCGGCCGAAGCGGCCGAGAAGGCGATCGTCGCGGATACCGCCGGCGCGATCGTCAGCGACATCCGGCTGCCCGGCGCGAGCGGGCTCGACGTGCTCGCGCAGTGCCGCGAGCGCGTGCCCGACGTGCCGGTGATCCTCGTCACCGGGCACGGCGACATCTCGATGGCCGTGCAGGCGATGCGCGACGGCGCGTACGACTTCATCGAAAAGCCGTTCGCGGCCGAGCGCCTGATCGAGACGGTGCGCCGCGCGCTCGAGCGCCGCGAGCTCGTGCTCGAGAACCACGCGCTGCGGCGCGAGCTGGCCGGGCAGAACGTCGTCGCGCCGCGCATCATCGGCCGCAGCCCCGCGATCGAGCAGGTGCGCAAGCTGATCGCGAACGTCGCGCCGACCGACGCGTCGGTGCTGATCAACGGCGACACGGGCGCCGGCAAGGAGCTGATCGCGCGCAGCCTGCACGAGCTGTCGCCGCGCCGCGACAAGCCGTTCATCGCGGTCAATTGCGGCGCGCTGCCCGAGCCGATGTTCGAGTCGGAGATGTTCGGCTACGAGCCCGGTGCGTTCACCGGCGCCGCGAAGCGGCGCGTCGGCAAGCTCGAATACGCGTCCGGCGGCACGCTGTTCCTCGACGAAATCGAAAGCATGCCGCTCGCGCTGCAGGTGAAGCTCTTGCGCGTGCTGCAGGACGGCGTGCTCGAGCGGCTCGGCTCGAACCAGCCGATCCGCGTGAACTGCCGCGTGGTCGCGGCGGCGAAGGGCGACATGAGCGAGCTCGTCGCGGCCGGCACGTTCCGGCGCGACCTGCTGTACCGGCTCAATGTCGTGACGATCGCGCTGCCGCCGCTCGCCGAGCGCCGCGAGGACATCGTGCCGCTGTTCGAACACTTCATGCTCGATGCTGCCGTGCGCTACGAGCGGCCCGCGCCGGTGCTGACCGACCGGCAGCGCGCGAGCCTGATGCAGCGCGACTGGCCGGGCAACGTGCGCGAGCTGCGCAACGCGGCCGACCGCTTCGTGCTCGGCGTGGCCGACATGCCGCAGGAATCGGGCGCGGGCGACGACGCCGACAACGACCAGACGCTGAAGGAGCGCATCGAGCAGTTCGAGCGCGCGGTGATCGCCGAGGCGCTGAACCAGACGGGCGGCGCGGTCGCCGCGACGGCCGACCGGCTGCATGTCGGCAAGGCGACGCTGTACGAGAAGATGAAGCGCTACGGGCTGTCGGCGAAAGGCGAAACCGAGCGCTGAAAAGCAAACGGACCGCAGTGCGGTCCGTTTCGCGGAGCGGGGCGCGGCGTGCGGCCCTGCGAGTCCTGTCGTGCGGCGCTCAGGCCGCGTTGCCGTCGAGCGCCTTCTTGAGCAGCGCGTCGAGTTCCGCGAACTGCGGCGCGCCGACGTAGCGCTTCAGGATCTTGCCGTCCTTGTCGACGACGAAGGTCGTCGGCGTGAGCTGCACGTTGCCGAACTGCTTCGCGACGCTGCCGTCGTCGAGTGCGACCTTGAACGGCAACTGGCGCGTCTGCGCGTAGTTCGCGACGTACATCGGCGGATCGTAGTTCATCGCGACCGCGACGAATTCCAGCCCCTGACCCTTGAAGCGATTATAGGTATCGACCATCTGCGGCATTTCTTGCATGCAGGTCGCGCAGCTCGTCGCCCAGAAGTTCACCAGATAGACCTTGCCCTTCAGGTCGCCGGCGGTCGAGACCTTCTGGCCCGACAGCAGCGTGAAGGTTGCGTCCGGCACGCTGGACTTGCCGTTGAACGCGAAGAAGCCGGCGACGGCGATCGCCGCGACGACGGCGGCCGCGACGAGGTAGCGCACGGGGCCGGTACTGCGGCGGGCGGGAGGCGTGGTGTTCATCTGGTGCTCTCGGAGTCGATGACGCGGATCGATGCAAAGGAGGTCGAAATTCGGCGCTCATTTTAGCGCGAATGCGGCGTGTGCACCGGCGGCGGCCGCACATCCCGATTTCAGGTTCGGCGGATAATGCCCGTTTTGCCTGCTTCGATCCCCGCCATGCCGAAGGAAGTTACCGATTCGTTGCGCCCCCTTTTTCGCCCGCTGCGACACTTCGCCGCGCTGGCCTGCCTGAGCGTCGTGCTGGCCGCGTGCTCGCCGTCGTACGACTGGCGCACCCTGCACAACGACGCCGGCTACACGATCGACCTGCCGGCGAAGCCGACCGTCGAGGAGCAGCCGGTGGCATTCGGCGGTACGTCGATGCCGATGCGGATGCAGGCCGCGCACGTCGACGGCGCGGTATTCGCGGTCGGCACGCTGACGTTGCCCGACGATCGCGACGATACGCGGCGCGCGGCGCTCGAATTCCTGCGCGCGGGGCTGTCGCGCAACCTCGAAGGCACGCCGCAGACGGCGTCGGTGCCCGTGCCGCTCGCCGCCGGCGGCGCGGTGAACGGGCTCGAGCTGCGCATCGCGGGCGCGGCCGCCGGCGGCGATCGCGCGCGCAAGACGATCGTCGCGCGGCTCGTCGCGCGCGGCCGGCACGCATACCAGGCCGTCGTGATCGCCGACGGGCCGCTCGCGCAGGAGCAGCTCGATCAGTTTTTCGGCTCGTTCAAACTCGATTGACGGCGGCTGGCGAGGGCGCTCAGACACGCAGTGACAACTGAAAGTTCATTCGCAGCTTTCGATGCTAATCGCCGGATTTTGCGAGGGTTTTTCGACTATCCACAGCGCATGTGGATAACTTTGTTGAAAAGTCCCGCGTATTTCCCGCACAGCCACGCCGGACGGCCTTCCGGCTCGTTTGGCCGCCCGTGCGCCGTTTGAGAAAAATCAATTAAAACAACGGGATACGAATTCGGTCCGGCAAAGGCCGCCGCGACCCGCGATCCGGGGCCGGATTAGTGGAATTGTGTATAAGTCAAGTCTTGACAGCCTGATTTTGTCCTCCTCAAGCGCTCATAGCGCCGTCAGCGCACGCCGGTAGCGGATCGCCTCGGCGATCTGCGCGGCCGTCGGCAGCGGGTCGCCGGCCAGATCGGCGATCGTCCGCGCGACCTTCAGCACGCGGAAATACGCGCGCGCCGACCAGCCGAAGCGTTCGCCGGCCTCGCGGAGCAACCGCTCGCCTTCGTCGGTCGGCCGGCACAGGTCGTCGGTTTCGCGGCCGCTCAGCATGTGATTCGTCTTGCCCTGCCGCTCGAGCTGCAGCGCCCGCGCGTGCGCGACGCGGGCGGCCACCACGGCGCTCGGCTCGCCGGGCGCCGTCGCGCGCGACGCGAGTTCGGCCGGCGACAGCGCGGGCAGGTCGATCTGGATATCGATGCGGTCGAGCAGCGGCCCCGACAGCTTGCGCAGATAGCGGGCGGCCACGTCCGGGGAGCAGCGGCAGCGCCCGGACGGATCGCCGTGCCAGCCGCACGGGCACGGATTCATCGCGGCGATCAACTGGCACGCGGCGGGGAAGTCGGCCTGCTGGGCCGCGCGCGAGATCGTGATGCGGCCGGCTTCGAGCGGCTCGCGCAGCATTTCCAACACGTGCCGGTCGAATTCCGGCAGTTCGTCGAGAAACAGCACGCCGAGGTGCGCGAGTGTGATTTCGCCCGGCTGCGGCGGATTGCGGCCGCCCACCAGCGCGGCGGCGCTCGACGAGTGATGCGGTGAGCGGAACGGACGGCGGCGCCACTGCGCGGGCGAGAAGCCGAGCCGGCTCGCGGACAGCAGCGCGGCCGAGGTCAGCGCCTCGTCGTCGGTCAGCGGCGGCAGGAGGCCGGCTAGGCGCGCGGCCAGCATCGACTTGCCGGCCCCGGGCGGGCCGACCATCAGCATGTGGTGGCCGCCCGCGGCCGCGACTTCCAGCGCGCGCCGCGCACCGCGCTGGCCGACGACGTCCGCGAGGTCGGGCGCCGCGGGCGCCGGCAGGCCGTCGAGGCAGGGCGCCGCGACCGGTGAGAGCCGTCCGTCGGGCGCATCGGCGAGGTGCGCACATAGCGCGGGCAGGTCTCGCGCACCGAATACGGTCACGCCCGGCACGAGTGCGGCCTCGGCGGCGCTGTCGAGCGGCAGGTACAGCTCGGGCGGACGCGATGTCGCGACGGAATCGCGCGAGGCGCCGGCATCCAGGCCCGCGCCGCCAGCAAGGCCCGCGCCGGATGCGCCCGCCCGCCAGTCCCGCGCGGCGCCGCACGCCATCGCGAACGCGCCGCGCATCGGCCGCAGCGCGCCGGTCAGCGATAGCTCACCGGCGAATTCGCGGCCGGCCAGCGCGTCGGCCGGGATCTGGCCGTTCGCGGCGAGGATGCCGAGCGCGATCGGCAGGTCGAAGCGGCCGGATTCCTTCGGCAGGTCGGCCGGCGCGAGATTGACGGTGATGCGGCGCACCGGGAATTCGAATCCGCAGTTCTGCAACGCGGCGCGTACGCGCTCGCGGCTTTCGCGGACTTCGAGATCGGGCAGCCCGACGATCGAGAACGACGGCAACCCGTTGGCGAGATGGACTTCGACGGTGACGTCCGGCGCGCGGCCGGAGGCGGGCGCGCGACTGCGCACCACGGCGAGCGACATGGCGAGGCTCCTGCATGACAGGCGGCGACGGCCGTTCGGGGCCGCATGCCGCGGGAATCGGAGAAATCGGTGCGCGCTTGCCGGCGTGGCGCGGGGAAAGAACGAGGTGTTGCGAACGACGAACAGCGAAGAGCGATGGGCTGCGAAGAGCGGAGGTGCTGCGAAGAACGACGGACGCCGAAGCGCGGAGGAAGGTGGCGGGCGCGAGCCGCACGAGGCGGCCCGCGCCCGGACCTTGCGGCCGGGTGGGGCGTCAGGCCTGCGGCGCGGCGAGCTTCTGCTCGAGTTCCGCGACGCGCTTTTCGAGTTCCTCGAGGCGCACGCGGGTGCGGGCGAGCACCTGCGCCTGAGTGTCGAATTCCTCGCGCGTGACGAGGTCGAGCTTCGAGAAGCCTTGCGACAGCATGGCCTTCACGTTGCGCTCGACGTCCTTGGCCGGCGAGTTTTTCAGCAAATCGCTGACGCGCGACTGCAGATCGTTGAAAACGTCGCTGGGTTGCTTCATGTGATTCCCCTTCCTTGCACAAAAAATGTGCATCTTCAGTTGCGTACGTGCCCATGATGCACGCATGACCGGAAATGGTGCGCGCGGGGCGCGAATTCCGGGCATGGCGCCCGCATGGGTGAATGGCCCGGCGATCCGGGACGTGCGTGCACTCTAGCAACGATCCTTTCGCCGCGCCAGCAAACCGGCCGACGTTGGCCATTCGGCCGGGCTTTGGCGCCTTACACCGCGGGATACGACCCCGTTCCGAAGCCCTCCGAGACGGTGTTCGGGCCAACATGGCATGCGAGTTGCTGAGAAGAGTCCGTTACAACATTCCAACCAATTCGACGGGACAACCCAGCGAGAGGACTTCATGAAACTCATTACCGCAATCATCAAGCCGTTCAAGCTCGATGAGACGCGCGAGGCGCTGTCGGCGCTTGGCGTCTCCGGCATCACGGTGACGGAGGTGAAAGGGTTCGGGCGCCAGAAGGGGCATACCGAGCTGTACCGCGGCGCCGAATACGTGGTCGATTTCCTGCCGAAGATGAAGATCGAGGCGGCCGTGTCCGACGATCTCGTCGACCAGGCGGTGGAAGCGATCGAGCGGGCCGCGCGCACGGGGAAGATCGGCGACGGCAAGATCTTCGTCACGCCGATCGAACAAGTGATCCGGATTCGCACCGGGGAGACGGGCGCGGACGCGCTGTAACAGAACAGACTAAAGACAAGCGACAAGAGGAAACCCAAGATGCGCAAACTTCTGATGTCCCTGCTGATGGCCGGCTCGCTGATCGCGGCCGGCGTCGGTTCCGCGCTCGCGGACGACGCGGCGTCCGCCGCGGCTGGTTCCACCGCGGCCGCATCCGCGCCCGCCGCCACGGCTTCCGACGCATCGGCTGCCGCAGCTCCGGCCGCTTCGGCGCCGGCCGCCGACGCATCCGCCGCTGCCGCACCGGCATCGGGCACGGCCGACGCATCGGCTGCCGCCGCCGCATCCGCGCCGGCCGCCCCGGCTGCGCCCGCCGCACCGTTCTCGGTCGATTCGTCGAAGATCAGCGCGGGCGACACCGCATGGATGCTGACGTCCACCGCGCTCGTGCTGTTCATGACGATCCCCGGCCTCGCGCTGTTCTACGCGGGCATGGTCCGCAAGAAGAACGTGCTCGCCACCGTGATGCAGAGCTTCGCGATCACCGCCGTGATCACGGTGCTGTGGACGGTGGTCGGCTACAGCCTCGCGTTCACGCCGGGCAACGGCTTCATCGGCGGCCTGTCGCGCGTGTTCCTGCACGGCATGAACTACATCAAGGGCGACAAGGCGACCACGCTGACGGTCAGCCACCTCGCGACGACGATTCCGGAATCGGTCTACTTCGTCTACCAGATGACGTTCGCGATCATCACGCCGGCGCTGATCTGCGGCGCGTTCGCCGACCGGATGAAGTTCTCGGCGATGCTCGTGTTCATGACGCTCTGGTCGCTGATCGTCTATGTGCCGATCGCGCACATGGTGTGGGAGCCGACCGGCTGGCTGTCGGCCGACGGCGTGCTCGACTTCGCGGGCGGCACGGTGGTGCACATCAACGCCGGTATCGCGGGCCTCGTGTCGTGCCTGGTGCTCGGCAAGCGCGTCGGCTACGGCCGTGAATCGATGGCGCCGCACAACCTGGTGCTGACGATGATCGGCGGCTCGATGCTGTGGGTCGGCTGGTTCGGCTTCAACGCGGGCTCCGCGGTCGCGGCCGACGGCCGCGCCGGCTTCGCGATGCTGACGACGCAAGTCGCCACCGCCTGCGCGGCGCTCGGCTGGATGTTTGCCGAGTGGATCGCGAAGGGCAAGCCGTCGGTGCTCGGTATCGTGTCGGGCGCGGTCGCGGGTCTCGTGGCGATCACGCCGGCAGCCGGTTTCGTCGGCGTGGCGGGCGCGCTCGTGATCGGTATCGCGGCGGGCGTCGTGTGCTTCTGGTCGGCGACCTGGCTCAAGTCGAAGCTCGGCTACGACGATTCGCTCGACGCATTCGGCGTGCACGGCATCGGCGGGATTCTCGGCGCGCTGCTGACCGGCGTGTTCGCGGTCAAGGACATTGGCGGCTTCGACGGCAGCCTGCTGCTGCAGGCGAAGGGCGTGCTGATCACGCTGGTCTACAGCGGCGTGCTGAGCTTCGTGCTGCTGAAGCTGATCGACCTGACGATCGGCCTGCGCGTGACCGAAGAGGAAGAGCGCGAAGGCCTCGACGTGATCCTGCACGGCGAGCACGTGGAATAAGTCACACGAATCAACGGCGGGCCGCCGCGCAGACGGCGCCGCCCCGAATGAGCGCAGCGACTTCGGCCCGCCTACCCGGCGGGCTTTTTTTCTCCTGTCGCCTCCTGCCGTAGCGGATAACCCTTCACTCTATCGGGTCAATAGCCGAAAACTCCCTCCCTATCCTTGTGAAGCCGGGAACAATCCCCAAATGGGCAAGGCAATTGCTCTACAATCTTCATTCTCCCGCTCGCGAGTGATTCATGGTTCCCCACCTCGTTACCGCGTTGAACGGTCCGCTGCTCGAACTCGAGCAGAAGATCCTCGACGCGACGCCTGCGATCGAACGCTGGTTCAGGCTCGAATGGCAGGAACACACCCCGCCGTTCTATTGTTCGGTGGACCTGCGCAATGCCGGCTTCAAGCTGGCGCCCGTCGACGCGAACCTGTTTCCCGGCGCGTTCAACAATCTGCCGTCCGAAGTGCTGCCGCTCGCCGTCCAGGCCGCGATGGCCGCGATCGAGAAGATCTGCCCGGACGCGAAGAATCTGCTCGTGATTCCCGAGCTGCCGACCCGCAACGCGTTCTACCTGGAAAACGTCGCGCGGCTCGCGACGATCATGCGCCAGGCCGGCCTGAACGTGCGCTTCGGCTCGCTCGACCCCAGCATCACCGACATGACGCCGATCACGCTGGCCGACGGCCAGAAGATCGTGCTGGAGCCGCTCGAGCGTTCGCAGCGCCGCCTTGGCCTGAAGAATTTCGACCCGTGCTCGATCCTGCTGAACAACGACCTGTCGGCCGGCATCCCGGCCGTGCTGGA
>NZ_JBYQCG010000067.1:0-7448 GCF_057837105.1 Burkholderia sp. APQ4-4ca | reverse complement strand
ACGCGTTCTACCTGGAAAACGTCGCGCGGCTCGCGACGATCATGCGCCAGGCCGGCCTGAACGTGCGCTTCGGCTCGCTCGACCCCAGCATCACCGACATGACGCCGATCACGCTGGCCGACGGCCAGAAGATCGTGCTGGAGCCGCTCGAGCGTTCGCAGCGCCGCCTTGGCCTGAAGAATTTCGACCCGTGCTCGATCCTGCTGAACAACGACCTGTCGGCCGGCATCCCGGCCGTGCTGGAAAACCTGCACGAGCAATACCTGCTGCCGCCGCTGCACGCGGGCTGGGCCGTGCGCCGCAAGTCGACGCACTTCGCGTGCTACGACGACGTCGCGAAGAAGTTCGCGAAGATGGTCGGCGTCGATCCGTGGATGGTGAATCCGTATTTCGCGCACGTGGAAGGCGTCGACTGGCAGGCGCATGAAGGCGAGCAGGCGCTCGCCGACGCGATCGACGGCGTGCTGAAGAAGATCGCGCGCAAGTATCGCGAATACGGGATCAGCGAGAAGCCGTACGTCGTCGTGAAGGCCGACGCGGGCACCGCGGGCCGCGGCGTGATGACCGTGCACGACGCGGCCGAGATCGGCCGCATGACGAAGGCCGAGCGCGCGCAGATGGCCGAATCGAAGGCCGGCCTCGCGGTGCGCGACGTGATCGTGCAGGAAGGCGTCTATACGTTCGAGCGCGTCGGCGACGAAGTGGCCGAGCCGGTCGTGTACATGATCGACCGCTACGTGGTCGGCGGCTTCTACCGCACGCACGGCGGCCGCGAGCGCGACCAGAACCTGAACGCGCCCGGCATGCACTACGTGCCGCTCGGCTTCGAGCACACCGCGCTGCCGGATGCGGGCGCCAAGCCGGGCGCCGCGCCGCCGAACCGTTTCTACATGTACGGCGTCGTCGCGCGGCTGTCGCTGATCGCGTCGTCGATCGAACTGGAAAAGACCGACCCCGAAGCCATTCAGGTGTAACGGACCTTCGCTACGTACAGGACCCGCATGGACATTCTTTTTATCGCCGACCCGCTCGAGCGTTTCAAGATCTACAAGGATTCGACCTACGCGATGATGGCGGAGGCCGCCCGGCGCGGGCATGTGGTGTACGCGTGCGAGCCGCGCCACCTCGCGTGGACGGGCTCGGCCGTCGAAGCCGACGTGCGGCGCATCACGTTCGTCGGCGAGCTGGACGACCTGCATCGCGACACCTGGTTCGAAGCGGGCGCGGTCGACGCGCGCCGCCTCGAATCGTTCGGCGCGGTGCTGATGCGCAAGGATCCGCCGTTCGACATGGAATACGTGACGTCGACGTGGCTGCTCGAGCTGGCCGAGCGCGCGGGCGCACGCGTGTTCAACAAGGCGCAGTCGATCCGCGATCATTCGGAGAAGCTCGCGATCGGCGAGTTTCCGCAGTTCGTCGCGCCGACGCTCGTCACGCGCGATGCGAAGCGTCTGCGTGCGTTCCACGCCGAGCACGGCGACGTGATCCTGAAGCCGCTCGACGGGATGGGCGGGATGGGCGTGTTCCGCGTGAAGCCGGACGGCATGAACCTCGGCTCGATCGTCGAGATGCTGAGCCACGACGGCACGCGCTCGGTGATGGCGCAGAAGTTCATTCCCGAGATCAAGGCCGGCGACAAACGCATTTTGCTGATCGGCGGCGAGCCGGTGCCGTATTCGCTCGCGCGGATTCCGCAGGGCAGCGAAGTGCGCGGCAATCTCGCCGCGGGCGGCCTCGGCGTCGCGCAGCCGCTGACGGCCCGCGATCGCGAGATCGCCGCCACGCTGGGGCCCGTGCTCGCGTCGCGCGGGCTGCTGCTGGTCGGCCTCGACGCGATCGGCGACTGGCTGACCGAGGTGAACGTCACGAGCCCGACGTGCTTCCGCGAGATCATGGAGCAGACGGGCTTCGACGTCGCCGCGATGTTCATCGACGCGCTGGAGCGTGCGGCCGCGTAGGCCGCCTCCCGCGCAACCCCGGCGGCGGCCGCGCAGGTCCCCCGTCGCCGGAGCAGCTTGACCGGCCTGCTACAATGCCCGCTTGCCCGGTGCCGTGATCGGCGCACCGAAGGCCCGGCGGTCGGGCCGACACTGTTGCAAGGCTGAACATGAAACGTTTCCCACACTCGCTACGCTCATTGCCCCGCCGCGGGGTATCGGCCCGCCAGGGGCGGCCGGGAGCGATCTGACATGGCCGGGATCCTGATCATCGCGCACGCTCCGCTCGCCACCGCGCTGCGGGATTGCATCGCGCACATCTACGGCGGCGTGCCCGCCCGCATCGGTTGCATCGACGTGATGGCCGACAGCGATCCGTCCCAGGTGATGGCGTTCGCGCACGCGGAACTCGCGCGGCTGCGCGAAGACAACGGCGTGGTCGTGCTGACCGACATGTACGGCGCGACGCCCGCGAACATCGCGGGCCAGCTCGCGAAGCTCGACAACGTGCGCGTGCTGGCCGGCGTGAACCTGCCGATGCTCGTGCGGGCCGTCTGCTACCGCACCGTGCCGCTCGACAAGCTGGTCGACAAGGCGCTGTCCGGCGGCGCGAAGGGCGTCCACGAGGTGTCGGCCGGCACGCCGCCGCCGCCGAGCGAAACCGGCTGCGGCCAGTGCGCGCCGATTCCGCCTGAACCGCAGCCGCGCACCGAATCGCACTGAGCCCCCGTTTTTCGTTTTAGACCGACCCGCCTGCGCGCGCCGCCGGCGGTCCCGACCGACCCGACCGAGAATCATGCTTCAACAAGAAACCACCATCGTCAATAAATTGGGGCTCCATGCGCGTGCATCGGCCAAGCTTACGCAACTGGCCGGCAACTTCCAGTCGGAAGTCTGGATGACACGCAACGGGCGCAAGATCAACGCGAAGAGCATCATGGGCGTGATGATGCTGGCGGCCGGCATCGGCAGCACCGTGACGATCGAGACCGACGGGCCCGACGAGCGGGAAGCGATGGATGCGCTGCTGAAATTGATTGCCGACAAGTTCGGCGAAGGCCAGTGATCGCTGCGCGGGATCGTTGCCGTTTCCAGTCGGAATGCCGCGGGTTTCGCGGCATTTTTTTCGTCGGAAGCATTGATGCGAAATGTGCAATGCTGCGCTGCATGCAGCCAGCAGGGAGTCGCGGAATTTATAATCGCTAACCGGGGTCATAAGCGCATCGCAGCAGTGTGCCGCGGCTTTACTTGTACAGAGGAGGTGCGCGTGTCCTTCACGCTGCATGGCATTCCCGTCTCACGAGGTATCGCGATCGGGCGAGCGTACCTGATCGCGCCGGCGGCGCTCGACGTCGCCCATTACCTGATCGAGGCCAACCAGACCGACGCCGAAGTGGAGCGGTTCCGCACGGCGCTCGACGTCGTGCGTCGCGAGCTCGAGGCACTGCGCGCCGACCTGACCGACGACACGCCGAGCGAAGTCGGCGCCTTCATCGACGTCCATACGATGATCCTGAGCGACGAGATGCTCGTGCAGGAAACCATCGACCTGATCCGCACGCGCCGCTACAACGTCGAATGGGCGCTGACCGAGCAGCTCGAACTGCTCACGCGCCATTTCGACGACATCGAGGACGAATACCTGCGCGAGCGCAAGGCCGACATCGAGCAGGTGGTCGAGCGCGTGCTGAAGGCGCTCGCCGGTGCGCCGTCCGCGTCGCAGGCGCTCGACCGCGCGGCCCGCAACGGCACGAGCGAGATGATCGTCGTCGCGCACGACATCGCGCCGGCCGACATGATGCAGTTCAAGACGCAGTCGTTCCAGGCGTTCGTCACCGATCTCGGCGGCCGCACGTCGCACACGGCGATCGTCGCGCGCAGCCTCGGCATTCCGGCCGCGGTCGGCGTGCAGCATGCGAGTTCGCTGATCCGCCAGGACGACCTGATCATCGTCGACGGCGACCAGGGCATCGTGATCGTCGATCCGGCGCCGATCGTCCTCGAGGAATACTCGTATCGCCAGTCCGAGAAGCTGCTGGAGCAACGCAAGCTGCAGCGCCTGAAGTTCTCGCCGACGCAAACGTTGTGCGGCACGAAGATCGACCTGTACGCGAACATCGAACTGCCCGACGACGCGAAGGCGGCCGTCGAGGCCGGCGCGGTCGGCGTCGGCCTGTTCCGCTCCGAGTTCCTGTTCATGCATGAGAAGGAGATGCCGGAAGAGGAGGAGCAGTTCGCCGCGTACAAGCGGGCCGTCGAGTGGATGAAGGGCATGCCGGTGACGATCCGCACGATCGACGTCGGCGCCGATAAACCGCTCGAGGCGCTCGACGAAGGCTACGAAACGGCGCCGAACCCGGCGCTCGGGCTGCGCGCGATCCGCTGGAGCCTGTCCGAGCCGCAGATGTTCCTCACGCAGTTGCGCGCGATCCTGCGCGCGTCCGCGTTCGGCCAGGTGAAGATCCTGATCCCGATGCTCGCGCACGCGCAGGAGATCGACCAGACGCTCGACCTGATCCGCGAGGCGAAGCGCCAGCTCGACGACGCGGGGCTCGCATACGACCCGAACGTGCGCCTCGGCGCGATGATCGAGATTCCGGCCGCCGCGATCGCGTTGCCGCTGTTCCTGAAGCGCTTCGATTTCCTGTCGATCGGCACGAACGACCTGATCCAGTACACGCTCGCGATCGATCGCGCCGACAACGCGGTCGCGCACCTGTACGACCCGCTGCATCCGGCCGTGCTGCACCTGATCGCGTATACGTTGCGCGAGGCGAAGCGGGCGGGCGTGTCGGTGTCGGTATGCGGGGAGATGGCGGGCGACCCGGCGCTCACGCGCCTGTTGCTCGGGATGGGGCTCACCGAGTTCTCGATGCACCCGAGCCAGTTGCTCGTCGTGAAGCAGGAGATCCTGCGTGCGCACCTGAAGGCGCTCGAGAAGCCGACGGCCGACGTGCTGGCCGCGTTCGAGCCGGAAGAAGTGCAGGCCGCGCTGCAGCGGCTGTCGGTTGCCGAGCCGCGGGCGGATGCGGCCGCGTAGGCGTTTTCGCCGCCGCTAACGGTAGAGAAGTGTCACGCATGCGCTTGCGGCGCATGCCCGTCGCGCGTCAGTGCCGGCCTCCGCACACGGGGCAGTCGGCCTGGCGCGCGATTTTCATCGTCGTCCATTCCATCCGCAGCGAATCGAGCATCATCAGCCGCCCGTTGAGCGTCTTGCCGATGCCGCCGATCACGCGCAGCGCCTCGGCCGCCTGCATCGCGCCGATGATCCCGACGGTCGGCGCGAACACACCCATCGTCGAACACGCGACTTCCTCGAACGGCTGGTCTTCCGGAAACACGCACGCATAGCAGGGCGCGGCCGCGTCGCGGAAGTCGAACGTGCTGATCTGGCCGTCGAAGCGCAGTGCGGCGCCCGACACGAGCGGCACGCCGTGCGCGACGCACGCGCGGTTGATCGCATGCCGCGTCGCGAAGTTGTCGGTGCAATCGAGCACGACGCTCGCGTGCGGCACGTGCGCGTCGAGCCACGCATCGTCGACGCGCGCCGCGACCGCGTTCACCGTCACCTCGGGATTCAGCCGCGCGAGCGCGTCGCGCCCCGATTCGACCTTGCTGCGGCCGACGGACGCCGTCCCGTGCAGGATCTGCCGCTGCAGGTTCGTGAGGTCGACCGTGTCGGCGTCGACGAGCGTGAGCGTGCCGACCCCCGATGCCGCGAGATACATCGCGGCCGGCGAGCCGAGGCCGCCCGCGCCGACGACGATCGCATGCGCGTCGAGAAAGCGTTGCTGCGCCTCGATGCCGATTTCGTCGACGAGGATGTGGCGGGAGTAGCGAAGGAGTTGATCGTCGTTCATGGGCAGGCGTGAGCGAGGCGGGCGGACGTTCGTTATTTTAGGCGCGCATGAAAAACGGGCCATCGCGGTCTTCCCGCGATGGCCCGTTGGATGCCGGCCGGCGCTTACTTCGGCGCGGAGGCAGGCTTCGGTGCGGAAGCCGGCTTCGCGGCGCTCGCGCCCGATGCCTTCGAGCTTGCGGCAGCCTTGGCGGCCGGGCTCTTCGTCGTGCTCTCGGCGAGCAGCGACTTCGATTCCTGGACCGGCTTGCCTTCGAGCTTGTTGAGCGCCTGCTGCATCATGAAGTCGTCGGCGCTGCCGAACTCGATCGGCTTGCGATCGCGATCCTTCTGGCGCTGCTCCGGCGTCTTCTTGTCGTTCTGCTCCTCGAGAATGCGCAGCTGATCCAGCCGGCGCTGCTCGCGCTCTTCCTGTTCCTTCTTCTCGTTCGGATCCTGCGTGTTCGCGAGGTGGTTCGTGTAGTCGACCTCGCGCGTCACGAGCACGTCGTCCGGATCGCCGTCCGCGTACTGATCGACCGGCACGTCCGGCGTGATGCCCTTGTTCTGGATCGAACGACCGCTCGGCGTGTAGTAGTACGCGGTGGTCAGGCGCAGCGCGGTGTCGGCCGTCATCGGGCGGACCGTCTGCACCGAACCCTTGCCGAACGTCGTCTTGCCCATGATCTGCGCGCGCTTCGAATCCTGCAGCGCACCGGCGACGATTTCCGACGCGGACGCCGAATACGCGTTCGTCAGCACGATCATCGGCACGGTCTTGAAGATGGGCGGCAGGTTCTTCAGCGGATCGCCGTCGAAGGACGGCAGGCGATAGTTGTCGTACGTATCGCGGTAGACCTGCTTCGAATCGGGGATCTGGCCGTTGGTCGACACGACGACCGAGTCCGGCGGCAGGAACGCGCCGGCCACGCCCACCGCGCTCTGCAGCAGGCCGCCGCCGTTGTTGCGCAGGTCGAGGATCAGGCCCTTCAGGTTCGGCTGCTGGCGCGCGATGTCCTGCAGCTTCTGCGCGAGATCGGGCGTCGTGCGCTCCTGGAAGCTCGTGATGCGGATGTACGCGTAGCCCGGATCGAGCATCTTCATCTTCACGCTCTGGACCTTGATGATCGCGCGCGTGACGGTGACCGGGAACGTGCGGTCGTCGCTCTTGCGGAAGATCGTGAGCGTGACCTTGGTGCCCGGCTCGCCGCGCATCTGCTTGACGGCCTTGTCGAGCGTCATGCCGCGCACCGGCTTGTCGTTGATGCGCGTGATCAGGTCGCCCGGACGGATGCCGGCGCGGAACGCGGGGGTGTCCTCGATCGGCGAGATCACCTTGACGAGGCCGTCTTCCTGCGAGATCTCGATGCCGAGACCCGCGAAGCGGCCCTTCGTCTGCTCCTGCAGCTCGTCATAGTCGGTCTTGTCGAGGAACGACGAGTGCGGGTCGAGGCTCGACACCATGCCCTTGATCGCGGCCGTCAGCAGCTTCTTGTCGTCGACCGGTTCGACGTATTCGCGCTTGATCTGCCCGAATACTTCCGCGAACAGGCGGAGCTGGTCGAGGGGAAGCGGCGCCGTGGCGGTCTGCTCGGCCGATGCGGAAACCTGCAGCGTGGCGAACACGCCCGTGGCGAGGCCCGCGGCAATCAGGCCGATGTTCTTCAAATTCA
>NZ_JBYQCG010000066.1:0-11920 GCF_057837105.1 Burkholderia sp. APQ4-4ca | reverse complement strand
CAGGCCACGATGCAGCGTGTGGCCCGTCGAATCATGTGAGATGGTTGCCTCGACGTCACTGGTGCGATTCGCACGCAGTCCTGCTTGACTCATCCAATTCCTCCTCTCGCTCAGCGTGAGCGCTTTAGCGCTTACTCTGGTCCGATGCAAAGCAGTGGTGATTCTGCACGAGGGCCGTAGTGTAGCAATTTACGGGCTTTTTTGCAGAATCAGCAAAAGAAAACCGGGATATGGCCGCATGGAATCCTGATTATTTCGGATTCCTGCAATCCATTCCCGGCGTATTTTTATGACGACTCGCGCGACGTGACTCGCGCGACGTAGGTCGAGATGCTTACTGCGCGCCTTCCGTCCACGAATTCACGCGGTCGGCATGCGCCGCAATCCACGCATCCGCGGCCGCTTCCGGCTTCGAGCCGTTCTGGATCGCCAGCATCACGCTGTCGATCTCACCCGGCTTCCACTGGAATTTCTTCAGGAACGCGACGACCGGCTTTGCCTTGGTTTCGAGGCCCGGATTCACGACGCTGTCGACGTGCTCGGCGCCGCCGAACACCTTCTTAGGATCCTCGAGGAAGCGCAGCTTCCACTTCGCGAACATCCAGTGCGGCGCCCAGCCCGTCACGATGACCGGCTTGTTCGCATTGACCGAACGCGACAGCTCGGCCGTCATCGCGCTGCCCGAGCTCGGCATCAGCGTGTAGTTCAGCCCGTAGCTCTTGATCGCGTCGTCGGTCTTGCGCATCACGCCGGCGCCCGCATCGATGCCGACGATCCGGCCGCCGAAGCTGCTCTTCTCCGCATTCAGGTCTTCGATGCTCTTCGCCTTCACGTACGCGGGCACGATCAGGCCGATCTTCGCATCGGGGAAATTCGTGCCGAGGTCGACGACCTTGGTCTTGTACTCGTCCCAGTACGAACCGTGCGTGACCGGCAGCCACGCGGAGAGCGTCGCATCGAGATCGCCGCGCGCGACGCCCTGCCACATGATCCCGGCCGCGACCGGCACGAGCTTCACCTCGTAGCCGAGCTTCTTCTCGATCACGCGGGCGGCGACGTTCGACGTCGCGACGCTGTCGTCCCAGCCTTCGACGTAGCCGATTTTCAGCGTCGGTTTCGTATCGGCGAGTGCCGATGCGCTCAATGCAACCATCGCCGACAGGGCTCCGGTCCACAACAGTTTTCCGAACAATTTCATGGTCGATCTCCTTGGTCTGCGCACCGTGCGCGTTGTCTCTCTAGGTTCTTCAACCACAAATCCGCGGTATCGTTGTTTTCCGACAGATGCTTGTCCAGACGCGACGCGCCCGGACAGCCGACGGGACGCTTCGCCTACTTGTCGATCACGAGATCCGACAGCGGCTTGCTGCAGCACAGCAGCACCATCCCCTGATCGATCTCGCGCTGGCGGATACCGCCGTTGTGTTTCATCTCGACCTGCCCCGACACGAGCTTCACCTTGCAGGTGCCGCACATGCCCTGCGTGCACGAAGCGGGCAGCCGCACGCCCGACTGGCGCGCCGCGTCGAGCACGTGCTGCTCCGAGCCGCACGAAATCTCGCGGTTGCTCTTCGCGAAGCTGACCGTGTACTGCTTCGTCGCGGCCTCGCCGCCTTCCGCCGGCGGCACGAGTTCGGCGAGCACTTCGTCGCTCGCGGTCTGCGCAAGCGTTTCGAACGAGAAGCTTTCCTCGTGATACTGCTTGCGATCGAAACCGGCTTCGTCGAGCAGGTCGCGCACGGCCTTCATGTACGGCGCGGGGCCGCACGTGAAGATCTCGCGTTCCATGAAATCCGGCGCGATCAGCTTCAGCAGCGGCAGCGTCAGGAAGCCCGTGACGCCCGGCCAGTTGGTGCGGGCGCCAACCCGCTCGACGACGAACGACGTACGGAAATTCGTGTGGTTCGACGCGATCAGGTCGAGCTCGCGCGCGAAGATGATGTCGTCCGGCGTGCGTGCGCTGTGCACGAACAGGATGTCGCGATCTTCCGCGAGATCATGGTGCGCGCGGCTCATCGACATCAGCGGCGTGATGCCGGAGCCCGCCGACAGGAACAGGTACTTGCGCGCCGGATGCCGCGCGCACGTGAATTCGCCGGCCGGGCCGAGCACGCGCACCGACGCGCCCGGCTGCAGGTTGTCGTGCAGCCAGTTCGACACCTTGCCGCCCGGCACGCGCTTCACCGTGATCGAGATCGTGTGCGGCCGCGCCGGCGACGACGAAATCGTGTAGCAGCGGTTGATCGTCTCGCCGTCGATGTCGAGCTCGAGCGTGATGAACTGCCCGGGCTCGAACGAGAACGTGCGGCCCTGCGGTGAACGGAAGAAGAAGCTCTTCACGTCGTGGGTTTCCTGCCGTACGTGGCAGCACACCAGCGTTTCCTCGACGTCGCTCGTCCAGCGCTCGGACAGCGCGTTCCAGAAGGCCGGGTGCGTCACCCGGCTGTCCGCCGGCTCGAAATTGGCCGCATCTCGCATCATTTCTAACTCCGCTTGCTGTTCCGCTGACGACTACGCGCCGGTTTGTTCGGCGAGCCGGCCGATGTACCAGGCCGAGAATTTTTCGACGAGACCTTCGGTGTACGGCGAGTACGGGCCCGGTTCGTACGCACTGCTGGTCGCGCCGCGCTGCGAGAATTCGACGAGCGCGCGATCCTGGTCGTTGGTCGCGTTCCACACCGCCGTGAGGTTCTTCACGTCGTAGTCGATGCCTTCCTTCGCGTCCTTGTGCACGAGCCACTTCGTGCGCACGAGCGTCTTGCCGGCCGACAGCGGGATCACCGAGAACGTCACGATGTGATCGCTCATGAAGTGGTGCCACGAGTTCGGCTGCGTCCAGAACGACAGCCCGCCGAGGTCGGCCTTGTCGAAGCCGCCGAGCAGCTTCTTCGACGCGACCTTCGCATCGAGTGTCTGCGATTCGCCGTGACGGTCGAGCGGCAGGCGCTGCGTGCGGAAACCCGTCACATCGAGCAGCTTTTCGATTTCGGCGGACGGCAGGCCAATCTCGGCCCACTCCTTGCCGCGCCGCACGCACGTTTCGGCGAAGGCGTCCATGCCTTCGGCGTTCGCGTCGGAGCGCTGGTAGCCGAAGCCGTATTCGTACAGCGAGATCGTCAGCTCCGGATGGTTCGCGACGCAGTGATAGCACTCGCGGTTGTTCTCCATCGTGAGCTTCCAGTTGCCTTCCTCGATGATGTCGATCTGCGCGGCGATCTTCGTGCTCGGCAGGTCGTGCGGCAGCAGGTACGGCTCCATCTCGGCGCGCATCTGCGCGAAATCGACCGGCGGCTCGTCGGCGAGGCAGATGAAGATCAGGCCCGCGAGGTTCTCGACGTGCACCGACTTCAGGCTGTGCTTGCAGCGGTCGAACTTCTCGCCCATGTGCTCGGCGAACATCAGCTGGCCCGTCAGGTTGTACGTCCAGCTGTGGTACGGGCACACGATGTTGCCGACCGAGCCCTTGTCTTCGTTGCACAGGCGCGCGCCGCGGTGACGGCACACGTTGTGGAACGCGCGGATCGCCATGTCGTCGTCGCGCACGATCAGGATCGAATCGTTGCCCAGCTCCACGGTCACGTAATCGCCCGGCTCGGGAACGTCCGGTTCGATCGCCACCTGGATCCAGTGCTGGCGGAAAATCGCCTCCATGTCGAGCGCGAAAATGTCCTCGCTCGTGTAGAACGGCGCTTCGAGGCTGTGGCCTTCCTTGCGGCGTTCGATCAGTGCACGAATGTCTGCCGATACTTTCATCGTTTGCTCCGGATTCCTTGCATCCCTGGGTTGCTTGCCGACAGGCATCAAAATCAGTAGTCGATGAGCTGATGCTCGCGCAAATACGCGAGGATCACTTGTGCTTTTTCGACCGAACTCCCTTCATTTACGACGTTGCCGCCACGGCTCTCGGTCGTCGTCGCGGACAGCATCCGGGCATGCCCGGAGCGCTTCTCGGCGGCGACCAGTTTTACGGGTTTACGCTCGACCGGGCCGACCGTCCACGCGGCCGCATCGGCATCCGCGCCGGGCGCCGCGAGCGCCGGCCGGATCGCGCCGGCGCGCAGCCGCGCATACGCATAGCGCGGTTCGACGCCGGCGAGCGGGTGCACGGCGACGACGGCCGGCAGCGCCGCGTCGACACGCCGCCGCAGCCCTTTCGGCAAAAATTGCCGGACCGCCGCGCGGCCGTCTTCGACCGTCACGTCGACGGCCGAGCCGACGAGCGGATAGCCGAGCGCCGCGGCGATGCGATACGGCAGCATCCCGGTGTCGTACGCGCCCTCGGCGCGCGTACCGGTCAGCACGAGGTCGTAACCTTCGACGCGCGCGGCGAGCGCGTGCACGGCATCGTCGCCGTCGCGACAGGCCAGCACCTCGACCTCCCGCGCGCCAAGCGCCAGATACTCGGCCAGCGCCGCATTCGCGGGGTCGCCGGCGTGGATCACGTCGAGCGTCGCGCGATGCTTCTCGGCGAGCTGGCGGCCGGTTTCGAGCGCGGCCGCATCGTTGCGGCTGTAGCGCGCGACGCCGCTGACCGGATGCCGGCCGACGGACACGAGCACCGCGATGCGTTGCAATGAGCGGGGGGCGTTCATGCGGCGACTCCTTCGGGTTCACGGTTACCGACCGCGGCCGGCGATTCGCCGCGCGCGGCCCGCGCGGCCTGGACCTGTTCGATCAGCGCGGCGATCGTCGCCTGCGCGTCGCCGACCACCGTCAGGTTCGCGCGCTTCGCGATCGGCGCGCTGCCGTCGAGGTTCACCGCGATCACGTGGCGGCAGTCCTTGATCCCCTGCAAATGCTGCACCGCGCCCGAGATGCCGAACGCGATGTACACGCTCGCCTCGACCGTTTTGCCGGTCGCGCCGACCTGCTTGTCGCGCGTGAAGTGGCCGTTGTCGACCGCGACGCGGCTCGCGCCGATCGCCGCGCCGAACACGCCGGCCAGCCGCTCGAACGCGCCGATGTCGGACACGCCGTTGCCGGCCGACACGATGAAATCGGCTTCCTCGAGCGCGACCTGGGCCGCGTCGATTTCGTCGAGACCGAGATCGCGGTACGGCTGCGCGGCGTCATGCGCCGGGCGGATGAAATCGGCCGCCACGCGCTCGCCCGCGCCGACGAACGGCAGCTTCGCGTCCACCGCGTTCTGCGCGAGCAGGATCACCTCGGGCAGCGCGCGGGTCGCGAACGCGCGCCCGGCATGGGCATACGTACCCACGTGCTTCGCGTCGATTTCGACGACGTGGGTCGCGACGCTCGCGCCGGCGGCCGCCGCGTAACGCCGGCCGAGGTCGCCGTCGCCTGTCGCGTTGTCGGGCACGAACACGTGTTTCGGCGCGAGCGCGGCAACACACGCCTGCAACGCTTGCAGTTCGCTTTCGGGATCGAACGCACGGCGATCGAAGCCGGTCAGCTCGAGCAGCTTGTCGACGCCGAGTTCGGCCACGTCGTCCTTGAGCTCGCCGAACGCGAGCAGCGCGACTTCCGTCTGCGCATCGGCGAGCACCGCGGCGGCGGCAATCGCCTGCCGCGAATGGTCGTCGAGCGCGCCGCGTTCGCTGTGCGCGACCACCAGCATTACGTGCTTCGGGCCCTGCAGCGCGCGGCGCGGCTTCGCGGCCGCGGCGCCATGACCGTGTGCGGACCACTGCGCGGCGTTCGCATCGGCGCTGCCTTCCTCGCCGAGCGTGATGCGCTTCAGGCCGGCGGCCGTGATGACGAACGGCCGGCGCGGATCGATTCGTTTGATCGTATTCATCGATTCACTCCAGCGAGGCGGCGACGAGTTCGGCGACGTCGAGCACGTCGGGGCGCGGGCCCACGACGCCTTCGAGCATGGCCGTGCAGTTCGGGCACGCAACCGCGACCACGTCCGCACCGATCGTGCGCGCATCGGCGATGCGGATGTCCGGGATCCGCTGCTTGCCGGGGATATCGGTCAGCGGCGCGCCGCCGCCACCGCCGCAGCAGCGGCCGCGCATGCCGTTGCGCTCCATCTCGACGACCTGGATGCCGATCGTCTTCAACAGCTTGCGCGGCGCTTCCGTCTCGCCGTTGTAGCGGCCGAGGTAGCACGGGTCGTGATACGTGGTGCGCTTCTCCTGCAGCGCGTCGACCGCCTTCGGCGCGATCTTGCCGCTCTCGGCCAGTTCGGCCAGATAGGTCGTGTGATGCTTGACCGTCACGCGCAGCCCGAGCGCGCGGTATTCGTTGCGCAGGCTGTGCATCACGTGCGGGTCGGCCGTCACGATTTGCTTGTACGACAGCGTGCCGAGCGTGCCGATCAGGCGCTTCGCCATCTGCTGGAACGTCGCTTCGTCGCCGAGCCGGCGCGCGACGTCGCCCGTGTCGGTCTCGGTCGGGCCGAGCACCGCGTAATCGACGCCCGCCTTGTTCAGCACCTTCACGAACGCGCGCAGCGTGCGCTGGTAGCGCATGTCGAACGCGCCTTCGCCCGCGACGAACAGCACGTCGACCGGCGTGCCGGGTTGCGCGACCGGGGCGCTCAGGTCGACCGACCAGTCGTAGCGCGCGGCCGTGTCGTAGCCGCCCATCGTGCCGGTCTCGCGCAGGTTCGCGAGTACTTCCTGGCCCTTGCCCGGCACCGTGCCGTGCACGAGCGTGCGGTTGCGGCGCATGTCGACGATCGCGTCGACGTGTTCGATCAGCATCGGGCATTCCTGCACGCACGCGCGGCAGGTCGTGCACGACCACAGCGTCTGCTCCTCGATCAGGCCCGACACGATCGGGCCGTTCGGCTCGCCGCGATGCTGGCCGACCGGAATGCCCGGCGACGGGCTGCCCGCGTACGCCGCGTCGGTGCCGCCGGCCATCCCGACGACGAGATCCTGGATCAGCTTCTTCGGGTTCAGCGGCTGGCCCGACGCGAACGCGGGGCACGCGGCTTCGCACTTGCCGCACTGCACGCATGCGTCGAAGCTCAGCAACTGGTTCCAGCGGAATTCGACCGGCTTCGCGACGCCGTACTCCTGATGCTCGATGTCCGGCAGCTTCAGCGCGGTCGGCGGCGTGGCCGTGCCGTTGCCGGTGAAGGATTCGCGCGTGGCCGCGAAACGCTCCTGGCGCGGGTGGAACGCGAGGTGCAGCAGCCCAGCGATCGCATGCTTCATCGGGCCGCCCTTCGCGGCGCCGACCGTCATCGTGAACGCACCGACGCCGATCAGCAGCGCGCAAAGCACCGCGAACGCACCCGACATCGCGCCGGTCGGCACCAGCATGAACAGCACGAGGCCGAGCGCGAACGAACCGAGCAGCCAGGGCAGCGTATTCCACGGGCCGCGCGACAGGCGCGCCGGCACGTTCTTCGCCGCGCGGCGGCGCCACACGAACACCGCGCCGACCAGCATCGCGAGCGCCGCGAGGAAGATCAGCTTGTCGAGCCACGGCGAGTAGATCGCGAGGCCGTAGTTGACGAACACCAGCGCGAGCGCGCCGATCGCACCGCCGGCGGTCGCGACGTGGGTCTTCGCGATGTACGGATCGCGGGCGACCACGTGGTGCAGGTCGACGAAGTAACGCTTCGGAATCGCGAACAGGTTCGCGACGCCGAACGAGCCGGGCGCGGTGGCGCGGCCCAGACGCCAGTAGGACGAGCGCTTCGCGACCGCGAACGCGAGCCCCGCCACCGACAGCCACAACAGGGCGGTAATGAGGAAGGACGGGTTCATCTTTTAGAAATCCTTCACGAGACGCAGCGAGTCGTAGATCGCACCGTGGACGTTGTGCATCGAGATGCAGTCGCCGACACGGAACAGCAGGAAGCGGCCGTTGCCGAGTTCTTCCGACAGGCACGGTTGCGGCTCGGCCGCGAACAGCGTGTGCGGATCGATCTGGCCGCGGTTCACCGATTCCGGCTTGAGCTTCCAGTACAGTTCGTCGTTCGGCGACGAGCCGTTCTCGATCACCACCTGGTCGACCGCGCGCTCTTCCAGTTCTTCCGTGTACTCGTTGCGCAGCACGGCGATCATCTTGCCGTTCTCTTCATAGACGCGATCGAGCATCGTGTTCGGCGTCGGGATCACGCCGAACGCGTACAGGCGCCGATAGAAGATCGGGAACGTCGTGCCGCCGCAGTCGTCGGCGACCTTCACGTCCGGCGTGACGACCTCGACCTTCGAGCCGCGGCTCGCCATGAAATCGGCCACGCCCGCGCCCGCATGCGTGCTCACGCCGTCGAACAGCAGCACGTTCTGCTTCGGCTCGACCTTGCCGGTGAGGATGTCCCACGAGCTGACGGCGAGGCCTTCGGCCACGCCCCACGCCGGCACCTGCCACGTGAAGCTCGACCCGCCGGTGGCGAGCACGACGATGTCCGGCTTCTCGGCCATGATCATCTTCTCGTCGGCGGCCACGCCGAGACGCCGATCGACGCCCAGACGCTTCGTTTCCATGTCGAACCAGCGGATGATCCCCGACATCTGCTCGCGCTGCGGCGCCTTCGCGGCGATCATCACCTGGCCGCCCACTTCCGCGTTCTTCTCGAACAGCACGACGTCGTGGCCGCGCAACTTCGCGACACGCGCGGCCTCGAGGCCCGCGGGGCCGGCGCCGACCACCACGACCTTGCGCTTCGGGCCGCGCGACTTCTCGATGATGTGCGGCATCGTCGCCTCGCGCGACGTCGCCGCGTTCTGGATGCACAGCACGTCGAGGCCGTTGTACTGGCGGTCGATGCAGTAGTTCGCGCCGACGCACTGCTTGATTTCGTCCTCGCGGCCGTCGCGGATCTTGATCACCATGTGCGGATCGGCGATCTGCGCGCGCGTCATGCCGACCAGGTCGATCATCCCGTTCGCGAGCAGGCGCTCGGCCTGGCCCGCATCGCGGATGCTCTGCGCGTGCATCACCGGAATCTTCACGACCGACTTGATGCCGGCCGCGAGGTGCACGAACGGCTCCGGCGGCAACGCCATCGGCGGCATGCAGTTCGCGATCGTGTTGTGCGTATCGCCGCCCGAGCCGACCACGCTCAGGTAGTCGATCAGGCCGGTTTCCGACATCGCCTGCGCGATTTCCTTCAGCGCTTCGTGATCGAGGCCGTCTTCGTGGAATTCGTCGCCGCACATGCGCAGGCCGACGCAGAAATCCTTGCCGACCGCCTCGCGCACGGCCGTTAGCACTTCGATGCCGAAGCGCAGGCGATTTTCGAGGCTGCCGCCCCATTCGTCGGTGCGGTGGTTCGAACGCTTGCTCCAGAACTGGTCGATCAGGTGCTGGTGCGCGGCGGAGATTTCGATGCCGTCCATGCCGGCCGCCTTCACGCGCTTCGCGGCCGCCGCGAAATCGCCGATGATGCGGCGGATTTCCTCGATCTCGATGATCTTCGCGTTGCCGCGGTGCACGGGTTCGCGCACGCCCGACGGCGACATCAGGTGCGGCCAGTGCTCGCCGTGGAACGACGAGCGGCGGCCCATGTGCGTCGCCTGGATCATGATCTTCGCGCCGTGCTTGTGCATCGTGTCGGCCAGGCGCGTGAGCGGATCGATGATCTTGTCGGTCGACAGGTTCACCGATTTCCACCAGCCTTGCGGGCTGTCGATCGATACCGGGCTCGACCCGCCGCAGATGGCCAGGCCGACGCCACCCTTCGCCTTTTCCTCGTAGTAGCGGATATAGCGGTCGCCCGGCAGGCCGCCCGGCTCGGCATACACCTCCGCGTGCGCGGTGCTGACGATCCGGTTGCGCAGCGTCAGCTGGTTCAGCTGCATGGGTTTGAACAGGTGGGGATAACGCATCGCTGGCGACCTCTGGCGTTCGAATGTCTCGTGTTGCGGGTGTTGTTCGGCTTCAGTGAATCAATGCGTCAGTGCGCGATCGGCGACACTTCGAAAATGCAGTGGTCGTGATGCTCGGCCGCGCACTGCACTTCCTTCGAGTACGCGCGCGGCGCGCCCTTGCCTTCCGGCGTCGTGTCGTTGACCCAGTCCATCGCGCCCGCGAACCAGCCCGCGAACATGTAGCAGAGCTTGCCTTCCTTGCCCGGCTGCTGAAGCACGAACGACGAGTGGCGCAGCTCGATCTTCGCGCGGGCGCTCGCCGGGTCGGCCTCGATGATCGAGAACAGGCCCCAGCCACGCTGCGACAGACGCTTCAGGTAGTGCTCGAACACGGCCATGCCGGTCAGGCCGTGCAGCTTGGCTTCCTTGTCGCACCAGTGGTAGGCGGATTTGTAGCCGGCCTTGTAGAGGATCTCGGCATATGCGTCGACGCCGAGCGCTTCCTCGACGGCGACGTGGTTGTTCGTGAAGAAGTGGCGCGGCACGTACAGCATCGGCAGCGCGTCGGTGGTCCAGACGCCGGTATCGGGATCGACGTTGATCGGCAGTTGCGGTTGCATCGTGGTGACTCCGTGAGGAAAGTGGCCGCGCGGCTCAGTGCGCAGGCGCGACATCGTCCGCGTGCCCGCGCGGCAAGCGCTGGCACGTCCCGATTTTTTTATGTTGAAACGACGGTAGCGGTTCGGCTCGTCGGGCGCTTACGCGCCCCACACGTCCTTGAACACGCGCACCCAGTTTTCGCCCATGATCTTGCGGATGCGCGACTCGCTCCAGCCGTGGCGTTCCATCGCGGCCGTCAGGTTCGGGAATTCGCCGATCGTGCGGATGCCGTCCGGGTTGATCACCTTGCCGAAGTTCGTCAGCTGGCGATAACGGCCCTTGTCATGCGTCAGCATGTCGAAGAACTCCTTCGCGAAATCCTGCGTGAAGTCCGTGCCGATGCCGACCGCGTCTTCGCCGATCAAGTTCACGACGTAGTCGATCGCCTCGATGTAGTCGTCGATGTTCGCTTCGATGCCGCGCTTCAGGAACGGCGCGAACATCGTCACGCCGACGAAGCCGCCCGCATCGGCGATCTCCTTCAGCTGCGCGTCGCTCTTGTTGCGCGGATGTTCCTTCAGGCCCGACGGCAGGCAGTGCGAGTAGCACACCGGCTTCTTCGAGAACGCGATCGCTTCCGACGACGTGTTGCCGCCCACGTGCGACAGGTCGACCATGATGCCGACGCGGTTCATCTCGGTGATCACTTCTCGGCCGAAGTCCGACAGGCCGCCGTCGCGCTCGTAGCAGCCCGTGCCGACCAGGTTCTGCGTGTTGTAGCAAAGCTGCACGACGCGCACGCCCATGTCGGCGAACGCCTCGATGTAGCCGAGGTTGTCTTCGAACGCATGCGCGTTCTGGAAGCCGAGGATGATCCCGGTCTTGCCTTCCTTCTTCGCGCGGAAGATGTCGTCCGTCGTGCGCACGAGCGTCAGCAGCTCGCCGTTGTCGCGGATCTTCTTCTTCATCACGCCGATGTTGTCGACGGTCTTGGTGAAGTTCTCCCACACCGATACCGTGCAGTTCGCGGCCGTGATGCCGCCCTTTCGCATGTCCTCGAACACCGGCTTCTCGAACTTCGAGATGTTCAGTCCGTCGATGATGATGCTGTCCTGATGCAGCGTGCTCATATCTGCTCTCGCTCGTGTGACTGTTCTTGTGGGGTCGATCAGTAGATCGGGAAGCGCTCGCAGAGCGCGAAGATCTCGCGGCGCACGCGCTGTTCGGTTGCGGGATCGCCTTCCGGATTCGCGCGCAGCGCGTCGAACACCTCGAGGATCAGGCGGCCGATCTCGCGGAACTCCGCGACGCCGAAGCCGCGCGTCGTGCCGGCCGGCGTGCCGAGGCGAATGCCCGACGTGACGGTCGGCTTCTCGGTGTCGAACGGAATGCCGTTCTTGTTGCAGGTGATGCCAGCGCGTTCCAGCGCCTGCTCGACCGGCGCGCCCTTCAGGCCCTTCGGGCGCAGGTCGACCAGCAGCAGGTGGTTGTCGGTGCCGCCCGTGACGAGATCGACGCCGCCGGCCTTCAGCACTTCGCCGAGCGCCTGCGCGTTCGCGAGCACGCTGTCGATGTAGGTCTTG